>DSDT01000173.1 GCA_011048615.1 Chloroflexota bacterium | reverse complement strand
GCCCTCTCCCCCGACGGGACCTACCTGGTCTTTACCCGCGTCCCCACCCAGACCGGTGAGGAGGCTCCGCTCAACACTCTGTGGGGGATCGAGACTGCCACTGCCGACGCCAAGCCGGTCCGCTTGGAAGCAGAAAGTGTCCTATGGGCTGGCTGGGAGGATGGATGCCAGGTCACCGCCTCTGGAACCGGCTGTTACCTGGCCTATTCCACCGGCCTCCCTGCCGAGGGCAACCCGGGCTGGAAGGCGGAGAACGACCTGTGGGTGGGCCGTCCCCGCTTCACCGACGGGCGGCTGCTGGGACGGCGGCGGATCGTGGAGCCGAGCGCCGGAGGGGCGTATGGGTGGTGGGGCACGACGTATGCCTGGTCCCCCGATGGCGAGCGTCTGGCCTATGCCCGCGCCGATCAGGTCGGCATCGTCCGGGTCTATGATGGGCAGCGCAGCGTATTGGCTCGCTTCCCCCCCTATCGCACGTACGCTCCCTGGGTCTGGACGCCCACCGTCAGTTGGTCGCCGGAGGGCGAGTTCATCGTCACCACGCTGCACGCCCCTGCGCCGACCGGTGAGTCGCCGGAGGACAGCCCCGTATTCGACGTCCGGGTCCTGGCCGTCACCGGCCCTCTCAGCGCGACGTTGGCGAGTGAGGCCGGTATGTGGTCCGCGCCGCGTTATGCTCCAGAGGGGGATACCATCGCCTTTGGACGGGCCCGCAGCCCCTATGTCAGCCATACCAGCGGCTACGACCTGTACGTGATGGACCGCGATGGCTCTGATCGCCGGCCGATCTTTCCACCGGACGAGGAGCTGGGCCTGAGTTATCCTGAAATTGCCTGGGGCCCCGGCGGAGATCGGCTGGTCGTCGTCTACCAGGGCAACCTCTATCACCTCCTGGCGAGTGGCGAGGCGGTCCATCAGCTGACCGATGAGGGGAGTGTGACGGCGGTGCGCTGGCAGTGGTGAGCGATGACGACGGTGTGAGGGGGGCGGGTCTGTGAAAACTCGGGCCTGGATGTGTTGGGTGGGCCTGGTGGTCAGTCTCATCCTGACCGGCCTGGTATCGGTCGGCGGGCGGCGCGCCCAGATGGCGGCGTTCAGCGATCTCGACACCCCGCTTTCCGGTCAGGCGGTCTGGGAGGGGGATTGGGAATTCTCCGCGCTGGGGGCGGATCCTGGTGAGGAGGACAGCCAGACGGAGGCGGCCCGCGTGACTATTCCCTTCACCGGCACGGCCCTGGCCCTGCGCGTGCGACGTGGGGCGTACCGGGGCAATCTGTGGGTCAGTGTGGATGGGGAGCCGGCCAACCTTCTGCCCCAGGTCTGCCAGGATGGGACGTGCAGCGCGTATCTCGTGCTGACCGCGCCCGATTATACCCCGCGCGTCGAGACGGTGCCCGTGGCCGATGGGCTGGGGGAAGGTGTGCACAAGGCGCTGATCGTCGCCGACCGGGGCTGGGAGCAGTGGCCCCTGGTCGGTTGGAGCGCCGGTCGGGCCAGCGGGGCGCAGGTCTATCGTTGGGCGGCGGCGGGGCTGGCTGTGCTGGGGCTGCTCTGCCTGGTTGGTGGGATGGGGTGGGGCGTGGCCCGGATAGAGGATGTGGCCGCGAAGGAGAGTGATGCGGCAGTCTCCGGCCGCCAGCGACCGCTCCGACTTCCTGGCGCAGTCCTGGTGGCCCTGGTCATTGCGGCGGTGTTCTACGTCTCTCCCTGGCCCTCCCTCACCCTGGTCAGTGGGTTGGCCCTGGCTGGTCTGGTGCTCTGGCGGCTGGATTTTGGCCTGGCCCTGGTCGCGGCGACGGCTCCTTTCTACCGCTACCCTCGCCCGCTGGGGGAGAAGGCATTTTCGATGGCCGAGATCCTCGTCTTGCTCTGCCTGCTCTCCTGGACGATCAAGAACGTTGGCTATCTCCGCTCTCCCAACCGGTGGCTCTTCCGTCTCCGCTGGCTGGATTGGGCCGTCGTTGGCCTGGCACTGGTGGCGGTCGTCTCCACCGGGATGGCCGACTTTCGGCACGTGGCCCTGCGCGAGCTGCGGGTCGTCGTTCTGGAGCCAGCGCTCTTTTACCTGATGCTGCGCACTGCTCGTCTGGACGGGAAACGGATGTGGCTCATTGTAGATGGGTTTGTCCTGGGCGCGGTCCTGGTGGCGGTGGTGGGATTGGGACAGTACGCTGGGGGCATCAACCTCATCACCGCCGAGGAGGGATTCCGGCGCTTGCGGTCCGTCTACGGCTCGCCCAACAACGCCGCCCTCTACCTGGGCCGGTCGCTGCCGTTGTTGGTCGCTGTGGCGCTGTTCGGCGCGTCTCGAACTCGTCGCGCCCTCTATGGCGCGGCCATCCTGCCGGTGGGGGCGGCGATTCTGCTCACCTTTTCCAAGGGCGCGCTGATTCTGGGCCTGCCGCTCTCCTTGCTGGCGCTGGGTCTGCTGGCCGGCGGCCGGTGGCTGTGGGTCTCCCTGGGGGCGGTCGCTGCCGCCGCTGGCGCTGCCATCCCGCTGTTGCGCACGCCGCGTTTTGCCTCCCTTTTCGACACGCGCGGCGGCACCACGTTCTTTCGCTTGCAGCTCTGGCAGTCGTCCTGGGCCATGTGGCGGGATCATCCGTGGTTCGGCGTCGGCCCGGACAATTTTCTCTACCAGTACCGGGGGCGTTACATCCTGCCCGCCGCCTGGCAGGAACCAGACCTCTCCCATCCACACAACATCCTCCTCGATTATGGCTGCCGGCTGGGACTGTACGGTCTGGTCGTGGGACTTGGGCTGCAGGCCGCCTTCTGGCGGGTGGCGCTGCCGCTGCGCCGTCTGTCCGACCGGGATCGGCGGGCCTTGGCCCTGGGCCTGATGGGTGGGATGGTCAATATGCTGGCCCACGGGTTGGTGGATGTCTCCTATTTCGTCATTGATCTGGCCTTTGCTTTTTTTCTGGCCCTGGGTGTGGTAGAATGGTTGGCGAGTGATAGATAGGTGTCTTGATGGTTAGGGGGAATGGATGAAATCGAACGTCAATCTCAATACGGTGCTGTTGGCCCTGGTCCTGATTGCGTTGATCGGCGTCATCGTCGGCGGCTTTGCATTGGTCGGCACCATCCGGCAGTTGATGCGGCCCTTGGAGCAGATTCAGGAGACGTGGGGAGAGCGGATCGAAGAGATCGTTCACCCTACCCCCACCATCCTGCCCGATCCGGTGACCATCGTCTACCAGGTGAGCAGTCTCAGCCGTTTGGAGACCGTCTCTTATATGGTCGAAAAAGTCATCACGGCCGAGTCGGGGCAGGGGCCGTTCGCCTTTCTCTTTGGTGACCGGCTGATTCTGGTGGCCCACGGGCGGGTCATCGCCGGGGTGGATCTGGGCAAGATGACTGTGAACGACATCATCGTCGCCGAGAATGATACGGTGATCGTGACACTGCCGCCGGCCGAGGTCCTGGTCGTCCACCTGAATAACCAGGAATCCTACATCTTTGACCGGGACACCGGGCTGATTGGCGTAAATCCGGCCTTGGAGACAGAGGCCCGGCGGGCGGCCGAGCAAGAGATCTTGAACGCCGCACTGGAGGATGGCATCCTGAACATCGCCCAGGAGAACGCCGAGGCTTACGTGCGGCAGCTCATCCTGGCGTTGGGGTTCCGTGAGGTCATCTTTGCCCACCCATCTCCGACGCCTATCCCCACAGCGACGCCGTAGTGCGCGACATTCAGCTCGCCACGGCTGGACCGGACATTCGCAGGGCGTTCCGCACGCTATCCAACGTCGCCAATCCCAGGAACCTCTGGTCCTCGATGATCGAGATGACCGAGCTGCCACTGGACTTCATCTTGGCTTGGAGGTCCATGAGCGAGTCGCCGGCCTGGGCCACGGGGAAATCGGGGCGCATAATTCGCTGGATCAATACGTGCGGGCCGTAGCGTTGGAATGACTCGGCGACGTCCTCCCGCGTCAGCAGGCCTACCAGGTATCCACCGTCGAAAACGGCAAAGTCGGCCTGACCGGTGCGCAGCGAGACGTCAATCGCTCGGGCCAACGAATCGGTGGGAGAGAGGACCACGCCGCTGTCAATCAGCGCCGCCGACGCAGGTATCTGTTTTAGGACGGCGTTCAGTTGCGTCATGCGCCATTCCTGGCTGGCTCCGGATAGGATGAAGAGGGCGATGATGGCCAGGTTTAGATTTCCGCCCAAGACCCCCACGACTCCCATCAGCACTGCCAATCCCTGCCCGACCCGCATAGCGATGCGCGTGGCGTTCAGCTTGCCCATCTGCGTTGCCAGCAGAGCCCGCAGCACTCGTCCTCCGTCCATCGGAAAGGCCGGCAGGAGGTTAAAGATTGCCAGCCCGACATTAGCCACCAAGAGATCGAGCAGCAGTCTCTCCCAGCTTGGACTGCTCAGTCGCCCCATCAGCATATCGAATCCGCCAAAGGCGCGCCAGCCCAACAGGGGGATGGTGATGGCACCGAGAATGATCGCCAGGACGACGTTGACAGCCGGGCCGGCAATTGTCATCCAGAACTCGTGGGCCGGACGGGACATCTCACCTTCCAGGCGCGCCACGCCCCCGATGGGCAGTAGCGTGATATCGCGCACGGTAGCGCCATAGTGGAGAGCGACCAGGCTGTGGCCCAACTCGTGCAGTGTCACGCACAGGAACAGCAGGCTGACGAACAGGATGCCATAAAATGCCCCGGCCCAGCCAAGTTGCTGCTGGACTCCCCAGTTCAGCGCTGCCCACAGAAGCACCAGCGCAAAGGTCATGTGGACCTTGATCTCGATTCCTTTTACTTTAGCGATAGGAAATGACCATGCCATGTCAAATCCTTCCTTTCTATATCGCCAGTGGGCGATAGATTTGGTCTTGCGAGCTCTGCGTTATGAATCGATTATACCACGTCAATATAAGAAAAGTATGAAAATCGCATTAGAAATTTGTTAATAACTGCCCACCATTCTATACTTGCTCCCTTTTCTGGCCTAGTGTATACTTGACGTGGCGCAACTGCTCGGGTGCGATGCACACGTGCGTCGCACCTCGTAGCCAAGCCGTTACGACGTGGCACAGAACGACTGGTTGACGTGATGGGCGCTTGACCCACCGCGAGCAGATTGCATATTCCTTGCCCGAGGTCCCACGCCCGGCGAGTCTATTCGAGCCTGGCCTACAATTTAAGGAGAACAGGCATGTCCCAGAAAATCCTCATTGCAGATGACCAACTCTACATCCGGGTACTGCTGGAACAAACGTTGGAGGATCTCGAGGATGCCGGGGCCGAGTTGATGGTGGCGAGCGATGGCCTGGAAGCGTGGGCTATCGTCCAGGCCGAACGCCCCGCCCTGGTCATCTTGGACTTGATGATGCCCGGGCTATCGGGATACCAGGTGTGCGAGCGCATCAAGAGTCACCCCGATCTCGTCAATACGTATGTGATTATGCTGACTGCCAAGGGGCAGGGAATTGATCGGCAGCGCAGCGTCAAGGTGAAAGCGGACGAGTACATCACGAAACCGTTCGATCCCGATTTTCTCTTGGGGCGCGCAGCGGCGGCCTTGGGTATTCAAGTGTAAGCGTCATCAGGAGGCCTGGTGCCTATTTTCCCACCCAATCAGGTGCAGGTACAGCCCTCAACGGAGAATTCACAGGTTGATCGTCGGCATCTCTGGGCTCTACAGGCGCTCTCTTCCCGCATCAGCACGGCATCGGATCTGGATCAACTGCTGGACGAGTTGATCCAGGGTGTGAGGAGTATCTTTCACGCCAACGTCATGATCTTTTTGATGGACGAGGAGAAAGAGACATTCTACCCGGCGGCCGCAGGGGGGGCGGCTGTCTCCAGTGAACGCCCTCTCGACGCTGACGAGTTCCGGGAACTGGCAGTCCACATCGGCGAAGCGGAGGCTCTGCTCCTGGTCCACGACGCGACGGGGGGGGAGAGAAGCGGCGTGCCTGCCAGGATGTCCGTCCCCATGTCCTTTGGTGGCCGGCTGGTGGGCGTTTTGGAGGTAGAGAATGACCGTGTCGCAGCCTTCGAGGAGCGGGATCTGCAATTGATGATTACCCTGGCCAATCAGGCCGCCGCTGCCGTTGCCAACGCCCGGCTTCTACAAGAGATTCAGCAGCAGCGACGCGCCTTGGCACGCCAGAGTCAAGAGATGGCGGAGGAATCCAGCAAACTGGAAGCTGTTCTCAATACGATGGCTGATGGGTTGGTCGTGAGTGACCTTGATGGGGTCATCATGGTGAGCAATCCGGCCTTTCGAGAAATGGCGGGCCTGCCGATGGTCCATTCATCGCATGGCGGTTCCCTGGCCGAGTCCTTTCCCCTGGAGGGACTGGAATCGCTCCTGACTCGCGCCCTGGAAACGCCGGACCGGATGTTCACCCAAGACTTGGAACTGGCTGACGGCCGGGTGTTCAAGATCTCGACCACGACATGGCGCGTTCCCCCACCGGTCGTGGAGCCGGAACGGGGGGATCGAATCGCCGGCGTCGTGACCATCTTCCGTGACATCACCCACGAGGTGGAAGTGGATCGCGTCAAGACTGCCTTCATCTCCACGATCTCGCACGAATTGCGCTCTCCCCTCACGTCGATTGTGGGCTTTACCGATCTGATCCAGCGAGATTTCGAGCGCTGGATCGTGCCCCACTTGGATGGAAAGGCCGATCAGATCGCCCAGCGCATGGTAGAGAACCTGTCCATCATAGAAAACGAGAGCCGCCGTCTCAGTCAGCTCATCGGAGATATGCTGGACGTTGCCAGGATCGAGTCGGGCCCGGTCGAGGGAGCGATGGGTAAAGTCGCCATGGGGGAAGTGATTCAAGATGCCGTCGCTACAGTCGCTGCTTGGGCCAGGGAAAAGGGGCTCGATATCCAGGTTCAATTGGCAGAGGACCTGCCCCTCGTCAGGGGACATTACGACAGGTTGATTCAGGTGGTGGCTCACTTGCTCTCCAACGCCATCAAGTTCACCCATCAGGGAGAGATTCGGATTTCCGCCGCCGTGGTTCGGATACCGGAGGGGGATGGGCCTGAACATGCGGTTCCCGAACTCGTTCCCGGAGAGTGGCTGACGGTCCATGTCGCCGATACCGGCGTTGGCATTCAGGCCCAGCAAGTCCCCCACATGTTCGCCAAGTTCACCCAGGTAGGGGGCCCGTTGAGCGGGAAGCCTGCGGGGACCGGGCTGGGGCTTGCGATTTGTAAGGGGATTGTTGCTTATCACGGAGGGTACATCTGGGTAAAGAGCGAGCCTGGTCGGGGCAGCACGTTCTCCTTCGCCCTGCCCACCGGGTCCGATCCGGTCTAGTTGAGCGTCGTAGGGGATGAACCCGATCCACGCGCGTTGAAAACGCACCGGTCGCCGCTCAGAACAGGTTTCGAGTATCAGTGAGGCGTTTCAACTTGTACTCGCTAGCAGGCCCCGAGGCTTTGATCGAGACACCTGTTCATCAGGGGACAACGGGAAACCAGAGAGCGATGTCGAATGGAAGATAAGGTAAAGTTTGGGAAATTGTTTCACTTCCGGCAGTTGGCGCTTCTCCTGGAGGACTTTGCGCTTCTGTTGGGGCCGCAGGCGGTTCTGGCCGTAAGTGACCGGCCGGACCGTTTGTCCGGAGACCGCCAATATCCACCAGATCGGGTGATTCCACCAGAGACGGTGACTGCCCTCTGGCAGGCCGCCTCCGACGCGGCTGACGTCGTCATCTCCTCGCAGGGAGCCGCGGTTCCCCTTTGCCTGGAATCCCAGCGGGTGGGGTTGATCGTGGCGGTCGGCGAGCTGCCTCCCGCTCCCCAGACCCGGGCCGTGTTGACGACGTTCCGGCACACTCTCGAGGCTCTGGCCCAGGTCGCGCTGGAAAAACGTGCCGTCACCCGTGAGGCCCTGGATCGGTATCGAGAGGTCAATCTGCTCTACAGCCTGGGGGAGACGCTGACCACTTGCCTGGATATGGACGAACTCGTCCAGTTGACGCTGACCGAGGCCAGCCAGATCATTCAGGCTCAATGTGGTATCGTCCTGTTGTACGACGAGGCCCAAGAGTTGGTTCCGGCCGCCAGCACCGGGGAGGCGGCGAATATCGAGGTCGTTGCGACAGCGGGGGAGGCGCTGGCGAAAGAGGTGGCCGAGACTGGCAAGCCTCAGATTGCCAACGGCGGTGAGCATCAAATCCCCCTGCTGGCTGTCCCACTGCTCACCACCGACCGGCACCTGGGAGTCATCCTGCTGGCTGGCAAGAAGGGGATCTTTACGGCCGGGGATGAAAAACTGTTGACAGCCCTGGCCTGGCAGGCGGCCATCGCGCTGGAAAACGCCCGCCTCTTTGAAGACGTCCGGCAGCAGCGGGACGAGATCGCGATGATGAAGCGATACATGGACTATATCTTTGCCTCCATCGCCAGCGGCGTCATCACGACCGACAATCAGGATATTATCACCACCTTCAACCGGGCGGCTGAGACGATTCTGCGCATCCCGGCCTACGAGGCGGTCAATCGGCCTTGCACGGAGGCGCTGCGATTTTTGCGTCACACGTCGTTCCCCCAACTCGTCCAGGACGTAAAAACGAGTCACAAGGCCTACGTGTCCCGGGAAATCGCTCCGCGCCTGCCCCAAGGAGGACGGCTGTATCTGAACATGAGCATCTCCTTGCTGCAAGGGAGGAGCGCGGAGGAGACGCTGGGTGTGGCGATCGTCTTCGATGACGTGACCGAGAAACAGCGTTACGAACGAGAACGGGCGGTCGTCCGGCGCTACTTGCCGGCCGGCCTGGTGGACCGTCTCCCTCACGACATGACCGAGTTGGGGCTGGCAGGGGAACGGCGCCTCATCACGACCTTGTTTGCCGACATTCGAGGGTTTACCAGCTTTAGCGAGATCAACCCGCCGGAGCGGGTGGTAGACGTATTGAACCGATATTTCACCCTATCCGAGGCTGCCGTGCGCTTCAATTGGGGGATTGTGGACAAGTACATGGGAGATGCGATCCTGGCCCTCTTCAACACCCCGCTCTTGGAACAGAAGCAACACGCCTGGCGCGCCGTGCACATGGCGTGGGTGCTCAATCAGGCGATTGCGACCTATCACGATTACCTTCCTCCAGACGAACGGCTCGGGATGGGATTCGGCATCTCGACGGGCATCGTCGTGGTGGGGAACGTGGGGGCCGAGGATCGCATGGAATACACGGTCGTCGGCGACACGGTCAACCTGGCCCGGCGGCTGCAAGAGAACGCTCAACCCGGTCAGATCTTGATCTCGCACGAAACGTGGGAGCTGGTCCGTGACCAGGTCGAGGTCAACATTCTGCCGGCGATGCGTCTCAAGGGCCGCCGGTCATTCACCCGCGTGTACGAGGTGGTCAGCCTGGGAAAGACCAGCCACTGACCGTCCAACCGCGCGGCTCGGCGGTTCAAATAAACAACGTGATTTGGGAATCGCGCGCTTCCTGGATGTAGGATCCGACCGCGCCGTACTCGTCTATCAACTCTTGGCGCAAATCCTCGCGTCGTACTCCCATAATCTCCATTGTCATCTCGCAGGCAATGATCTTGCCGCCCAGCTCTTTGTAATCCTGCAGCAGTTTTTCCAGGGATGCGACGTTCGCCTTATTCATGCGCTGCTTGATCATCCACTTGCCCAGGCCGAACATGTTCATCTTGGAGAGGGGACCCTTATCCAGGCCGCCCTTTTGCAAGCGTTGCAATCCCCAAAACGTAAAGTAAATGGACGCCTCCATCCCCATCGCCAGGGCGCCGTTGCCGATGATCAACGCGCTGTAAACCTTGTCCATATCGCCGCTGTGCAGAACGATGGTCACCCGTTCCGCTGACTGCTCGTTTAACTCGCTCATGTTCCCCTCCTCACATTCTCGACTTGTGCTCGCTAGCGGCGGATGCGGATCGTCCAGTCGGTATCCGTCCCCTCGACGCTCAGCAGCTCCAGCCCCAACGCCGTGACCGCCATCGGGATCTCTTTCTTGGAAGCCGGGTGTGTGCCCACCACCTCGATGACGTCGCCGGGTGAGGCTCGCCGCAGCGCCTTGCGAACCTCCACCAACGGCACGGGGCAGGTCTCGCCGATGCAATTCACCTCGATATCCACCGGGCATCCCTCGCCCTGGCTGTTCACTCTGTCATTGACCTGGCTCATCTCTCTCTCCTCTACTGACCTTTGATCGATCAATCCGTAAACTCGATCTCAACTTGCTCCACATCCCACAACGGCTCGATCTTTTCCACGATCTCCTCCCGGATGTTGCTGGCAAATTGGTGATCTGAGGGCAGATCAACTACCACCCGGACCACGCCGGCGGTGACGGTGATCTCGTGGACCAGGTGGGTGCGCACAATGTCCAGTCCCACGACCGGGTTCATCACCCGCTTGAGCCGCTTTTCCACCACCTGGACGGTGGTCGGCTCCCGCTCTGTGACCAGACCGTGCCGCTCCTCGTAATTCTGGATGGCTGCCCGCAGACCGTCCACCGCCAGCACCGAGCAGTGGGTCTTGATGGGGGGCAGTCCTCCCAACTCTTTGGTGGCCTCCTGCCAACTGATCTGCTTGGCCTCCTCCAGGGTCCGGCCCTTGGCCAGCTCGGTGATGATAGAGCCGGTCGCAATGTTGGATGCGCACCCATACGACTCGAACTTGATGTCCTCGATCCGGTGCGTCTCCGGATCCACCTTGAGGTAGACAGCCACCATGTCCCCACACGCCGGGCTGCCCTCGACCGATTTGGCATCCGGATCAT
Source organism: Chloroflexota bacterium (assembly GCA_011048615.1). GTDB lineage: Bacteria > Chloroflexota > Anaerolineae > B4-G1 > B4-G1 > DSDT01. The sequence goes on along the minus strand of DSDT01000173.1, from coordinate 20,194 downwards.
CTATCCGCCCCACGTTGCGCGGATTCCGAAAGTGTTCCATCACAATATCACTGTACGGTAAAGGCATCTCTGACCTCCTAAAAACTAGAACGGCGGCTACGAAAACCGCCCTACATTCAATCCTTCCCCAAGGGGCTGATTCTCCGTAGGTCCGCCACGACCTGGCTCACCGCCTCCACGACTGCGTCCACATCCCCGGCCTCGTTGTACCGGCCAAAGGTGAAGCGGACGGAGCCGTGGGCCCGCTCGTGGTTGCCCCCGATCCCCAGGATGACGTGACTGGCCTCCAGCGAGCGGCTGAAACAGGCCGAGCCGGTGCTGACGGCGAACCCCCGCATATCCAGATGCAGCAGCAGCGATTCCCCCTCCACGAAGCGATAAGAGATGTTGGCGTTGTGCGGCAGGCGGTACGTCGGGTGGCCGTTGAGGAGGGTGTGGGGGATCTGGAGCATACGCTCGATCAAGCGGTCGCGCATGCCCTGCAGGCGGGCCGTCTCCTCCGGCGTGACCAATTCCACTGCCTTGGCAAATCCCACCGCTCCCGGGATATTCTCCACGCCGGGGCGCAGGTCGAATTCCTGGAATCCCCCGTCCATCCACTTGCGGATGGGAGTCCCCTCCCGCACGTACAGGCCACCGATCCCCTTGGGGCCGTGAATGGTGTGGGCCGAGATGGTCACCAGGTCCACCGGAATCTCGCGCACGTCCAGGGTTAGACGGGGAAAGGTGTGGGTGGCATCGGTGTGGAAGAGCACCTCTTTCTCCCGCGCTATCTTGCTGATAGCCGCCAGGTCCTGCCGGGTGCCGATCTCTTGGTTGGCTGCCTGGATCGAGACCAGGATGGTCTCTGGGGTGATGCTTTCTCGCAGGTGATCCAGATCCACCCGCCCGGCCCCGTCCACCCGCAGGCGGGTGACCTGGAAGCCCTGCCGCTCCAGGGAGCGAGCACTGTGTAGCACCGGGAAATCCTCCAGTGGGCTGATGATGATGTGCCGGCCGCGCTTCTCTCCGAGGGCTTGGGCCACCCCTTTGAGGGCCAGATTGCTGGACTCGGTGCTGCCGGAGGTGAACAGGACCTCCTGGGGTTGAGCGCCCAGCGCAGCGGCGATTCGCCCGCGGGCGTCCTCCAGCGCATCCCGGGCGTCTATGCCCAGGGAATATCCAAATTGGGACGTGGCGACGGCGTAGAGGTCGAAAAAGTAGGGCGTCATCGCCTCCAGCACCCGCTCGTCCAACCGCGTGGCTGCTGCGTTGTCAAAGTAAACGACGTGTTCGAACATCAGTCCCAATCCTCCTTGTTATGCGGGTCTTTCATCACCCGGTTTTCTGATCGCTCCCAGTCTACCATATTTCCACAATAAAGTCAACATCTATCTATTAAATTTGCGTCAGAAATGGATGTGGGCGTCTGAATGTTTGCATCCCTGGTTCTTTAGTGGTATAACTATGAGGAGATATGTTGGATTCAGAGCACCAACTGGAACGCAAGACCGCCCAATTGGCCGCGCTGCGCGAGATCGGCCGGGCCATCAACGCCGCCTGGGACCTGCAGGATACGCTGGGGCTGATCACCCGCAAGACGGCCGCCGTGATGGGGGTGGAGTCTTGCTCCGTCTACCTGCTGGACGAGGCCGGGGAGTACCTGATCCTGAAAGCGACCACCGGGCTGGCCCAGGAGGCGGTGGGGCTGGCCCTGCTCCGGTTGGGGGAGGGACTCACCGGCTGGGCGGCCCGGATGGGACAGGTGGTGGCCGAGGCGGACGCGGCCCACGATCCGCGCTTCAAGTATCTGCCAGAGACGGAAGAGTCCATCTTCCAGTCCCTGCTGGCTGTGCCTCTCATCAACCAGGGGCGCGTGATCGGCGCGATGAACGTTCAGACGTGCAGCCATCACCAGTACACCGACGACGAGATCGAGTTGTTGGCCTTGATCGGCGACCTGGCCGCCGGGGCGCTGGAAAAGGCACTGCTCTATGAGCGCATGCAGCGCCAGATTGCCGAGCTCTCTACCCTGGCTGAGGTCAGCGAGACGGTCACTTCTCCCCTCTACCTGGACGAGATGCTGGGTGTGGTGGTGGATATGGCGGCCCAGGTGATGCGGGCCAAAGCCTGCTCGCTGATGCTGTTGGACGAGGAACGGGAGGTGTTGGTGCTGCGGGCTTTCCAGGGTTTTGGGCCGGCCTACAGCCAGAAGCCAGTCCTCAAGGTGGGTGAGGGCGTCGCTGGCCTGGTGGCCCAGACCGGTCAGCCGCTGGCCGTGATGGACGTGTGCCAGGATCCGCGTTACCAGCACCGCGAAACCGCTCGCCAGGAGGGATTGTGTTCCCTGCTCTGTGCGCCGTTGCGGGTGCGGGAGCGGACCAGCGGGGTGTTCAACTGTTACACGGGCACGCCCCACACCTTTACGCCCCAGGAGATTGGGCTGTTTCAGACCCTGGCCAATCAGACCGCTCTGGCCATCGAGAACAGTCAACTGGTGGTGAACACGACCATCGTGCGCGAGATGCACCATCGGGTGAAGAACAATCTGCAGACCATCGCCATGCTGCTGCGTCTGCAACTGGGGGAGGGGGCAGGGGTGGATCCCCAGGAGGGGCTGCGCGAGAGCATCAGCCGCGTCCTCAGTATGGCGGCGGTACACGAGGCGCTCTCGGAGCGGGGATTTCGGATGGCGGACGTCAAGCCGATCCTGAGACAGGTGGCGGAGATGGTCGTTCAGAACCGTCTGCATGCCCACCGGGGCTTGCGGGTGACGGTGCAGGGGGACGAGATCACGCTCCCCTCCCGGTCGGCGACGGCGCTGACCCTGGCGGTCAACGAGCTGGTGCAGAACGCTCTCAAGCACGCTTTCGTGGAGCGGGAGGAGGGGCAGATTACCATCACATTGAGCCAGCGTCCGCTGGGCTTCAAGGTGGAGGTGCAGGACGATGGGGTGGGGCTGGCGTTGGCAGAGACGGCCCCGCGCAGTCTCGGTTTGCAGATCGTCGAGGCGCTGGTGGGGGAGGACCTGGGGGGGCAGTTGACCATCGAGCGGGGCGCCCAGGGGACGCGGGCGACCATCTTTGTGCCGGGCAACAACCATTCTCAGGGTGGGTTCTGATGGCCAAGTCTCTGCGCATTCTGATCGCCGAGGACGAATCCATCATTCGCCTGGGGCTGTGCCGCATCCTGGAGGAGGTCGGGCATCAGACGGTGGCGGCCTCGGATGGGCAGACGGCCATCAAACTGGCCCGCCAGACCGGGCCGGATGTGGCCATCCTGGATGTCAAGATGCCCGGCCTGGATGGTCTGGAGACGGCCCGCCTTCTCTACGAGCAGCGCCCGCTGCCCATTCTGCTGCTGACCGCCTACGGCGACCGGGAGCTGGTCGAACGGGCCGCCGCGCTGCCCATCATGGCGTATCTCATCAAGCCGGTGGACGAGCGCGAGTTGTTGGCCACGCTGGACGTCGTCACGGCCCGTTTTGCCGAGTTCCAGTGGCTGCATCAGCAGGCCGCGGCGTTGGAGGACGAGATGGCGACCCGCAAGGCGGTGGAGCGAGCCAAGGGGGTGCTGATGTCGCGGGAGGGGCTCTCGGAGGAGGAGGCGTACAGGGCGATCCAGCGACGGGCGCGGGAGGGGCGGTGTTCGATGCGCGAGGTGGCGGAGGGCATCCTGGCGGGAGGGTAGGGCAGACCGCTCCATCCTGAATTGTCGAAAGCCTTTTACGCTGGCTGTGGGAGATTTCATCGAGGCCATCCCAATGATGTCGCGCCTGTTGAAGGAACAACGTCAAGACCGTCTTTGGCATTGGCGGTGGCTATCTGGCAAGCAATGTCTTTACCACGAACATTATATTTATCCGCGAGATGATAGAGAAGTGCCAGGCAGAACGGTTTATGCCTGTGGTAAACACGTTCAAGACCGGTACGGCGAGTTTGGTGTCGGGCAAAAAGATATTTGCTCGATAAGAGGACATGGCGGTCATAAAAGTAGTCTCGTAGCTGGACACTTTTTGACACGTGCGGGTAACCAGAAACCAGGTTTTTCCCAAAACCTGGTTTCTTTTCCGGTAGGTGGTTGCTCGAGGCGAGGATTAGCTGAGAAAGTCGCGCAGCTTGCGGCGGTGACCGGGGTGTCGCAACTTGCGCAGGGCCTTGGACTCGATTTGTCGCACCCGCTCGCGGGTCACACCGAAAGCCTGCCCCACCTCTTCCAGCGTGTGACTTTCCCCATCGTGCAGCCCAAATCGCATCTCCAACACCGCGCGTTCGCGGTCGCTGAGCGAGTTGAGGATCGAGTACAGTTGTTCCTTGAGCAGTTGCGTGGATGTGGCGTCATCGGGGCCGGGCATAGTCTCGTCCTCGATGAAATCTCCCAACATGCCGCTGTCCTCGGTACCGACCGGCATTTCCAGCGACATGGGTTCCTGCGAGATGCGCATGATGCGCCGGGCCTTGGTAGCCGCTCTCCGCAAGCGGCGTTCCAGCGATGGAGGCAGGGGAGCGTCCTCGGCCTGTACGCGCAGAATGGCGGCTTTTTCCACCGGGTCCAGCAGGTCCGATTCCAGCGTCAATTCCTCCATGGTGGGATCGCGGCCGAGTGTCTGTACCATCTCGCGCTGGAGGCGGAGCAGGCGGTTGATGGTGTCCACCATGTGGACCGGGATGCGGATGGTGCGGGCCTGGTCGGCGATGGCTCGGCTGATGGCCTGTCGAATCCACCAGGTCGCATAGGTCGAGAATTTGAACCCCTTGGTGTGGTCGAATTTTTCAGCGGCCCGCAGCAGTCCGATATTCCCTTCCTGAATCAGGTCCAGGAATGAGATGCCCCGTCCGACATAGTTTTTGGCGACGTTGACCACCAGGCGCAGGTTGGCTCGCGCCAGTAGTTCCTTGGCCTCTTCACCATGCTGCTCCATATCGCGCCACATCGTGGCGACTTGTTCTTCTGCAGCGGGTATCAGCGGCTTTAATTTGCGCGCCGTGGGAAGCTTTTGGCGATGAGTCCACTCGTTCTGAATACCGTTTAGTACGACATCGGGCAGTAGATAGAGCAGAGTGAGCACGTCAAAGAGACTGGCGGCGAGGACGTTGAGGGTTGGGTCTTCTAATTCCGTCCATCCGATTTTTTCCTGGTACTCGTACAGGTACGAGGGGATGTTGGGCAGCAGGATGGTGCGGATGGCCCGCGCTTCGTGGATCAGAGCGACCAGGTCCGGGGGGGAAATTTTCAACTGACGGCAGTTTTTGTTCACGGATGACCACACGTCGCGCAGGGTATTCGCCACCGCGATCAGGGTCTCGGCTGTCGTGGGTGGGGTTTCACTTTTGCCGAACAGGCGGGCCTGCAAAATCTGGAGGTAAGAGATGGCCTCCCTTTGGGTGGAGAGCCAAATCTCTTGGTGTGGTTTCAAGAGCGGCACGCGGCCAATCTCGCGCAGGTACATCCGCACGGGATCGTCGGTGGATGGGATCGGTGTATCTTCCTCGATCTCGGACAGGTCCTCTTCCTCGATGTCCTCCAGTTCGATGGCCGATGGTTCATCTATGTCGTCCAGAGCGATGTCGTTTTCTTCGTCTTCGAGGAAGAGATCATCTTCGTCCGTGTCCAGGAGATCGGAATCGGCGTCACGAGATGCCGCCCGCTTCTCCTCGGACAGACCCGATGATTTCTTGGTCCGGCGTCGCTCTGATGGATTCGAGCTGGAATCCGCTTGGTTTCGGTGTTTCCTGGTCTCGCTCATGCTGATCTATCAGTACTTTTCATCAGGGCCGCTATCCTCGACCTGTCCAGTTCCAGCGTTGTGACAAAGCCCACTGAGTACGGCGCAGCTGTTCGGCGTGGGTGAGTTGAGCCTGATCATACTGTTTCGTCCGCATATCTCCGTTCTCTTGGGCTGCCATCCTCAGGAATGCAAGTTCCTGGCCCAGGTGTTTGAGACGACGCTCCCGGATGCGCAGGATGGTCAACACCAGGTCGCGCACGATCTGTTCGTCGGCCATGGTCGGAGTGATCACGTGGGTCGCGAGCAGGCCGTCCACCTGGGAGTGCAAATCGGTGGGCAGCGTCCTGCGCAACGCCTCAATGGCGTCGGCCTGCCCGGTGTCCGAGGTCGCTTCCCAGGCCTCGAATATCGCGCGGGAGACGGGCTCCTCAAAGTCCTGGAGTTGCACGGGGGACTGTTGGCACTCGACCAGCGAGGCGTCCACTTGTGCAAGGATGGTGGGCCGTTGCAGAATGATCGCCAGGCAGTGCCCCTCGAGATCCGCCTTGATGGTGTCCAGGCTCGACGCGTCGGGGGTTTTCTGCCCCCGGGTGGCAGCGCGCGCCGGCGGAGGCGTGCGATGCTCGGCGCTCAGCAGGCGGGATTGGACCGCGCGGGCGTCTACTCGCAGCACCCGGGCGATTTTCTGCGCAAAGTCATTCCGCTCGACCGGGTTTGCCACGGCCCGCAAGACCGGTAGCAGGGCGTCCACGACTTGGGCCTTGACTTTGGTGTCGTTCAGGTCGAGGTCCTGGGTGAGAACCTGGAGATAAAAGTCCACCACCGGGAGCGTTTCGTTCACCAGGGTGATCCAGCGTTGGGCATCTTGACGGATCAAATCGTCGGGATCTTGACCAGGGGGAAGGCGAAGGATGCGAATTTCCGCCCCCAGGCGGGATTCGTGTCCCACCAATCCGCGTGGATCAAAGACCGGTTCCCACGTTTCCAACGTCTCCCTGGCAACCTCAAAGCCGCGCAGGGTGGCCTGGATGCCGGCGGCGTCGGGGTCCAGGGCGAGCACCAGGCGCTGGGTGTAGCGTTGAAGCTGTCGCAGTTGGGGCTCGGTCAGGGCGGTGCCCATCTGGGCGACCACGTTATTGAACCCGGATTGGTGGGCCTGCATGACGTCCATGTATCCCTCGACGATGATGGCGCGATCCTCGCGGCGAATCGCCTGCCGGGCCAGGTCCAGCCCAAAGAGGGTGCGGCTCTTGTCGAACAGGTCTGTTTGAGGCGAGTTGATGTACTTGGGCGTTCCTTGCGGGTCCAGAGTTCTGGCGCCAAAACCGATCACCCGGCCTTGTACGTCTCGAATCGGGATCATGAGGCGATCTCGAAAGCGGTCGTAGGTGCTGCCGGTATCCTCTCGTTCCACCAATAGGCCGGCCTTGAGGATTTCTTGGACCGTGAATCCGCGTTCGGTCAGATAGGCCCGCGTGTGGTCCCATCCTGGCATGCTGTAGCCTATCGAAAACAGGGAGAGGGTCTCGTCGTTCAGGCTGCGCCGCGCGACGTAGGCCCGGGCAGATTCGGCCTCAGGGGCGTGGCGCAGGAGGTGTTGATAGTACTGGGCGGCGGTCGCCAACAGCTCCCGCAGGCGGTCGGCTTCCTCCTCGGCCTGTTGTTGGGCCTGGGTTGGGGGTTGCAGTTCGACGCCGGCGCGCCGGGCCAGCTCTTCCAGGGCGGTGCGAAAATCCCAGCCCTCCCACTTGGTCACAAAGCTAAAGATGTCACCGCCCTCGCTGCACGCTCCGAAGCAGTGCCATCTCTGGCTGTCGGGAAAGACGACGAAGGATGGGGTTTTTTCAGAGTGGAACGGGCACAGGGCTTTATAGTTTCGCCCGGCTTTTTGGAGTGGAATATAGGTACTGATGACCTCGACGATGTCGAGGCGTTCCTTGACCTGGTCAATAACGCTCATCGTCCCTCGCTGTTGATCCTGGGCATGCCCTTATATTGTACCCATCCTTCCCATTCGTGCAAACTGAAGCGATGCGGTAAAAAAGCCGTGTGGCAGGCGGCGCGCGCCACCTGCCACACGGCGTTGGAGTTGGGTTGGTTACTTGCTGTGACGGATCGTCGCCTGGGCGGCTGCCAGCCGCGCTACCGGGACGCGGTAGGGAGAGCAGCTCACGTAATCCAGGCCCACGCGGTGGCAAAAGTCAATCGAGTCGGGGTCACCGCCGTGTTCACCGCAGATCCCGACTTCGAGTTCTGGGTTGGCGGCTCGGCCTTCTTCGACGCACATTCGAACCAGCCGGCCTACTCCATCCTGATCCAGGGATTGGAACGGGTTGACCGGCAGAATCTTGAAGAGCACCGGTTTGCCCTCTATGTCGGTCTCGCCCCGATCAATGCCATCCACGTAATCCTGCAGGAATTTCCCCTCGGCGTCGTCGCGGCTATAGCCAAAGGCCATCTGGGTCAGGTCGTTGGTGCCGAAGGAGAAGAACTCGGCGTATTCGGCGATCTGGTCGGCGGTGAGGGCAGCGCGCGGCACCTCGATCATGGTGCCGAACATGTACTCGACCTCAATACCCTCTTCCTGCATCACCTGTTTCGCCACGGCCTCCAGCTTTTCACGCTCCAGCTTGAGTTCGTTGACGTGACCGACCAGGGGGATCATCACTTCTGGGATCACGTGGATGCCCCGCTGGGCGCAGCGGCACGCGGCCTGGAAGTAGGCACGGGTCTGCATCTCGGTCAGTCCGGCGTACATAATGCCGGCGCGACAGCCCCGCAGTCCCATCATCGGGTTGACTTCCCACAGCGAGTTGACGGCCTGGAGCATCTTTTCCTTCTCCGCCAGTTCCGGCGAGTCGGGAGCGGTGCAGCGCAGCCTGGTCACCTCTTCGATCAGTTCGTCCTTGGGAGGCAGGAACTCGTGCATCGGTGGGTCGATGAGGCGCATGATGACGGGCAGGCCGTCCATCGCTTCAAAGACCTTTTCAAAGTCCTGCTCCTGGAAGGGCAGCATCTCGTTCAGCGCTGCCTGGCGTTCCTCTGGCTGCTCGGCCAAAATCATCCGCACTACGGCGTCGCGGGCGCGGGGATCGAAGAACATGTGCTCGGTACGGCAGAGACCGATGCCTTGCGCGCCGAACTCGCGGGCCTGACGGGCGTCCGGACCGGTGTCCGCGTTGGTACGCACGCCGAGTTGACGGATTTCGTCGGCCCACTCTAACAGTTCGACCAGTAGTTTTTGTTTCTCGTATTCGACCTCCATGGTGGGAATGTCACCCCAAAAGACCTCGCCGGTAGCGCCGTCAATGGAAATGATGTCCCCCTCTTTGACAACTCGGCCGGTCTCCTGAACGGTGAACTGGCCGCGTTCCAGGTCTACCCGGATGGACTCGCATCCCACGACGCCGGGCAGGTTGCTGCCGCGCGCCACGACGGCGGCGTGAGAGGTCATCCCGCCGTGTTGGGTCAACACGCCCCGGGAGGCCAGCATGCCGGGCACGTCGTCGGGCGCGGTCTCGGGCCGGACCAGGATGACCGCTTTGCCCTGGCTTCCTAATTGCTGAGCCTGGGCCGCGTCAAAGACGATCATACCGGTGGCGGCACCGGGGGAGGCGTTCAGTCCCTTGGCCAGCAGGTTCCCCCGGTCTGTGGCATCCAACTTGGCCTCTGGGTCGAAGAAGGGGTGCATCAGTTGGTCCACCTCGGAGGGTTTGACGCGCATCACGGCCTCTTCCTTGGAGATGCGTCCCTCGTGGACCAGGTCGACGGCGATCTTGACGGCCGCGGCGGCGGTCCGTTTGCCCGTCCGGGTTTGCAGCATCCACAGTTTACCCTGCTCTACGGTAAACTCTAAATCCTGCATATCGCCGAAAAAGTCCTCCAGTTGTTGAGCAACTTGAGAGAACTGGTCATAGATGTCGGGCATCACCTCGTGCAACTGGGCGATTTTCAACGGGGTGCGAATGCCGGCGACGACGTCCTCGCCCTGGGCGTTTTCCAGGTACTCGCCGAACAGGTGCTTATCGCCGGTGGCTGGATCACGGGTAAAGGCCACACCGGTCCCGCTCTTGTCACCCAGGTTGCCGAACACCATGGCCTGGACGTTGACGCCGGTGCCCCAATCGTGGGGGATGCCTTCGTGTTCCCGGTAGGCCACGGCCCGGGCGCTGTTCCAGGAATCGAACACGGCCTTGATGGACAGGCGCAGTTGCTGGTGGGGGTCTGTCGGGAAATCCGCGCCAAAGTGTTCCTGGTACATGCGTTTGTACTCGGCGACCAATTCCTTCAGCCCTTCCAGACTGACTTCGGGATCGGTCCTGACGCCCTCTTTTTCCTTGAGCGCTTGCAGTTTTTTCTCAAAATGCTCGCGGTCGTAATCCATCACGATATCCGAGAACATGGTGATGAAGCGGCGGTAGGCGTCGTAGGAGAACCACTCGTCGCCGGAGAGTTCGGCCAGCGCGACGCGGGTCTCGTCGTTCAGGCCCAGATTGAGGACGGTATCCATCATGCCGGGCATGGAGACACGAGCGCCGGAGCGGACAGAGACCAGCAGGGGATTGGCCGGATTCCCGAACTGTTTGCCGGTTTGCTGTTCCATCTCTTGGAGCGCTTCCAACGTCTGTTCCCACATCTGGGGTGGGAATTCGCCGGTCTTCATATACTCGACACAGGCTTCGGTGGTGATAGTAAAGGCCGCTGGTACGGGCAGGCCGGCGCCGATCATTGTAGCCAGGCCGGCTCCTTTGCCGCCCAGAATCTCTTTCGTTTCGGCCATATCGGGCTTATGCCCCAGTGTCTCGGTCAGGTTTTCCTCGGCCGAGTGCGCTGTGTATACCCATTTCTTTGTCACAAGTTCCTCCTGTTGGATAGAATTTTTCTCGATACGCATTCAAAAGCCGAGCACTGTGTGGCTCTGGACGAGTCCAATGCTCGGCCGTGTTAGCACGAGACTAGATGGGACGAGCGGGCTAGTCTGTGCTTTTCGGTCGCAGCAGTAAAAAGCTGGGGGGACGTTTCTCTACCTGGGTAATGACGAACCACGAGATGCCCATCCCAATGAGCATACAGAGAGTGAACAGCCAATCCCACGATCCCCTCGCTGTCTGCAGATTGGGAAAAAACATGATCAGACGAACGACTATGTTGACGCCCTGCACAAAGATCAGGAGGGTCTGACACGCCGCAGGGGTCAGTACACCCAAGTTCACACCTACCAGTGCGAGGATGAACAATATAAGCAGGGCAGGGGGAAGGACAGCTGACTGGGGGGCTTGTTGGAGAAATGCCGGAGGATAGATGATAATGGCTACTACCTGTAGAATTAGCAGTCCGACCAGCACCTGTTTTCTTGACATATCACTCTCCTCTTGTAATTTTTCTAGCTCCGCGTGTGATTCGATTTGGGTGTGTTTCATTTCAGTTGGGAACGTCCAGGTGCGACGCACTTTTGCATCAAAAACGACGATTTTCGCGCGTATAACTGGATGAATCTTGAACCAGGTGCGTCGCACCTAACTCGTTTGAAACACGCCCATTCGATTTATGGGTAGAGAGACCCACAACGAGATTATACCTGTCTCGTGGTGTAAAGTCAAATTTGACAATCGTGATGTTTTGAAATACAATGTACCCCATCCTGCGGGGGGTAACTGGCGGGTTGCTGACCGTGATGGGGGCAATGCTCCCCAATCCGCTGTGGTGTTTTGCTTATCCCCTTGTTGGCAAGTTTGTGGGAAATCTGTATTGGGGAAAGGGGGTGGAGAGTTAGAGACATCGAATAGGGCAAGATGTTTGTCGTGGTACTGTTTCCAAGTCGAATAAAAGGAGGAAAAGAGATGCGTACGAAATCTTTGCTCAGTCTGGTGGTATTGATTGCCACCCTCGTCCTCGCGGCGTGTGGCCCCAGCGGTGGCGGGGAGGTAGGAGGAGATCAGGTCCTCAAGATCGCCGTTTTGGCCCCGTTGAGCGGTGATGTGGCCACCTTTGGCGAGTCCACCCGAGATGGTATCCTGTTGGCTTTCAAGGAATGGAATGCCAAAGGCGGCGTCCTGGGGATGCAGATCGAGGCCATTGTCGAGGACAGCCAGTGTGCGGCTGAATCGGCCGTCAGTGCAGCCAACAAGGTCATCAACCAAGATGGCGTCAAGTTCATCATCGGCGAGGTCTGCTCCAGCGCTTCGATCCCTGTCACCGAGATCGCGATGAACAAGGGTGTTCTCCAGATCAGCCCCACGTCCACCAACCCAATGGTCACGGTGGCTGAGGATGGCAGCACCAAAGACCTCATCTTTCGCGCCTGTTTCATTGACCCCTTCCAGGGCAAGGTCGCCGCAGCGTTTGCTCTGAACGAGCTGAACGCCAAGACGGCTGCCGTGCTATTGGATCAGGGGAATGACTATGTGCGTGGTTTGGCCGAGTTCTTCCGCGATGCTTTCGAGGCGGGCGGGGGCGAGGTCGTCGTTTGGGAGACCTACACGGGCGATGATTCCGACTTTTCTGCTATCCTGACCAAGGTCAAGGATGCGGCACCGGATGTCCTTTACATGCCGGACTATTACTCCACCGTCAACTTGCAGGCCGCTCAGGCCCGCGAGATGGGGATCACGGCCGCCTTCTTGGGCGGCGATGGCTGGGATTCGGCCGATCTGGACCGCGAGGCGTTGGCCGGTGGCTATCACACCAATCACTACTCCTCCGACGATCCCCGCGATGTCGTTCAGGAGTGGGTGGTGAACTATCAGGCCGAGTATGGCACCATCCCGGATGCTCTGGCGACGTTGGCCTACGACGCGGCCTACATGCTCCTTCAGGGGATCGAGAAGGCTGGCAAGGCGGATCCCGCGGCGGTGGCCGATGCGATGGAGCAGCTCGAGTACGATGTGGTCTCTGGTCAGAGCTACTATGACGAGCAGCACAATCCGGTCAAACCGGCTGTCATCCTGCAGGTTACGTTGGAGGGGACCAAGTTTATTACCACCATCGCTCCGTAAGGAGGGGTGATTCTGAAGGGGTGTGGCCGGGGGGGAACCCCCGGCCATATTCTGCATCATAGAGTCGGCTAGTTTTTCTAGACGGAGGAGTCTTATGGTGTCCTTACAGGCAAAGAGGGAAAGCAGGGCCTTGATTCAGCGCCGCCGCGGCACAGTGCTCAACTGGATCGGTCAGGCCATTCTGGCTTTAGGGGGAGTGTACGTGCTGTTCCAGGTTATCGTGGCAGCATCGCAGAATCCTGGCGTGTTTTTCCAGCAGGTGTTGAATGGTTTGCAGTTAGGATTCATTTATGCCCTCGTCGCCCTGGGCTATACGATGATCTATGGCATTGTGAAATTGATCAATTTTGCCCACGGCGATGTGTTTATGGTTGGAGCCTTTACCAGTTTTTTTGCCATTTCGATGGTCGAGTTGCATCGGTGGCCGCTGCTGATTTGGCCCGGGATGAACGAGGGTGTATCGACACTGGTCGGATCGGCGACGGTTATTCTGCTCGCCATGTTCATCGCCGGGTTTTTGGCGGTGGTGATGGAGCGCTTTGCGTATCGTTCTTTGCGCAACAAACCTCGTATCGCGGCCCTCATCACGGCTATCGGGGTCTCCTTTTTCATAGAGTACTTTGCCGCTCTCCCTTTTTCGTATACCAACAACTATATCACCTATCCTCGTCCCTTCGATATCTATGTCCTGCGCAGCAGCGACATCTCCTCGGGGGCCTTGATCGTGGTATGGGCGCTGTTCCTACTCTCCCTGATCACCTGTGGAGTTCTGATTCTGCTGGGCCGGCGCGGAAACCAGCGAGCCCACGTCTGGAGCCGACACCCGCTGATACAGTTTGCACTGCTGCTCGGCGGATTCCTGACTCTGGTGTTGACGTTGGTTGTGGCCTTTCCGGTCGTCAGTGGGCAGGAGTGGGATCTGACGGTATCCAACGTGACGTTGGTGATCATGGTCTCTTCCATTCTGCTCCAGGTCGTGTTACAGTACATCGTCCAGCACACCCGCTTGGGCAAGGCGATGCGTGCCTCAGCGTACGACAAGCCGACCGCGCGGTTGATGGGGATCAACGTGGATATGGTGATTGCCGCTACGTTTGCACTGGGCGGTGGGTTGGCAGGGGCGGCCGGGGTTCTGTATGCCACGGCCTTTAAGCAGGTGCACCACCTGATGGGCATTATCCCCGGTTTGAAGGCCTTTGTGGCGGCCGTGATCGGCGGTATCGGCAGTATCCCGGGAGCCCTGGTGGGCGCTCTGATTATGGGGCAGACCGAGGTGCTCAGTGCGGGGTTCATATCCACGCCGATGCGAGATGCGATTGCCTTCTCGATGTTGATCATCGTGCTGTTGATTCGGCCGCAGGGCATCTTTGGCGAGCCGCCTACGGAAAAGGTGTAAGGAGGCGCGGACTATGTGGCAGCGATTGCGTGGCTCGACGGCTTATTTCTTGATCGGAGCATTGGCTCTCTTTGTGATCGTCCAGGTCTTCCTGACGGTAGAGATCCAGGGCACGCCAATCATCAACAACTATTGGAGAGGACTGATTTTTTGGGGAGCGGCCATCACCATCGTCAGCCTCGGCCTGAACCTGATCTATGGGTTCAATGGTCAGTTCTCCCTGGGGCAGTACGGATTCTATGCCATCGGGGCGTATACCTCGGCCGATATCACCTACCGGTACGTGCGTGGCGATAACTCGGCCTTGATCGTCGTGATAGGAGGAAGCATTCTCACACTGCTGTTGATGTGGGGAGTGTCCGCGTTCCTGAAACGATTTTACGGTGTCAACACCATCACGGTCTTTGTCTTCAACGTCCTGGCGGCGGTGCTGGGATTTGGGCTGGCTGCAGGGATCCTGGTACCGATCGCAAACCCCATGCTCTCTGCCATTTTTGGGGCGTTGCCGACCGGCGTCGCTCAGTCAGTCGTTTTCTTATTCGCCCTGGTGGGAGGGGCGGTGTTATCTGGCATTATCAGCTTTCTCTTTGGTATCCCGGTGTTGGAACTGGGGTCCGATTACTTTGGTATCGCGACCCTGGGGTTCACCATCATCATCAAGGTTCTGCTGGATAACACCGACACCATCCTGCCCTTCCCAGAGATGAAAGGCGCACGCGGGATGGTGGGCATTCCCCAGTGGACGACCTGGCCGTGGGTGTTTTTCTCCTTGTTTCTGGTCGTGCTGGTGATGCGGAATCTGCTCCACTCTAGCACGGGGCGGACCATCGTGGCGGTACGCGAGGATGAGCGCGCGGCCGAGCTGGTGGGCATTGATATCGCCCGCTCCAAAATCCTGGCCTTTGTCATCGGCAGCGTGTTCGCCGGATTGGCCGGGGGAATCCGAGCCCACGATCTGGCCTTCCTTCACCCCCAGTCCTTCAACTTTATCCAATCCTTCAACCCGATGATCATCGTCGTGTTCGGCGGACTGGGAAGCATCACCGGGACGGTCTTTGCTGGCTTTGCCTGGATCATCCTGCTGGAGGGAGTGCTGCGATTGTACCTGCCCGGAGGGTTCGAGACCTGGCGTTTCGTGGTCTACCCCCTGGTGTTGATCCTGATGATGCTCCTGCGGCCCGAGGGACTTCTCGGGCAATACGAGATTCCATTCCTGCGCCAGAGACTGCCAGGAATGCTGATAAGGAACGAAACGCAGACGGACGAACTGGCTGTTGAGGAGGTGGTGATATGACAAAGGGACGGCCGGAAGATCTCGGTCCTGAAGTAGAACAGCGTCCGGTCGTATTGACCATCAGCGGTCTGACGCACTTTTTTGAGAGCTTGCGAGCGGTGTACGATTTCTCTGTCACCATCAAGCAGGGAGAACTGGTCGGACTGATCGGCCCCAATGGGGCCGGTAAGACAACGGTCTTTAACCTGATCACCGGCGTCTATCACGCCACAGAGGGCGGCATCCAGTACAACGGAGCCCACTTAGTCGGCCTGCCGTCTTACGAGATCATTCAGATGGGCATCGCCCGCACGTTCCAGAACATTCGCCTCTTTTCCAATTTGACGGTGTTGGACAATGTGCGCATCGCTTATCACCCCCACGCCGGCTACGGTCTCGTGGATTCGACCCTGCGGCTGAGGCGGTTCTACGACAAAGAGGAGGATATGACGGAGCGGGCGCAAGAGTTCTTGGCAATCTTTGGCCTCGCAGAGCGCCAGGACGACATCGCCGGCAGCCTGCCGTATGGTCTACAGCGGCGGCTCGAGATCGCCCGGGCGTTGGCGACCCAGCCCCGCCTGCTCCTGCTGGACGAACCGGCCGCCGGGATGAATCCTCAGGAGATTGACCAGTTGATGGATCTGATCCACTTTATCCGTGACCGTTTCGACCTGACAATCCTGCTGGTCGAGCACCGCATGCGGTTGGTGATGAACATTTGTGAATGGATCACGGTGATGGACTTTGGAGAGATCATCGCCAGGGGAACGCCCGACGTGGTGCGCAATGATCCCAGTGTGATCGAGGCTTACCTGGGGCGCCAGGCAATCATTCAATGAGAGGGGAGGCAAAGATATGGCGTTGCTGAATGTCCAGGACCTGATGGTATCTTATGGGGCCATCCGCGCGCTGCACGGGGTGTCCTTTCACGTGAATGAGGGAGAGATTGTGACGCTGATCGGGGCGAATGGTGCGGGCAAGTCCACCACCCTGCGGACTATTTCCCGTCTGATCTACCCGGATGCAGGCCACATGATGTACGATGGCGTGGATTTGGTCAAGGAGCAACCAGAAACCATCGTGCGGATGGGGGTCGTACATGTGCCGGAGGGCCGGCGCATCTTTGCTCCGCTGACGGTGCGCGAGAACCTGGAGATGGGGGCCTACACCCGCACGGATAAAAAAGAGATCGAGGAATCCATGGAGTGGGTGTTCGAGCTGCTCCCGCGGCTGAGAGAGCGGGCCGAGCAGCGCGGGGGGACGCTGTCGGGCGGCGAGCAGCAGATGTTGGCCGTGGCGCGAGGCCTGATGGCCAAGCCCCGTCTGCTCCTGATGGACGAGCCTTCGATGGGCCTGGCGCCGCTGCTGGTCGAGGACATATTCAGGACCATCGAGCAGATCAACAAGGAAGGGGTCACGATCCTGTTGGTGGAGCAGAACGCTCACATGGCGCTCTCGGTAGCCCATCGGTGCTATGTGCTGGAGACGGGCCTGATTCAACTGGAAGGCACGTCGGCCGAGTTACGCGAGAATCCCCAGGTACGGGAAGCTTACCTGGGCGGTGGCTAGACCTTGAGGATACGAAAACCGGGGTTCTCCAAGAACCCCGGTTTTTCTTTGCTCAGAATCCCTCTAATCGGCTCAGGTCCACGATGCCATAGGCCAGGGCAGCAATGTGCTGCAACTGCGCCAGCCGGTTCTCCCGCAGTTCTCGTTCCTCTGCCATCACCATGACGCCAGACTCTTTGGCAAAGTACCGATCGATGATGTCGGTGAGAGGGATAAAAGCGGTCAGGAACTCGTCCACGCTGCTCTGGGGTGTCACCTGAGCGCCAGCGCTCAGGTAGGCGGTGTACAACTCCTCCTCGGCCGGTTGGACAAACCGTTCGGGGTGCAGCGGGAATGTTTCTGTCAGGTCGCGAGTGATGCGCACACAGCGGGCATAGTTGTCGAGGAGATAGCTCCAATCCTCCCGTTCGATCCACCGGGCGAGTTCTTCCACTGCCTGGTGGGCGCGGAAGGGATCGTCGCCCCGGGCGGCCAGCACCGCGTCCACCACGTCGTAGCGGAAGCCCTGCTCGCGCAGCACGCCCCGCAGCCGCTCGACGACAAAGTCCAGCGCCTCCGTCAGCGCCACATCGGAGAGCGGTACCGGCAGCAGACGGGCCGCCGCTGCCAGGCCATCACGCACCGAGAAGGGAATGCGGTGAGCGATCAGGGTTTGTACCATCCCCAGCGCATCGCGCCGCAGGCCGTAAGGGTCGGTTGATCCGGTGGGGGTGAGGCCCACGGCGAACAGCCCTGCCAGACTGTCCAACCGGTCCGCCAGCCCGACGACCAGGCCGGCCCTGGTCTGAGGCAAAGAGTCATTGGCAGAGCGGGGGAGATACTGCTCCCAGATTGCCAGTGCTACAGCCTCGCCCTCGCCGCTCTGGAGGGCGTATGCCCGCCCCATCACGCCCTGCAAGCTGGTCATTTCGACTACCATCTGCGTCGCCAGGTCGGCTTTGCACAGATGGGCCGCCCGCCGGGCGATCTCGGCGTCGGCGCTGGAGAGGCCCACCATCTCGGCAAGCTGGGGCGTCAACTGCTCCAAGCGCTGAGTCTTGTCGAGCATCGAACCGAGTTGTTCCTGAAAGGTCAGCGTATCCAGGCGAGGCAAGAATTCCTCCAATGGCTTGCTCGTGTCCTCCCGATAGAAAAAATCGGCGTCGGCAAAGCGGGCCCGGATGACCTCCTCGTTGCCGTGACGAACTACATCCAGGTGTTCCGGGCCGCCGTTGCGCACGGCGACGAAATAGGGGAGCAGACGCTCGGCCTGGTAGACCGGAAAGTAGCGTTGGTGTTTTTTCATCACCGCAACCAGCACGTCGGCCGGCAGCCTGAGATACTGTTTCTCGAACTGGCCCAGGAAGGGGGTAGGCTGCTCCACCAGGTTGACGACCTCGTTCAGCAACGCCGGGTCATCGGGCACGCGCCCGCCCACGCTCTGAGCCAGTTCCGCCACCCGGTCGGCGATGAGGGCGCGCCGCTCGGCCGGGTCTATCACAATGTGATGCTGGATCAGCAGGTCCAGATACTCGTCAGCATGGGTGAGGGTTAGCTCCGGCAACCCTTCAGGCTGAGAACCCCGAGTAGTCCTTCCGCTGGCGATGCCGGCGTACTGGAAAGGCACCACCGCCTCATCCAGCAGGGCCACGAACCAGCGGATGGGGCGGGAAAAGGCGACGTTGCTCTCGTTCCAGCGCATGCTCTTGGGAAAGCGTAGGCTGGCGATCAACTCGGGCAGCAGGGTGGATAGCACCTCGCCCGTCGGGCGGCCCTCCTCGCGCCGGATGCCCACCAGGTAATCGCCGCCGTCAATTTCTCGTGTCTCCAGTTCTTCCACCCTCAGGCCCAGCTTGCGGGCAAATCCCTGAGCGGCCTTGGTCGGCTGCCCCGTTCCATCGAAGGCGACGTGAGCTGGCGGTCCTTTTACCAGTTCCTCCACCGGGCGTTGGCGCGGCGCCAATCCCCGGAGGAGTATCACCTGCCGCCGGGGCGTGCCCAGGACCTGGAGGTCGTCGTATTCCAGGCGCGCCTCAGCCAGACGGGCCGGAGCCAGTTGACGCAGTTGGGCCAGGGCACTGTTCAGGTCATCGGCGGGAAGTTCCTCGGTGCCAATTTCCAGCAGGAAGGTGGAGGGGATCTCGCTGGTTGCTGCTGTTCCGTCAACGACCGGGGTCGGCCTCGTGACACTT
This sequence comes from Chloroflexota bacterium, assembly GCA_011048615.1. Classification (GTDB taxonomy): domain Bacteria; phylum Chloroflexota; class Anaerolineae; order B4-G1; family B4-G1; genus DSDT01. The sequence goes on along the minus strand of DSDT01000173.1, from coordinate 1,083 downwards.
GATTCCTCATCCTCAAGCCAGGGATATTCGAGCCGCTGGCGCTGGTCTACGTAGGCCTCGGCCACCTGGCGGAAGAGATCCCGCATGCGGTGAAAGTAGGTCGCTCGCTCCGTCACGCCGATGGCCCCGCGCGTGTCCAGCAGGTTAAAGGCGTGGGAGCAGCGCAGGACATAGTCGTGGGCCGGTACGACCAGGCCGGCCTCCAGGCAGCGGCGGGCCTCACTTTCATACAAGTTGTACATCTCGGTCAGTTGGTCCACAGCGGCCAGTTCGAAGGCGTACCGGCAGTGCTCGATCTCTGGCTGGAGATAGACGTCGCCATAGGTATGGACGCCATCCCAATCAATCTCCCACACCGAACGCACATCCTGGAGGAACATGACGATCCGCTCCATGCCATAGGTCAGCTCGACCGAGACCGGGTCCAGGGTCAGCCCGCCCGATTGCTGGAAATAAGTGAACTGGGTGATCTCGAGTCCATCCAGCCAGACCTCCCAACCCAGGCCCCAGGCCCCAAGGGCCGGGCTGGCCCAGTTATCCTCAACGAAGCGGATGTCGTGCTCCTCGCGGCGGATCCCCAGAGCGTAGAGGCTTTCGAGGTACAGTTCCTGGGGATTGCCGGGATCGGGCTTGAGGATGACCTGGTACTGGGTGTGCATCTGCATGCGGTTGGGATTGTCCCCAAAGCGGCCGTCGTCGGGCCGGTAAGACGGCTCGACGTATCCCACCCGCCAGGGTTCCGGTCCCAACACGCGCAGGACGGTGGCGGGATTCATCGTGCCCGCGCCGATCTTTTCGCTGTACGGCTGCCAGATCAAGCAGCCCTGGTCGGCCCAGAATTGTTGCAGTCGGAAGATGACCTGTTGAAATGTCGGCGGTTTTTTACTCACTGGGAATCTATTCCTCCAATCATGTCACTACGGTATGGCGGGGGGCATTATAACACAGTGGGTGTGACAACTCAAGCGTGTATGGAGTTGGGAAAACGTACCAGTTCCCAGGCCCTCCAGAGGCCACCAGAAGCGCTCTGCGGCGTCGGGCAAGCGGCGAGTATGGAAACTCGCCCTACGTCGTCTGATCGCG
>DSDT01000374.1 GCA_011048615.1 Chloroflexota bacterium | reverse complement strand
TCCTATCCCCTCGCCCACTCCCACCCCTCTGCCCACCGACCGCCAGGGCGACGTGGGCCTCTATGACACCGGAGCTCCCGTCGAGGGGGCTCCCGGCAGCATAGATATTCGCACCGCCAACGTGGAACCGAACCTACAGATCAACTTGTTGCCCACTTTGGGAGTGCCAGAGGAACTGGCCGGATGGGCAGCCGAGGGCGAGATCCTGCTATGGATGACCCTGTACGCCCCCATCCCCGATCCCCCCGCCTACACAGATTGGCTCTTTGCCCTCGACCTGGATGGCAACACGGCCACTGGGCGTCCTGTCAACTCGGCCCGCATCAATCCCGACCTGGGGGACGACGTCATCATCGGCGTGCTGTACAACCCAGTTCAGGCCGAGTATGCCCCTTACTTCCTGGTCTGGGATTCCAACCAGGGGCAATGGGTAGATGGTCCCGGCGTCCCCCGCTTCCGCATAGGGGAGTCTCGCACTGTCATCGGCCTGGCCCTGCCCCTCGAGATGCTGAGCCAAACAGTGGCCCAGACTACCGGCACAAATCTCGTGCTCGAAGCTGTAAGGGGACGGGCGGCCGCGCTATCCTTCGTCGGAGAACAGACAGTCGTAGACTTTTACCCTGACCGGCCGGACTAGACCCGCCCCAGGATAACTTGACAATATCACATTTCAGTGCAAACAATGTTTCGGACACGGATTTTCACGGATAAGAATCACAGGTATCTGTATGCATCCGCGAAAATCCGTGTCCTGTTTTCTAATCTGACATTGTCAAGATAATCAGCCCAGGCAAGAGAACCGCTGATCTGACGGGACAGACTCGCACGAGTCAACGCTTCCAGCGCCGCGCCAACTCGACGAACAGGCGCACGCCAAAGCCAGTGCTGCTCTTTTCTGGGATGTACGGAATGCCCTTGATGCCATAGGCCATCCCTGCCATATCCACGTGGGCCCAGGCCGGATAATCCACGAACTGCTTGAGGAACGTGGCCGAGGTTCCCACTCCGTCCATTCGGTCGGCACTGTTCCGCAGGTCCGCCGTTTGGGATTCGAGCCGCTTCTTGTATTCGGGAAACAGGGGCAGAGGCCAGAGCTTTTCGGCCGTAGCCTTGCTGGCACCCAGGAGAGCGTCTCGCAGTGCGTCGTCAGTGCTAAAGAGACCCGCCGCAATCCCCTTGCCCAGGGCGACGACACACGCGCCGGTCAGCGTGGCAATGTCCACCACTGCAGTCGGTTCGAACCGCCGGGCATAGACCAGGGCGTCGGCCAGGAGCATGCGCCCCTCGGCATCGGTAGATTTGATCTCGATGGTAGCGCCGTTGCTGGCAGTGACGACTTCTTGGGGACGGTAGGCCCGACCACTGATCATGTTATCGGAAGCCGGGGTCAGGCCAACCACGTGCAGAGGCAGATCGAGCATTCCAATGGCCCGCAGTGCACCGATGACGACTGCCGCGCCGGCCATATCGGTCTTCATCGTGGCCATCCCTTCATGGCCCTTGAGGCTGTACCCCCCCGTATCGAAGGTAATCCCCTTACCGACCAGCACGAGGGTATCCAATTCGTCGGAGCGGTCGGCGTTGTGCTCCAGGATGATGAACTTGGGAGGCGCATCGCTGCCCTGGGCCACGGCCAACAGCGCGCCCATGTTCAGGGCTTCCATCTGCTCGCGGTCCAGCACACGAACGTCCAGCCCCACCTCGGCGGCCACCTCGGCGGCGGTCTGGGCCAGGTAGGCCGGGGTGCAGATGTTGGGCGGCAGATTGACCAGATCGCGCGTCAGAGCGACGCTTTGGGCGATGACGCACCCTCTCTCCACACCCTGCTGAGCGGCGGGTACGTCCTCCTCACCGAAAATCACCAGCTCCAAAACCTGGGGCGGTTCCTTGGAATGGGCCTCGGTCTTTTGACCTTGATACTCGTACAACCCTAGCAAGCTTCCCTCTACAACAGCCCGGGCCGCATCCTCGACAGAAAGACCGCCGGCCCCAGCGCCGTGGAGAATGCTGACCACACGCTTGGTCTCGAGGTCGCGTGCTTTTTGGATGGCGCTGGCCGCCGCACGGCGCACCCCCTCGGCCGGGTCGGCGTAGAACTCGGCCCGCGGCCCGAGCCCCACCAGGATGACACGCCGGGCCGGGATCGCACCCCGGGGATACAACACGGCCACCTGTCCGACCTGGCCAGTGAAATCACCGCTGGCGATCAACTCGTCAATCGCACCGTTCAACGCGGCATCGACAGCCCCAGTGGCGCCGCCGGGATGCTGCACATCCTCGAACAGATTGACGACAATAGCGTCGGCATCGCTCTCCTGAATGACTCCAGGGATGACGTGTACGTCCATGTGCTGCTCCTCCTCGGTTTGATTATTAGTCCTGATCTGGGATCGAACCGGCGATTATTAACTCCGGATCAGAGTTTCCAGTTCTGTGACAGCCCGATCCAGTTCCCCAACCAGTTGAGTGCGCGTCTCCTCCCGGGCTTCAACAGTTTGAAGCGCCCGGACCACCGCACGATAGTACCAGAGGGTGCCTTTCTTGCCACCGTTGAAGCGCGGCCAAATGGCATCCCCATGCTCCCGGAATTCCAGGAGAATGGATCGGACGTTGTGAAGTTTGTCGGCGGCCGTCACACGACGCACTTCGGTCGAGGCATGGACCAACGAGGCAAGAAACCTCTCTTTCCGCTCGCGCCAGGGTGGTTTCGGCTGCACATCCGCATCGGTACAGCCATCCACGATAGCCCTCACCCGGTCGCCAAACCGACAGCGAATCTCTTGGCGAATCTCGTCCCCTCCCTGATCCTCGATGGCATCGTGTAACAGAGCCGCGATAGCCTCGTCCTCGTCGCCCCCATCTTCGACCACGAGGGCAGCCGTACTGAGCAAATGTACAATATACGGCACTTGAGATGCTTTCCTAACCTGCCGGGCGTGGAGGCGAGTGGCATATATCAGGGCCTGCTCGAACCGCGCCGTGAGCTTGGCCTGGTCAACGTATTCTGGCATCTCGTCGACTCTCTTTCGACCGGGCAAGAAGATCAATCCGGTCAAGCACCATAGTACGGATCGCCAATCTGCCTGATCTATCCCTCGAAATCCTGATTGAACCGTATGGCATAAAGATGATGGGTTGGTCGCCCCTCACGTCCACATGGGGGATGATAGCACAAATCCCGTGAAACTTCAAATCCCATCCCATTTGGCGGTTCTGCCAAGGTATGGTAGAATATCAGCGTTAGGACAAAGTAAGTTTTGGCTGTATAACAAAAACTGTCCAAGCTTGCGGAGATTGAGCAGTTTTTTTGTTCTGCCTGTGCTACTTTGTCCAGAATCATGTAAAGTTAAGGAGTAAAGTAAGGTGAGTGAAAGGGAAATCGGAACCGTCAAGTGGTTCAATGATGCAAAGGGATACGGGTTTATCTCCCGCGAGGGTAAAGAGGACGTATTCGTCCACTATTCGGCCATCGAGGGAGAGGGATTCCGTTCATTACGCGAGGAACAGAGCGTCGAATTCAGCGTTGAACAAGGTCCCAAGGGACTGCAGGCCGTCCATGTGAGGGTTCTGTAGGCAGATTTGTGCGGCTGCAACCGCACTTGGAGAAAACATGGCAAAGAAACTATATGTCGGTAATCTCAATTACGCGACAACCGAGGCCACACTGTCTGAACTCTTTGAGGAAATCGGAAACGTGCTATCCGTGAACCTCATCACAGATCGGATGACGGGACGGTCCAAGGGCTTTGCGTTCGTCGAGCTGTCAGAAGATGATGCCGCTCAAGAGGCCATTAGCCAACTCGACGGTCGAGATGTAGATGGACGACCCATCAAGGTAGCCGAAGCGCGGCCAAGAAGGGACGACCGGGGTGGCGGTGGCAGCGGCGGACGTCGTCGTCGCTGGTAGAGTCAATCCACTCTAACCGCAAACACCGCAGGGTTGCTCCGCAGACCCTGCGGTGTTTTTTATTCCTCTACCGGGCCGCCAGCGCATCCCGTCCCTGACCCGGACCTGGTCTTGGACCTGACCCGCATCATGGTATAGACGGCGATGCCGATCCACACGACGTTGACCGCTACCGATGGGTATGCGCCGTAGTAATAGGAATTGAGGATCAGCAAACCACTGCCGACGGCGTTCAGCAGTTGATAGGAGCTCGAATCCCCCTCGATTTTCCTCGTCGAGACCAGGACATAGGCTAGGAGCAGCGCCACGACGCCGACCCACCCGCTGACGTCAATCAGGATATTCTCACCCATTGCTGCTGCTCGCCTTCTCCTCGCCCTGAGAGGTGGTGGGTTCGTGCCTGGATAGCAGCACCTGGCACATCTTGACATGGGGATTCCCCTCGTACTCGTCCACTACCACCTGCCAGATTTGGCGAGCCGCGTCCAACTCGCCCTTGGCCTGCCGAATCATTCCCAAGTACATCTTGGCGTTGATGACCGTCGTGTCGTCGGGCTGCAGTTTGAGGCAGTGGAGCAGCGCCTTTTCGGCGATGGGGGGGTTGGTCTCCCACAGCGCCTGACCGAGGTGCAGGTAACCCAGCGCACAGGAGGGCGCCAACTCGACGGCGCGACGACTGAGGGCGACCGCCTCCTCGCTCTGAGCCACGCCGAGGTCTGCCAATTGTTTGAGCATCCGCAGCACTTCCAGCCCATCGAGGCCGACCTTGCCGGCTGCCATGCACTCGCACAGGTAGATTTCGGTCTGAACTTGGAAAAAACCGGGAGAGAGCGCGTCGGTAGTCCGCAGCTCGTGAAGCGCCTCCTCGTACTGCCCCTGGCGGAACAGCGTGTACCCCAGTTCGTAATGGGGATACGGCTCATCCGGCGCCAACTCGATAGCCTGGCGAAAACTCGCCATCGCTTGGTCCGTGCTTCCAACGTTCCCGTGCATCATACCCTGTTTGAAATGCTGTTTCCAACTGTCGTTATTCTCCCTTTGATTTTCAGTCTCAGACACGGAACCCTCCAAATACAAGATACGCCCAATTACACCGGTTTCTCCCCCTGCGCCGACGGGGATGCTCCCCAGTCAAGCCCAGCCGCAGACGATACCCTCCACATGTAGGACGGATTCTCAACTCTACCATGGGTACGAAATCCACCTACCGAATACCGACCGCCGCCAGAACTCCACGGCCGACCCTTGCTAACTCGCTCCCATACTTTACCAGATAACGCGCGAGTTGGCAAAAGCTCCGCCACTGGAATGACCGTAGCTTGACAATGGCACATTCTACCTTTGGCGGCCTAGTTCCCGGGCAAGGCCCGCCAGGGCATAAAGTGCCCCGGCTACAGAGCTTTCGCCCCGTGAACGGGGCTCCTAAGCCCGATGAATCGGGCGCTGCTCCGTAGCCCGGCGACTTTATCGCCGGGCGTTTGCGCCACAAGCGCGGTTTTACGCTAATGCAGCAATTCCCGTTATGGAGTTCGTAGTAGCGACTTTCGCTGTTTGCGCAATAGAAGCGACTAAAGTCGCCACTACGAACGTCAAATGTGTGACGGCGATGCTAAAACGGGAATTGCTGACGCTAATGTGCCATTGTCAAAGTAGGAAGATGCCGAGTTCCCCTCATCCCGCGGCCGTTTCCTACCCACACGTCCGGCCTCCACACCGGCAGCGGCAGTAGACCCATCGTTTAGGGTCTGGGCACAGCGGGAGCCAGTACGAGATAAAACGCCGGACACGAGAGGGCGACGATGGACACAAAAGCGGGCCTCGCTCGGGAATGAGCGAGGCTCGCTTGCTAAACGCTCAAGCGGACTGGATCATCCAATACTCACTGTCCGCTCCCTTTGCCTCTCCTTTCGTCACACCCAGCATGCACAGGATCGCCAGCAGGAAAAAGGCCGGCGTCACGACAAATATCAGATTGTAATCGTTGCCGCCCCACTCGACGATGTAGCCATTGACGATGGGCCCAACCACGGCCGCAAACTGGGAGGCGATATAGTACAGCCCGGTGTAGGTGCCCAGGTCGGCGTCGGAGGCGGAAATATCCACCACCATGGGCAGCGAGTTGATGTTGACCAGCGCCCAGCCCACACCGCCAATCGCCATAATGGGCCAGATCAGGGTCCCACTGCGGAGGAAAAAGTTGGCCGTCAGCAGCAAGGCAAAGATCGCCAGGCCAGAGATGATCGTGCGCCGCCGCCCGAAGCGCGCCGCGACATAGCCGGCCGGAACCGCAAAGGCCAGGAAGGCCAGCGACGCCACACCCATCAGCAGCGGCGCACGCCCAGTGGACATGCCCAGCTCGCTCACACCGTAGGAAGAGAGAAAGGTCTCTACCACGTTGTAGCCAACGAACCAGCAAAAGATGGCGCTCATCAGGAAGGCCAGACTGCGGCGGGCCTCCGGCGAGACCCGTTGGACGCCCCGCAGCCCCCCTAACCCCTCGTCCTCCCGCGCCTCGATCTCGACATCCCGCCGCTCTTGGACGAAAAAGTACAGCATCAGCACGGCGGCCGCCATCAACACAGCGCCAAAGAGAAAGGGAACCATCCGCCCCATGCTGTACAGAAAGCCGCTCCCCAGAGTCGCCATCAGGGTGCCAATGCCGCCCATCATGTTGATCACCCCGTTCGCCTGGGAACGGAGTGGGCTGGGAGTCAGATCCGGCATCAGCGCGATGACCGGGGTACGGAAACAGGCCATCGCCAGCAAAAAGAGGCCCACAGCGACCATGAACAGCGCCAGCGGCGTCACCAGTTGATCCGTCTGCCCGTTCAACTCGGGGGGGATCATTTGGACGGCCACGGGAATCAGGACAAAGGCCAGGATGGCGATGGGGGCCAACGCCAGGATGAACGGCATGCGGCGGCCAAAGCGGGTCCACACCCGGTCGGACCACACGCCGATCAGCGGCAGGAGAAAGAAAGCCGCCACGTTGTCCAGCGTCATAATCACTCCGGTCAGCCCGGCCCGCAGGCCAAAGCCTACCTCGTCGGGAGCGTCAAAGCCCGGATTGCCCGCCTGCAAATAGATGGGTACGTAGGCGTTATACATCGTCCACAACACACTGATGCCAAAGAATCCAAAGCCGATCAAAAACGTTTTCTTGTAATCCAGTTTCACGCCAAACCTCCTTACAGGTGCGACGCACTTGACAAGTGCGTCGCACCTCGTTATAACGTTGGGAGGAAAAAGCTGAACACACAGCCCTGCCCGATCTCGCTCTCCACTCCCACCTTGCCCCCCAGCTTTTCCAGGATGCGCTGCACGATGGAGAGCCCCAACCCGTGCCCCTCCACCCGCACCTGGTCCAGTTTCGTGAACGGCACGAACAGCCTGGCCTGGGCCTCTGCAGTGAGACCTGGCCCATTGTCGCGCACCCAGAACCGGGTCCAACCGTCCGGCTGGGCCACCGCGCCCAACTCGACGCGCGGCGGACGACCACCATACTTGATGCTGTTGCTGATATAGTTAGTCCACACCTCCTCGATCCACGGCCCGTACCCTAGCGCCACCGGCCACGCATCCGGCAGCACGACCTCGGCCTGGGACTGCTCGATTACGTCGGTCAGTCGCTGCACGGCCTCGGCCACGACGGACCCCATATCCAGGGCAGCCGCCTTCACTTCCTGCTTCCGCACCCCGGCCAGCAGCAACAGTTCGTCAATGATGCGGTGCATCTTGTCTGCCCCACGCACAATACGATGCACACTCTCGTACAGCACGTCCTCCGACAGTTCGGTATACGTCTCCTCCAACATGGTGGCATAGCCATAGATGCTGGTCACTGGAGACTTGAGATCGTGGGCCACGGTGTGAGCAAAGGCATCCAATTCCTCATTGTGCGCCTGGAGCTGCACCGTCTGCTTTTGAAGCTGAACGGTGCGCTGCTGCAACTCTTGGAACAACCGTGCGCTGGCGATAGCCGCCGCCGCCAGAGGCGCCAACACCTCCATCCACGCCAGATCAACAGGGGAAAAGCCCCCGTCCTTCTTGTTGACTGCCTGCAGGACACCAGTGCCCATCCCCCGCACCAGAAGCGGCACCGTGACGAGATCGCGGGTGTGGAATCCCAGCCGGCGGTCTATCGTGGGATTGAATCGCGGGTCGGTCTGGGCGTCGGCCACGAGGGCGGACTGTTTCTGCTCGAGCACCCACCCGGCAACCCCCGCTCCCGGCTCCATCTGCGTCCCCACCAGCAGACTGGCCGCTCTTCCAAAGGCCGCCCGGCAGGTGAGGGTTCCATCCGGTTCACGCAGCCAGATGGCCGTGTCCTCCACGCCCAGCTCGACCATGGCGATCTCCATGACGCGCTCCAGTACGCTGTCCAGATCGAGGGTGGACAGCAGAATCCGTCCCGCCTCGATCAGCTGCTCCATGCGACGCTGCTCGATGCGCTCGGCCAGCTTCCATCCCATGAGCACCCTCACGCGGGCCAGCAACTCGACCGCCTGGATCGGTTTGAGGATATAGTCGTTGGCCCCGGCCTCCAACACCGCCAGCCGAGTGGCGGCGTCGGTCTCCACCGTCAGGATAATCACGGGCAGGAGGGCGAACCGTTCATCCGCCCGCAGGCGACGCAGGAGCGTCAGCCCATCCATGCGGGGCAGATTCAAGTCCAGCAACAGCAAATCGGGCATCGGCGACTTCCGTTCTGCTCCGGTCACCAGCCGATCCCAGGCCGACTCGCCATCGCCACAAGCCTCGACGTCATATCCCTGGTCAGAGAGAATGTCGATCAGCGTATCAACCAGGCTGACACTGTCGTCCACGATGAGAATTCTCGCATCCATCGTCTCCTCCTATCCTTCTACCCTACGGAGTGATGACCACCCGGTACGTATCGGAGCGCAGCGCGGCCTGCAAGCCCTCCTCCAGCCTTTCGAGCGGCAGCACCAGCGAGATGAGCGGACCCAGATCAATCGCCCGATGGGAGAGCAACTGCACCGCCTGACGCATGTCCTCTTTGTTCTGACCCTTTGTGCCAGTGAGCGTGATCTCCCGACCATGAAAAAGGTTGGGGTCCACCAACACCCCGACACCCCGCGGGTGAACACTGGCGAAAACGTGCACCCGGCCGCCCTTGGCCACCGCTTCGACGCTGCTCTTGACCACCATCCCAACGCTCACGGCACAGAAAATCACGTCGGCCCCACGCCCATCGGTCAGCTCCAGCACCTGATCGGCGAAAAAGTCATCGGCCGAACCGATGACGGCATCCGCCCCCATCTGACGGGCGAACTCGGCCCGCTTCGGGTCAGGCTCACTGACGATCACCCGCGCCCCGGCCCGCTTGAGGAGCGCCAGGTGCAAGAGTCCCATCACGCCGGCCCCCACCACGACAGCCGTATCCGTCAGTTCCACCCGGGCCTTGCGCACGCTGTGAATCACACAGGCCAACGGCTCGGCGAGACAGAGCTCCTCGAATGGCACCTCGTGATGGGCCCGGTACAGCTGATAGTCCTGGATGAGAACGTACTCGGCCAACCCGGCCGGTCCGACGACGCCTTCGCCCTGATACTGTCGGCGGGCATTGTCGCACAGATTGTCCAGCCCGCGCCGACACGACTCGCAATAGCCGCACCGGGTCAACATCGAGGCCACCACCCGCTCGCCGATCTGGGTATCAGTATAGACCCGCTCGCCCAGCGCGACCAATTCGCCCGCCACCTCGTGCCCACTGGACAGGGGATAGAAGGCCTCGACCCCGGTGTAGGAGCGCTGCTCCCAGGTGCACAGCCCGCAGGCCCGCACCCGCACCAGCGCCTGATACGGGCCCGGGACAGGAATGGGCAGCTCGTCGAAGCGAATCTGCCGTGGCCCGACAAAAACTGCTCGCTTGTACGTATCTCTCATTTCAGACAACGGTAAAGCCCAGTTGCTTGCATCGGAGGGTAGGCCGCCGCAACGCGAGTTTAGTGATCATTCTGTACGGGTAACGTTCCTAACTCGATGTATGACTCTTCCCCCCTTGCCCAAGCTCTCAAATTGGCCAATCTCTCACCATTATCGCCATGCTCAGGGTGATCAAATGCTTCTTGAAGCACGTCACAGGGAAGAGAGGGGCAGAAACCGCAGTGCTCCAGTTTCTTTTCAATGGAACACTTGGCGACAAGACATTCACCCCAGAACATGGCGCCTTTGCTCGATTGACATCCCAAGCAGTTGGTTCTCTCTCTCCACTTGCAGGTTCCGCAATAAGCCCCACATCGTGCCACAAAGTCGCGATTCATTTTCAAATCTCTATTTGTAGTTTGTATTCCGCTATGCTTGCTCCAGCAGCACCTGACTTCCGCCTCTCTAGCTCAAAAGCTTTAACGCGTCATCCACTGTTGCCTCCCGGTGGACGATGGCTGTCACGGCCGCCGTGAGCCGGTCAGGATGCGGGTGACGGAAAATGTTGCGCCCCACCGCCACTCCCTTGGCGCCGGCCTGCATCGCGCCGTGGATGTTTGCCAGCAACTCGCGCGGCTGCTGCGACCGTCCACCCCCCAGCACGACGAGAGGGACGTATACCTGTTCAACGACGCGGCGAAAACTCGCCTCTTCGCCAGTATAGACCGTCTTGATGAAATCAACCCCCAACTCGGCCCCGATGCGGCAGGCGTGGGCCACGTTCTCCGGCGTCCACCAGAGGGACGGATCTTCGAACCCACCCGGCAGCATCTCGGCCATCACCGGTACGTTCCACGCCGCCCCCTGGCGGACCAATTCCGAAAGGTACGGCAGCGTCACGGCCTCGTGTCGCGCGCCGGGCATTCCCATCGCTCCCACGCCGTCGGCGCCGAGGCGCAGCGCGTCGTCCACGTCGTGGATCAACTGCAGCGGCCCGCGCCCATCGGCCGCGGTCAGCGCCGAGACACCGCCATCCACCCGCAGGATGACGCCCAAGTCCCCGATCTCGGCCGCAAATCGCGCACAGATGCCGCGAGTGGTGAGGATGGCGTCCGCGCCCGCCATCCGAATCTGGCGGAGGAGATCGCCCGGCCTCTCCAGCCCCTCCACCGTGCCGAAGGCGGCCGCGTGGTCCAATGCCACGATGACCGTCCGATCATCCCCACCAAAGATCCGCCGCCAGCGACGCATCTTGGACGTGACCATATCCCCTTCTCCTTTTATTCTATCGTCCTACGACGAACCGCTGGACCGACGTCCTGGGGTCCCCTATCTCGCGCAGCCAGTCCCCCAACAGATTGATCCCCATCACGGTGAACGAGATCGCCAACCCCGGAAAGAACGATATCCACCAGGCTGTGCTGATGTACTCCCGGCCATCGGAGACGATACGCCCCCAGGTCGGAATATCCACCGCCCCCCCCAGCCCCAGAAAGCTGAGGGAAGCCTCGAAAATGATCATGTTGGCGATCAGCAGCGTGCCGACGACGATGATGGAGGCCGAGACGTTGGGCAGGATGTGACGAAACAGGATTCTAAGACTGGAGCAGCCCAGGGATCGGGCGGCCCAGACGTACAACTCTTCGCGCACGGCCAGCACTTGACCCCGTACGACGCGGAAATAGTTGATCCACGTCGTCACGGACAGCACGAGCAGCAGATTGAGCAGCCCCGGGCCAAGCATCGCTACCGCGGCGATGGCCAGCACCAGAACAGGAATCGCCTGCTGCACGTCCCCCAGCCGTGAGAGCAGCCCATCCACCGCTCCGCCAAAATAGCCGGCGACCAATCCCAACGACACGCCGATGACCCCCGAGAGGCCGGCGGCCGAAAAGCTCACAAGCAAAGAGATGCGCGACCCGTGAATGACGCGGCTGAGTACGTCACGGCCCAGGCCGTCGGTGCCCAACAGGTGCGCTCCGCTCCCCCCCTCAATCCACGCCGGCGGCTTGAGGCGCAGGGTCAGGTCCTGGCGCTGTGGATCGTGCGGACTGAGCCAGGGAGCAAACACGGCCATCATCACCACCAGCATCACCATCCCCACCCCCGTCCAACCAGCCGGATGGCGCGGGATACGCCGGAGCCGATCATCCGTCAACCCATCAACCATACAACCGAATCCTGGGATCGAGCCACGCGTATAATACATCCAGGCCGAGATTGAGCAGTACCACCAGCACCGCCATCACCGCGACGAACGCCTGGAGAACGGGCAAGTCCCGGTAGCCGATGGAATTCACGGCCAGACGACCCATTCCCGGATAGGCAAAGATCACCTCAGCAACGACCGACCCACCCAGCAGCCACCCGATCTGCACACCGATCACGGCCATCACAGGGATGGCCGCGTTTTTCAGCGCGTGGCGCGTCAGCACCGCCCACGGACCTACCCCCTTGGAGTGAGCTGTGAGGATATACTCCTTCGCCATGACCTCCAACAGGCTGGAACGGAGGATGTAGGTCACTGTCGCCATCGAGAAAGAGCCGGCGGTGATGGCCGGCAACACCAGGCTTTGCCAGCCCTGGGAGCCAGAGACCGGGAACCACTGCCACCTGACAGCCAGCAACATGATCAGTACCAGAGCCAGCCAGAAACCCGGTACCGCCTGCCCAACGAGCACGAACGAGCGAATCAACAGGTCCCACCAGGTGTCCTTCAACGTCGCGGCGACAAAGCCAGCCGGCAGCGAAAAGAACAGCGAGAACAAGAGCGCCGCCCCGGCCAACTTGAGCGTCGCCGGCAGCCGCTGCAAGACGATGAAGAGAGCGTCAGTCCGGTAGTGGTACGAGTACCCAAAATTCCCCCGCACTGCCCGCGATAGAAAATGGGCGTACTGCACCGGCAGCGGGCGATCCAGCCCCATCTCGCGCCGGAAAATCGCCACGTCCTCTGGTGGCGTATCCAGCGGCAGAAGCACCGCTGCCGGATCCCCGCTCAGATGCATCAGCAGAAAGACGACCACCGAGACGCCCACCAGGACGACCAGACCATGGGCCATGCGGTAGAGGATGTATCGCGCCATAAGCTACCGGGAAACCGCGACACCGGACACGATCAGCGCCAGCAGGGGGGATGATCGGAATCCCTGGACCCCCGATCCCAACCCGTAAATCTGGGTCGAGGTCCAGAGATAGATTCCCAGCGGATCGTCGTGCATCAGTTGGCTGGCCTCACTATACAACGCTGCCCGCTCCTCCTGGTCCATCGTCGCTTGCGCCGCTTCGAGCAGCGCCGTCACCTCCTGGTTGCAGTACCGGCTGATCCAGCCGGTACAAGAGGCGAACAGTCCAATGCTCTGGGGATCGGGCGTGTTCCCCCACCGCGCCCGCCAAAACGGACTCTGCGTCCTCTCCATCCAATTCTGGTTGAACTGGCCGATATCGAAGGAGCGGATGGTGACGTCTACCCCCACCTGGGCCAACTGGCCGGCCACCGCCTCGGCCGTGTCGGTCCGATCGGTGGTGCTGATATCCATCACCGTCGCGAATCCAGTGGGGTACCCGGCCTCAGCCAGCAAGGCCACCGCCCGCTCTGGATCGTAGGGGTAGGGGGTCACGTCCGGGTTATAGCCCAGGTAGCCCGGTCCAATTGGGCTGGCGATGCGGGAGCCATACCCGCCCAGCAGATTCTCGATGATGGCATCCACGTCCACGGCATAATTGAGGGCCCGCCGCACCCGCACGTCGTGGGTCGGCAGTGACTCGTCCTCGGTGACGAACAGGACGTAGGCCAGTTGGTAGGTCTCGTCGGCCACGACCTTGAGGCCAGCCGATTCCACCGTCGCTATCTGGTCTGTGGACAGGTCCTGCATAATGTCAATGCCACCCGTCTGCAATTCTGCCAGGCGCGTGGCGGCCTCGGGAATGGGGCGCAAGATCACCCGCTCCACCTGGGGCTGTCCCTTGTAGCTCCCCTCCCAATACGCCTCGTTGGCCGCCAGCGTGACGTGATCGTCCGGCACCCACTCCACGAACTGGAAGGGCCCGCTGCCCACCGGGGCGCGGGCGAATCCCTCTGCCCCCACCTCGGCAAAATATTGGGGCGGCAGAATAGCCAGGCGGCTGGTCAGGCTGTCAAAGAGCGTCCCGTCTGGCTGGTTGAGCAGCAGCCGGACCGTGTACCTGTCCACGATCTCTACCCCGTCAATAGACGTAAACTTGCTACGGTTGGGAGCATCCTCCGCCACCAGCATGCGCTCCACCGAGAACTTGACCGCCTCGGCGTCGAAGGGTTCGCCGTTATGAAAGATCACCCCTTGACGCAAGCTAAATTCCAGCGTCCGCTCGCCTACTACCTTCCAGGACTCTGCCAGACCCGGCACCAGGTTGCTCTCGAAATCCCGGTCAATCAGGTGATCGAACAGCGCGTGCACGACCGACCAGCCGGCGGCTTGGTTGACGTAGAAGGGGTCCATACTCTCGGCATCGGCAGAAAGACCCACCGTCAGCGTGCCTGATGGTCGGGGAGATGACGTCTCGGCGGGGAGAGTATCGCCCGGCGGGGTTGTCACTTTGGGGCGGCAAGCCACGAACACCACAGCGACCATCGGTACCAGCATCCATACACGTACCACTCTCTTCAGCTTTGTCACAGTTCCTCCTCACACCACTCGTAGCTAGGGATAACAGTCGCCCAGCGAGCCGGCGGCCTCAAGACGGCCCTGTGAACCGGGTTCTCGATAGGCCACGTATAAGGTATCCAGGCCCATCTCTGTGGCCTCTTCCAGGGTGGAGGTGATCTGGTAGGAAAGCAGCGAGATTCCACCCCCTACCTCCCCAGAGCGCACAGCCTCTCACTCGATCTCTACCAACACCTGATCCTTCTCAACGTCGTCCCCCGGCTGGACGTGCACCGCCTTGACGGTTCCTCCCTGGCGGGCGTTGAGCTCGTTCTCCATCTTCATCGCTTCCAGCACGCAGACCGGCTTCCCTTCCTCGACCGTCTGCCCCACCTCGACCATGACGCGGATGATCTTGCCGGGCATGATCGCCAGCACCGCGCCGGCTCCGGCCTCGACCACCGGAGCGGCGAGGGCGACGGCTGGCAGGGGGGCGGCAGCGGTCAGCGTCAGGCCGGTCACCTGCACCGGGTAGGATTCGCCGCCTACAACGGCCGTCTCCCTCTCCAATGTGATGTCGTAGGCGATGCCGTCCACCAGCACCTGGCCATCGTCGGTCACCTCGACGGCGAACGGCCGGCCGTTGACGGTGATCGTCTCACCCTCGGCCACGATGGGGTATGCGAAGTTATCCAACGTCAGCGTAAATTCTCGACTCATCGCAATCCTCCCGCACCGTCAATCAGCCCGGTCCAGCGGACGGCTCCGGGCCGGCCGGCGACCTTCCACGGTGAGACGGCTGGCCCGGCGGGTTGAGGGGCCGCACCGGCCTGGGCCTCGATGCGCTTGAGCAACAGCCCGGCGACGGCGGCCGCTATCGGTTCCTTGCCGGTGCCGCCCTGAGCGCGCCGCTCCAGAAACGGACGGGCCACCTGGGGGAACAGGGCGTAAGAGATCACGTCCTCCTCGTTTCGGGCCAGGTCGCCGATCTCTTGCCGCGCCTGCTCCATGCCGGGCGGGAGCAGGTCGGCGGGCCGGCAGTCAATCGGCTGCTCATCGCCGATGACGAGGCGCTGAATCTCGGGATCGATCGGCGCCGGCGGACGACCATAGTAGCCCCGCACGTACTGCCGCACCTCCTCCGGGATGATCTTGTACCGCTCACCCAGCACCACGTTCAACGTGGCCTGGGTGCCGACGATCTGGCTGGAGGGAGTCACCAGCGGCGGATACCCCAACTCGGCCCGCACACGGGGCACTTCGGCCAGCACCTCCTCGTACTTGTCCTCGGCACTCTGTCCCCGCAGTTGAGAGACCAGGTTGGAGAGCATCCCGCCGGGGATCTGGTACTGGAGCACCCGCACGTCCACGCCGAACATGCCGCTCTCGAAGCGGGCGTACTTGCGACGCACCTGGCCAAAATAGCTCGCGATCTCGGCCAGCAGACCGAGGTCGAATCCCGTATCCCGCTCTGTGCCCTTCAGCGCCGCCACGACCGATTCCGTCGGCGAGTGGGAGGTAGTCAGGGAGAGGGAGGAGATGGTCGTATCCACAATGTCCACTCCGGCCTCGACCGCTTTGATGAGCGCAGTGGTGGACATGCCGCTGGTGGCATGGGAGTGGAGCAGGATCGGTAGGTCAAGCGTAGCCTTGAGCTGCCCGACCAGTTCGTAGGCCACGTAGGGGGTGATCAGCCCGGCCATATCCTTGATGCAGATGGTGTCGGCGCCTATGTCCGCCAGGCGACGCGAGAGGTCCACGAAATAGTCGACGCTGTAGGGCGGCCCGAGGGTGTACGAAATGGCCGCCTGGACGTGGCCCCCCTCCCGCTTGACGACCTCCATCGCCCGCCGCATATTGCGCACGTCATTGAGGGCGTCAAAGATGCGGAACACGTCAATGCCGTTGGTGTGGGCGTGGACGACGAACCGCTCCAGCACGTCGTCGGGATAGTGTTTGTAGCCGACGACGTTCTGCCCCCGCAGCAGCATCAGGAAGGGGGTGTTGGGCATCACAGCCTTGAGTCGGCGCACCCGGTCCCAGGGGTTCTCATCCAGGAAGCGCATGGCGGAATCAAAGGTCGCGCCGCCCCACATCTCGACGGCCCAAAAGCCCACCTGGTCTATTTTTTCCGCGATGGGCAGCATGTCGTCGGTGCGCATACGGGTCGCCAGCAGCGATTGATGGCCATCGCGCAGCATCAGATCACAGATTTTTAATGGGTTTGTCATAGTTCCTCCAAAAGTTTTACGCCGCGAACAGATCCCGCGCCTTGAACATCAACACCAACGCCCCTTCCTCCGAGCGGGAGCGGTGCTTCTCCCCCGCTCGCACCACCAAGCTCTCGCCCTCGCCAACAGAGACGCTGGCGCCATCGGCGTATTCGATGACGATCTCGCCTTCCATCACCAGGTACATCTCGTCCCTGGCGTGCTGGTGAAAGATGTAGGCGCCTTCTATGCGAGTCAGATAAGCGCAATAATCGTCTACCTGCCCCACGATCACGTGCTTGAAGGGCTCGGTCAAATCTTGCGCCAATTCGGTCAGCACACTCTTTGCCATGCTATTCTCCTTCTCCTCATTACCCCAGTTCATCTCGCTGTGACGCAGCCAATTCATCAACGAGTTCATCCCAGCGATGACCCTGCGTCAGCAGCAGCAGATGCCCTGCCAGCGCCGGAACCGCGAAACTGTAAAAGTCGAGACGGAGGCCTCCCAGTAAGAACAGGATCAGGCCCAAAGTGGCCAGAACATCCAAGCTGGCGTACGCAACGATAAAGATACTGCCGACGGATTTGATCAGACGCGGACGCTGCCAAACGACCGATAACATCACCAGGCTGATCGCTCCCAACACGATAAAGCCTAGCCGCAGCGCGCCGAAGGCAATCTGGTCGCTGTTAAAGTCGGGCGCGAATCCCGCAAAGGGCTCTAGCAGACGCACACCCAGTTCCACCACCAGCACATAGAACAGGATGGATGCGATGAAGGCCAGATGAAGCGCGCGGCCCGGACGGGCGTATGCCGGCATAGTGGGTTCTTCCATCATCACAGCGGAATATTCCCGTGCTTTTTCGGCGGGTTTGCGTCCCGCTTGTTCTGGAGCATCTTGAGGGCCTCGATCAAACGCGGGCGGGTCTCCTGCGGCTCAATGATGTCGTCCACGTACCCCCGCGCAGCGGCAACGTACGGATTTGCAAACTGCTCCCGATACTCTTGCACCAGCCGCTCTCGCTCGGCCTCCGGATCCGCGGCGGCAGCGATCTCTTTGCGAAAGACAATATTGACCGCCCCCTCCGGCCCCATCACCGCGATCTCGGCCGTCGGCCAGGCGTAGGAGATGTCTCCCCGGATGTGCTTGGAGCTCATCACGTCATAAGCCCCGCCGTAGGCCTTGCGCGTGATGATGGTGATCTTGGGCACGGTCGCCTCGCAGTAAGCGTACAGCAGCTTGGCCCCATTGAGAATGATCCCCCCGTGCTCCTGCTCCACCCCCGGCAGGAAGCCCGGCACGTCCACAAAAGTGATGATGGGGATATTGAACGCATCGCAGAAGCGGACGAAACGGCCGCCCTTGCGAGAGGCGTCAATATCCAGCACGCCCGCCAGCACCATCGGCTGCTGGGCCACGATGCCGACCGAGAACCCCCCAAAACGGGCAAAGCCGACGATAATGTTCTGCGCCCAGTGCTCGTGCACTTCCAGGAACTGCCCGTCGTCCACTACGTGGCGGATGACCTCTTTCATATCATAGGCCCGGGTGGGGCTGTCCGGGATGATCGTCTTGAGCGCCTCGTCCATCCGATCCTCGGGGTCGGCGGTGGGGACGACAGGCGGGTCCTCCAGGTTGTTCTGCGGCACGTAACTCAGCAGTTGGCGGATCAACCCCAGGCAGTGCTCCTCATTCTGGGCCGCAAAGTGGGCCACCCCGCTATTGGAGGCGTGAGCCATTGCACCGCCCAGCTCTTCGAACGTCACCTCCTCGTGAGTGACTGCCCTGATCACTTCCGGCCCGGTGATAAACATGTGGCTGGTCTCTTTCGTCATCAGGATGAAATCGGTCATGGCCGGCGAGTAGACCGCACCGCCGGCGCACGGGCCGAGGATGGCCGAGATCTGGGGCACGACGCCGGAGGCCAACACGTTGCGCAAGAAAATGT
Source organism: Chloroflexota bacterium (assembly GCA_011048615.1). Lineage (GTDB taxonomy): Bacteria > Chloroflexota > Anaerolineae > B4-G1 > B4-G1 > DSDT01. Next base: position 14,527 of record DSDT01000374.1, on the reverse strand, counting down.
AGGCGTACCCGGCCAGCGAGACGACCCCCTCCTGGATGCGCGCCCCGCCGGAATCGTTCAATCCGATGACCGGGGCGCCATTCTTCATCGCCAGATCCATCACCTTGCACACCTTTTCGGCGTGCACTTCCGACAGGCTGCCCCCAAAGACGGTAAAATCCTGGGAAAAGACGTAAACCAGCCGCCCGGCGATCTGCCCCCAACCGGTGACCACGGAATCGCCCAGGATCTGCTTTTCCTCCACCCCAAAACCGGTGGCCCGGTGCGTGACGAACGGATCTATCTCCCGAAAGGTGCCGGGATCGAGCAGTTTCTCGGCCCGCTCGCGAGCCGTCATCTTGCCCTGCTCGTGCTGGCGATCAATACGGGCCTGCCCACCGCCCAGGCGGGCCTGCTCACGCATGTGGTGTAACCCGGCAATTTTTGCATTCTTTGCCTCAGCCGACATAGACACCCTCCATTTCAATGTGGATTTCGTAACCGCCTATACTATACCACAACTATGCCCACACACCAAACAAAGAACTGCCCAGGTTCCGCCTTCGACCTGGACAGTTCGTGTTCTCTCGGTGGTCGGAAGGAGCTACTTCAACATCGCCAACTGCTCCTCCAACTTGACCTTCTCCACTTGCATCTCGGTCAGCTTGTCCCGCTCCCGCTGGACGATCTGTTCTGGGGCCTTGTGCGCGAACTCGCCGCCCAACAGCCCCTCGCTGCGGGCGATGCGCCCCTCGAGCTCGACCAGCGCCTTTGTAAGCCGCTCCCGCTCCGCCTCCAAATCCACCAGCCCGGCCAACGGCAGGTACGCCGCCACGTCGCCGACCACCACAGCCGCGGCCTGTTCCGGCGGCGCGAGCTGCGCCGCGATGGTCAATCCGTCGGGATCGAGGCGAGCCAGGAAGCAGAGCGTGTCGCGCTGCCCGTCGAGCCAGTTGACCGCGCCGCCCGCCGCGACGAGGGCCGGGATCCGTTTGCCGGGCATCACGTCGTACTCGGCCCGCGCGTTCCGGATGGAGCGAATCAGCTCCATCACCGTCGCCATGTGCACCTCGGCCGCGTCGTCTATGAGCGCGGCATTCGGTTCAGGCCAACGGGCCATCATCAGCGCCTCGCCTGTGCGCATGGCGTCTGGCAGCGCCTGCCACAGCGCTTCGGTGAGGAACGGCATAAAGGGATGCAGCAGCCGCAGCGCCGTTTCCAGCACGTGCAGCAGAACGGCGCGCGTCACATCTTTGTCCGCCTCGGCAAGCGTATCATCGTACAACCGCACTTTGCTGGCCTCGAGGTACCAGTCGCAGTACTCGCTCCACAAAAAGTCGTGGATCTGCCGCCCGGCCTCGCCGTACTGGTAGCTCTCAAAGAGACGAGTGACGCTCTCGATCAACCGGTTGAGGCGCGAGAGGATCCAGCGGTCGGCAAGCTGCACGCCATCGAATGCCAGATCGAGCCTGTCCGAGTCCGCGCTGTTCATCAACACGAACCGCGCTGCCTGCCAGACTTTGTTGGCGAAATTGCGCGCCCCCTCCAACCGGCGCTGATCGAGATTCATGTCCAGCCCCGGCGTCGAACTGGTCAGCAGCGTGTAGCGCAGCGCGTCGCTGCCGTATTTCACGATGATGTGGAGCGGGTCGTACTCTGCAATGTTCTCCATGGATTTAGAGATTTTCTTCCCCTCCTCGTTCCGCACCAATCCGTGCAGATAGACGGTGGCGAAAGGTGTCTCCTCCGTCATCGCGATCCCCAGCATCATCTCCCGCGCCACCCAGAAGAACAGGATGTCGTAGCCAGTCTCCCGCACGTCGGTGGGATAGTAGCGTTGCAGGTCGGCTGTCTCCTCCGGCCAGCCGAGGGTGGAGAAAGACCACAGCCCGGAGGAGAACCAGGTGTCGAGCACGTCTTCGTCCTGGTGGATGTGCGCACTGCCGCAGTGGGCGCAGGCGGTCGGGTCCTCCAACTCACAGGTCTGCTCGCCGCAGTCGTCGCAGTACCAGACCGGGATGCGGTGGCCCCACCAGAGCTGGCGCGAGATGCACCACGGGCGAATGTTCTCCATCCAGTGGAAGAAGCGGGCCTCCTCCCGCTCCGGGACGATGGCCGTCGCGCCGCTGCGCACCGCCTCCATCGCCGCCTCGGCCAGCGGTTTGACGTGCACGAACCACTGGGTCGAGATGCGGGGCTCGATGTCGGTGCCACACCGCTGGCAGGTCCCCACGGCGTGGGTGTACGGCTCGATCTTGACCAGCAGCCCTTCCCGCTCGAAATCGGCCACGATGTTACGACGGCACGCGAACCGGTCCTGCCCGGCGTAGGGGCCGCCCAATTCGTTGATGTGAGCCGTCTCGGTCATCACGTCGGGCGCTTCCAGCCCGTGGCGGATGCCGATCTCGTTGTCGGTTGGGTCGTGGGCCGGCGTCACCTTGACCGCGCCGCTGCCGAATTCGGGCTGCACCACTTCGTCGGCGATGATGGGGATGCGCCGCCCGATGACCGGCAAGATGGCCGTCTGGCCGATCAGATGCCGCCAGCGCGCGTCGTCCGGGTGGACCGCCACGGCGGTATCTCCCAGGATCGTCTCCGGGCGGGTGGTCGCCATCTGGATGAACGCGGTGGCGCCCGCGGCCCACCGGCCGCTGCCCCACTCGGCCCGCGGCCCGTCCCAATCCCCATTGATGATCGGGTACCGGATGTGCCACAGGTGGCTCTCGCGCTCCTCCGGCTCCACCTCCAGGTCGGAGACGGCCGACTCACAGCGCGGGCACCAGTTGACCAGGTAGGCGCCCCGGTAGATCAGCCCGCGTTTGTACAGCCGCACGAAGGCGGTGCGCACGGCCCGGCTGAGGCCGTCGTCCAGCGTGAACCGCTCCCGCGTCCAGTCGCATGAGATGCCCAGCCGCTTGTGCTGCTCGGTGATCCGCGCCAGCGATGTTCGCGCCCAGGCCCAGCACCGCTCGACGAACTGATCGCGGTTCAGGTCGTGGCGGGTGAGGCCCTCTTTGGCCAGCTCCCGCTCCACCACGTTCTGGGTGGCGATGCCGGCGTGGTCGGCCCCGGGCAGGAAAAGGGTCTGGCAGCCCCGCATGCGGTAGTAGCGGGTCATCAGGTCCTCGACGGCGGCGGTCATGGCGTGGCCCAGGTGGAGCACGCCGGTCACGTTGGGGGGCGGCATGGTGATGCACCAGCGCGGCCCGTCCTCGGAGACCAATCCCAGCGCAACCTGCGTCTCGGGTCGAAAGTAGCCCTGCGCCTCCCACCACTGGTAGAGGCGGCTCTCGTGTTCCGCGGGATCGTAGGTTTTGGACAGTTGCTCGTTCATAGTAAACCTCCCAAGTTGATCAAACAAAAAGCCCCCTCCGTCCAGGGACGGAAGGGGCATCCTTTCGCGGTACCACCCTGATTCGACAACGACATCTACGTTGATGCCGCCGTCGCACTCTGCCGCCCTCCAACAAGGGCGCTCGCGCTAACGGGCGAACCCGGAGCAGCTTGTCCGGCACATAATCCGGTTCAGCCGCTCGACTCCCAGGCGACCTTCGGCGGGGGCGCTGCGAGGGCTTGCAGCCGGTGACCCTCTTCTCTACCCCCGTGCTCACTCCACGGGGCTCGCCAGGGCCTGACCCACCTACTCCTCCTGCTCATTGCCTTTCAAATTTCGGTTGTGACGAAATTATACCATGCATACAGGGCGACGTCAACTGTTTCGCCTGGTCTGATTGCGTGGCCAGTGGAGCTTTACAAGCCTGGCAAATCGATATATACTGAAAAAGAGCGTGTATGGATTAGCCTGTCCGAATAACTGTAGTTTAGCCCCTCGTGGGCGGGCACGAGGCCCTATGCTACGAATCTTTCGGATGGGATTTTGGCACGGAAACCCCTTTGCACCCAAAGATCCTCGATGACGCCGCCTCACTCATCCCACCGAGAGTGTATACGAGCACATCAGGAGGTACACGAAATGAAAGATCGAGCCAAGGCCAAGCCAACCGCTGCGGTCGAACAGCAGCTTATTGATGAGTTGGCTGTGCTGCGCCGACGGGTCGCTGAGCTGGAGGCAGTGGAAACCGAGCGCAAGCAGGCAGAACAAGCTCTGCGGCGATCTGAAGAGAAATATCGCACGCTGGTCGAGAACCTGAGCGAGGTGATTTTTACGCTGGATGCGCAAGGTCGCTTTACCTACATCAGTCTGGCCATTGAGCAATATACCGGCTACAGGGCAGATGAAGTCATCGGCCAATCCTTTACCCGTTTTATCCATCCCGACGATTTACCTGGTTTGGCGGCCAGCTTTGAGCGTTCTCTGTCCGGCCAAATAGAGCCGTTCGAATTTCGCGTGTATAGCAGTGACGGCACGGTGCGTCACTTGCGCACGTCGAGTCGGACGCTGGTAGAAGAGGGGCAGGTGGTAGGTCTGACCGGCGCAATGTCCGACATCACCCAGCACAAACAGGCCGAAGAGGCACTGCGGCAAAGCGAAGAACGCTACCGCACGCTGGTCGAGACCGCACAGGACGTAATCTTTACTGTGGCGGCCGACGGGACGTTCGTGTCGCTTAATCCGGCCTTTGAAACTCTTACCGGCTGGTCGCGCGCGGACTGGCTGGGCAAGTCCTTCGCTGGTTTTCTTCATCCAGAAGATAGACCCGTAGCTGCGAGCTTGCTCGGGCAAATCATGCGGGGCGAGACACCACCGCCATTCGAGTTGCGCATCAACAATGCGATGGGGGAAGAGCAGATCGGTGAACTCGTCGTCACGCCGCTGATCCAGGATGAGGCGGTCGTGGCCGTGTTAGGCATCGCCCGGGACGTCACCGAGCGCAAGCGGGCAGAGGAAGTGCTGCAGGAGAGAGAACGTTTCCTGGATAACATCTTCACGAGCATACAAGACGGCATCAGCGTCCTCGATAGGGACATGAACATTATCCGTGTCAACCCGACCATGGAAGAGTGGTATGCGCATGCCCTCCCGCTTGTGGGCAAGAAATGTTATGTGGCCTACCACGGTCGGAGCGAGCGCTGTGAAGTCTGCCCTACTTGGCGAACATTGCAGACTGGTCAAGCCGCATATGAAGTCGTTCCCAAACGTGGGCCGGGAGGAGAGATTGTCGGATGGCTGGACCTCTACAGTTTCCCCATGATTGATGCGACAACAGGACAGATGGAGGGGATCATTGAGTACGTCCGCGACATCACCGAGCGCAAGCGGGCAGAGGAGGAACGGGAACGACTGCTGGCGCAGGTTCAGGAGCAGGCCCAAAGAGTGCAGGAGATTATGGACACGGTGCCGGAGGGCGTGCTGCTGCTGGATTCCGATTGCCGCGTCGTCCTGACCAACCCGCTGGGCCGGAGGGATCTGGCTGCCCTGGCCGGCGCGCAAGTGGGCGATACCCTCACCCGTCTGGGCAATCGTCCGCTGGTGGAGCTGCTGACCTCGCCGCCCAAGGGGCTATGGCACGAAGTGGCCGCGGACGGTCGGAGCCTCCAGGTTCTCGCCCGGCCTGTCGAGAACGACGCCACTCCCAAGGGCTGGGTGCTGGTCATCCGCGACGTGACCCAGCAGTACGAGGCCGAGCGGCGCATTCAGCAGCAGGAGCGATTGGCCGCCATCGGACAACTGGCGGCCGGCATCGCCCACGATTTCAACAACATCATGGCCGTCATCGTCCTCCACGCCCAGATGACGGCCCGCTCGGCGGCCCTATCGGACCGTGACCGGGGGCGATTGGCGACCATCAATGAGCAGGCCCACCACGCCACCCGGCTGATCCAGCAGATCCTCGACTTTAGCAGGCGGGCAGTGTTGGAGCGCCAGCCGCTCGATCTGCTACTGCTGCTCAAGGAACAGGTCCAGTTGCTGAAACGAACGCTACCGGAGCACATCACGACCCGGTTGGACTATGGGCATGGTGAGTACACGGTCAATGCCGACCCCACCCGCATGCAACAGATGGTGATGAACCTGGCCGTCAACGCCCGCGATGCCATGCCGGAAGGCGGAATCCTTTCCCTCGCCCTGGAACGCATCACGGTCGAGCCAGGCGCGTCGCCGCTCTTGCCGGAGCTGGAGGCCGGCGACTGGATCAGGTTGAGCGTGGCGGACACCGGTGTCGGCATCCCGCCGGAGGTACTGCCGCACGTCTTCGAGCCGTTCTACACCACCAAACCGCCTGACCAGGGCAGCGGCTTAGGATTGGCGCAAGTATACGGCATCGTGGCTCAACACGAAGGGCGCATTGACGTGGAAACGCAGGTGGGCGCAGGGACGACCTTCACCATCTACCTGACTGCGCTGGAGGCGCCTCCGACTATGCCTCTCTCACCGGACGTCTCCATCCCGCCTCAAGGGAAAGGCGAGGTGATACTGGTGGTGGAAGACAATCCCTCGTTGCGGGCGACACTACGGGAGACATTGACAGAGTGGGGCTATCAAGTACAGGAAGCGGCTAACGGCGTGCAGGCATTGGCGCTACTGGAAGAACTGGGGGGTGCGGTCAACCTGGTGTTGAGCGACGTAGTGATGCCGGAGATGGGGGGTGTGGCGCTGGCACACGCCTTGCGCGAGCGGGGGTGGGTGATGCCAGTGATCCTGTTGAGCGGCTACCCACAGGAGCGAGCCATGGCAAAACTGCGCGCGTATGGGGTAGGCGTCTGGCTGTCCAAACCGCCCAGTATCGAGGAGCTAGCAGAGGCGGTAGCTCAGGCATTGGGTACGGATTGATGGTACAGCACAGCGGGCAAATGCAGTCGTTCAGAAAGATCGCTTGCCGGCTCTCGACCCTCCTCATAGTATAGCACGACCACGAGATGGGGAAAATCCGCTTGCGTCTGCCAGCAAACTGTGTTACACTGCCCCAAGCTAATTCCGAAAAGGCGGCCTGGTCAGAACTGTGCTCAAATCGCATTCCTACGGCGAAATCACTCGCTTAGACCTGGCCCGCACGCTCTGGGGGCGAGGGCGGTACTGGACCACCGCCTACTTGCTGAACGGCGACCAGGATGGCTTGCTGATAGATACCGGCTGCGCCCACAGCGCGCCGGAACTGCTATCGGCGCTGGCGGATGTCCCCCTAACCCGCGTCGTCAACACCCACACCCACGAGGATCACATCGGCGCCAACGGCCCCTTGCAGCGCCGGCACGCGGGGTTAGAGATCCTGGCCCACCCGCTGGCCCTGCCCGTGCTGACCGACCCGCGCGGCCGGCAGCCACTCCATCCCTACCGGCGCGTGATGTGGGGTTGGCCCGAACCGTCGCAGGGCCGCCCCCTCACCGACGGGGAGATGATCGAGACGGCGCGGTACCGCCTCCAGGTGATCTACACCCCCGGTCACAGCCCGGACCATCTCTGCCTGTACGAACCGGAGCAGGGCTGGCTGTTCACCGGCGACCTGTTTGTCGGCGGGCAGGACCGGGCCCTGCGGGCCGGGTACGACATCTGGGAGATCATCGCCTCCCTGAAGCGCATCGCGGCCCTGCCAGCGACCACCCTCTTTCCCGGCAGCGCCCGGGTGCGCGACCATCCGGCGGAAGCGCTGAGGGAGAAAATCGCCTACCTGGAGGGATTGGGGGAGCGGGTGCTGGCCCTGCACCGCGAAGGGCGGCGGGTGGGAGAGATCGTCCGTGCGCTGATGGGCGGCCCCATGCTGATCGAGGCGGTCACGCTGGGGCATTTTTCGCGCCGGCGGCTGGTGCTCTCTTACCTGGGGATGAACGCCGAGGAGTAAAGAGGCGCCCGAGTCACGACACTACCGGCCGCCTGGCAACGACCTGGCGCAGCCGCGCCGGCAGAAGCGGCGCCAACAGCGCCCACTCCTCGGCCGTCAGCGCCCGCAGCAGCGCCACCGCCGCCGGGTAGACGACCAGCCCCGCCAGCAGCGCCAGCGGCCGGCTGATGATCGCCGCTGCCCCCACCGCCGCTCCCATGGCCAGGCCGGTCAGCAGGACGCGGCCTAGGGTTCGCCCCCAAGCCAGCGGGCCCACCTGACGGCGCAGGTCGGCGTCAAAGAGCGCCACCAGCAGCAGTTCACCACCCACCAGAATCCAGGCCGAGGCCACGTATCCAAAAGCCGGCACCAGGAGCAGGTTCGCCGCCACTGTGAAAATCACCCTAGCCCCCGAGGCCACAAGCACGTACCGCTGCCGGTTCAGGGCGATGAGCACATAATTGGTCAGGCTGTTGACCCAGCCAAAGAGAATGGACCAGATCAGGACCTGCAACACGTGTGCCCCCTGGGGCAGGAATCTGGACCCGCTGAGCAGTCCCACCAATCCCGGCGACAGCAGCGTCACCAGCACCGCCGCCGGCAGGGCGACCAGCGTCAGCAGTTTGACCGAGATGCGGTACGAGCGGAGCAGTCCCCCCCGGTCCTCCGCCGCCAGGCGGGAGACCACGGGAAAGACCGCCATCGTGAAAAAGGCCGGCACGATGTTGAGGGCGTCCACCCACTTGCGACCGGCTCCGTACCAGCCCACCGCTGCGTCGCCGTGAAAATACTGGAGCAGCAGGGCGTTGACGCCGGGAAAGAGCAGTTGCAGCAGGAGGGCGGCCATCAGCGGCCAACTCTCGGTCAGCATAGTCCGCTGCAAGGGCCACACCACTTTCCCTCGCGTCCGGGGCAGGTTCGCCCAGACCAGGCGCCGCGCCAATACTGCCAGGATCACCAGCGTCGCCCCGTTGGTCAGGATGGAGGCCCCGGCCACGCCGACGACCCCCATCCCACCCACCAGCACCAGCACCCCCAGCGTGACCCGGATGATGGCGGTGACGGTCTGGATAGCGGCGGGGTACTCGTGCTTCTCGCAGCCCCGGAAGAGGGCGGCTAACCCGTTGGCTACGCTCCCCGGCAGCAGCCCGGCGTAGAGCAGCAGCACAGCCCACACCGTCTCGGCCTCCAGGGGCGTCCCGATCCCCTGCCGCCCGGCCAAAAAAATCCCCAGTAGGGGTAAGGTGCCGAGAAAGAGCAACAGCCGCAGCACCGTCGTATTGACAAACACCCGCCAGGCCCGATCTCGATCCCGGGCCACCTCCCGCATCAGGTACATATCCAGCCCAAAGTTGGCGACCGTCTCGAACCAGCCATAGATGACGACGGCCGTGTCGTAGCGGCCCGTTCCCTCCGGGCCCAGGACGCGGGCCATCAGTGCAGCAAAGGCAAAGAGGATGGCCTGATTGAACAGGTTGAGGACGATGGGCGCGATCGAGTTCTTGGCCACTCGCTTGACTGTACTGGCAGCATCCCCCTCCGGCTCCTCGCGATAGAAAAAACGCCACACATAGATCCCAATCAAGAACAGGATCACCATGCCGGCGATGAAGGTGACAAAGGCGCCGATCTTGACGCTGTCGGGGCTGTACTTGAAGCGCACTGTGTACGCGCCCGGTGCTGCCAACAGCACGCCTCGGAAGACACCGTTCACCCGGTAGACCAAAGCCTCGACTTCGACCTCCTCGCCCGCGCCCTGGGGCCGCAGGAACGCTTTCCAGCCGGGAAAGTAGGCATCGGCCAGAACGAGCCAACTGGCCACGTCGACCTGCACGTCCACCTCGACCTCGTTGATGTCGTAGCGAGCCACGGTCTGGGGGGTGGCGTCGTCCGGCTGAGGGAAAATATAATCGAGCGGATACATACCGGGGTCGAGCACAACATAGTGACGCAAATCGTGATCCTGCACCACCCTCGCCAAGTCACTGGCTTCCAGCGCAGCGGAAAACGGGAGGGTATACGCCCGAGGCATCGCCGCCAGGTTCTCATAGACCCGCACCGCCGTGTCTTGATAAACCAACCTGTATTTGGGATTGGGGATCTCTACCTCGGTGATGACGTACTTGACGTTGAGCAGGTCGGTAAGAGGGCTGTCCAGGCTGGACCATTGGCGGAAGGAGGCGATGCGGTTGTACTGCCGCTCGTCCTGTTCCTCGATCAGCCCCATATAGTCAGCGTACCGGTGGGTGAAGAGGGAGTCGTACCCGGCGACGCACTGGAACTGGTAGAACATGCCGACGTTGGCATTCATCGTCTTGGTCGTGCCGGGCGGGGTGAACGTGGCGTACCGCCAGAGGGAGAGGTCCTGTTTCAGAAACTCGGCCACTGGGGGAACATGGGCAAGCAGCGCCGGGTCGACCGCCGCGTTGAATCCTGCGCCAAAGGCCACGAGGTCCAACACCAGCAGCCCCACGGCCAGAAATTCCCACACCGGCCGGCGGCGCAGGTAGATGGGGCAGCGGCTGACGCGCAGCACGATGCCGGTTCCCATCAGCAGCAGGCCGAACAGCGCGATCCACTTGAACTCGTACGAGTAAAACGCGCGGTGATCGGGGAACGCTTCCGGCGCTTTGGCCAGCGAGAGAAAGGCCCGCGCGACCAGCGGCTCGATCTGAGCAAAAAAGAGGCGGCTGAGGAGCAGCCCGGTCAGCGTCGCCAAACCTCCCCAAAAGGCCAGGGCCGCGAACAGGGTGACGAGGGAGGGGGTGGCGCCGAACAGCAGCAGGTTGAGCACAGCGCGAGGCGGCCGGCGAACCGTCTCCTGGCTCAGGTGGCGATTCCGGCTGCGGGCGACCATCTCGATTCCCAGGCCGGCCAGCACCGCCACCGAGAGGGACAGGGGGAACACCCACCGGAACGGCGAGTGGGACTGTTCCAATCCCGGCAGGATATAGACCAGGGCGTAGAGTGGTGTGCCAAAGATACAGCCCAGCGAAAAGACGCTCAGCAGGACAAAGAACGGAATGACGTGTTGACCGGGACCGGGACGAGATTCAGGATACAACCTGTCGCGAGCAGAACCAGAGGTCAGGCGCGATGTAAACCGCCGGGCGAAAGGAGCGAGCCACTGGAGCACTGCGATGAGCGCCAGGAACAACGGCAGCAGCCCCAGGTAGGCTCCGCCCTCGACATAGTTCTTGACACCCCAGTCTATGTACTGTCCATCGGGAAAGGTCATGGCGGGAGTCCAGCGCCAGGTAAAGAGGTCCAGGTAGCCGTGCTGGGTTGGACCGCCGAAAAAATTAGGGATGCCAAAGGTGAGCAGTCGGCGGGGGGGATAGGCCCAGCCCAACACCTGTTCGAGGGTGGCGGCCGCCTCCCCACTGCGGAAACTACCGTTCACCACTTCGTACAGGGGCACGAACTGGATTGCTCCCAACGCCAACCCCAGCGCCGCCATTATGACCAGCCACGTCGCCGCCCGCCCTGCGCCGATGGGTCTGCAGCCCAGTCTCAACTGTCCCGCCAACCGCCACGCCGCATAGGCCCCCGTCACCAGCAGCACAAAGTAGGTGTTCTCGGCGTGACCGCCGAGCATCTGGCAGCCGAGGCTGAGCGCACCGACCAATGCCCACGGCAGCGTCGTGGGTCTGCCGAACAGAGGCCGCTGCTGGACGATCAATTCGACCATCGCCAGGATGAGAGGCAGCCAGGCAGCCCCGGCGACGATCATCGGGTGCACGGCAGACGAGACGACCATAAATCCACAGAACTGGAAGGTGATGCCTGTGATCAGCCCGCCCAGGCGGCGCATACCCAGCGCCCGGGCAAACGTGTACGCAAATATTCCAGCCAGGCCCAGTTGCAGCCAGGCGAAAACCCCATAAGCGCGCCAGAGGGGCAGGATGTAGAACAGGGCGCTCAGAGGATAAAGCCCCGAGTGCTGTCCGTTGGCCAGGAATGGATGGCCGGCAAAGAGATACGGATCCCACAGCGGCAGCTCGCGCTGCTGGACCGACTCGACCAGGAACTGTTTCCAGGCATAGTTCTCTAGCACCAGATCCGTAATCAGCTGATTGTGGGGATAGGTGATCCCAAAGTCTGGAGCGGCGGTCCGGTACGGTTCGAAGAGAAAGAGGGCATCGGCCGGGACCATCGTGCGCGGGCCCAGCGCAACGGGGGCGTACAACAGCAGCGGCAGCAGCAGGAGGAGCACGAGAGCGCCCAGGTCGGGCAGTGACCGACGGATCATACGGGGATCCGGTCGGCCGGTCGTAGGCGGTGGTGACGCTGGCGAACTTGCCATACTCGCATCGCCGCCTCGATTTTGACGCTCATGGACATCTTGGAGCGCCCCACTTGGCGGTCAGGGAAGTAGATTGGGATCTCGAGAACACGATATCCCAATCGCTCAGTGATGTATGCCATTTCGACCTGGAAGATGTATCCCTGAGAATGAATCCGGCTCAAGTCAATGCCGTGCAGCGTCTCGCGTCGCCAGCACTTGAAACCGGCGGTGGTGTCTTTGGTTTCGACGCCCAGGATCAACCGGGTATAGATGCTGTTGGCCCACCAGGAGAGCAGCCAACGGCCCCGGCCCCACCCCTCGTCTGTTTGGCCGCCGCGCACGTAGCGAGAACCGACCACCACGTCGTGATTCGGTATCTGGGCGAGAAATTGGGGAATGTATTCCGGCGAATGAGAAAAGTCGCAGTCCATCTGCACGACATAGTCCGCGCCATGGGCCAGCGCCCAGCGGAACCCATCCACGTAAGCGACCCCTAACCCGCGAGGGCCGGTGCGGTGCAGCACGTGCACCCGGTTCGGGTGCTGAGCGACCAGGTCATCTGCGATGGCCCCGGTGCCGTCGGGCGACTCGTCATCCACGATCAGCACACCGAGATCGGGAATTCCCAGGGCGAGCAGAGCCTCGACCATGGGGGTGACATTTTCGGCCTCGTTGTAGGTCGGTACGACGACAACTGGATTCACAAGTCCTCCACTCACCAAAGAACCCCGGCCAATTGCAAAACGTCTGCCAGAGCCGGGGCTGGGTTGTCAGAAGTCACGTCCTGCCGCACCGCCCACCAATCGAATCCACGTTCTAGACGGCACGTTGAACGTGTATAATCGCTTTCTTCAGATCTTCCAGGCTAGCAAAGGATTGGTCCTGAGGCTTGAGCACCCCCATCGCAACGCTCATCCGTGGTATTTTGACGCTCGGATCTTTTTGTCCAGCCTCCCAATCGGCCCGCGGATAGAAGAAAGCCATTGCTTCGTCAAGCCGCACGGTGAGAGCATCTTGTATCTGCTTCACCTTGTCCACCGTGACGACGACGAAAAGGTTGACGTCATCCAAGTGACCGATGAATGCGTCGGGATCACCGACCTCGTTTACGACGTGACCCAGCATCAAGCCCACGGCTCGCACCACGTCGTCCCGGGCCACAAATCCATAGGCCTCGGCAAACTTTTTCAAGCCTCGCAACCCAACCGAGAGGAGGGACCAGTCGGAGGAAGTCAGCAGCTCACGTAAGCGCTCGTCCGCCAACGAGGCCGCCGGCAGGCTGGTGATGGGATGGGATAAGCGCTCCAGGCTGGAACGGCGCAGCACGTTGCGCACCCTCAAACGGAGTTCCTGAACGTCAAAGGGTTTGGTGATGTAATCCACGGCCCCCAACTCTAGACCGGTCAATTTGTCTCCCCGCTCCCGTCTCTCGGTCAGGAAAATGATCGGTACGTGCTCGGTTCGCCGATGGGCGCGCAGTTGGCGGCACACTTCGTAGCCATCAATATCCGGCAGACGAATATCCAACATGATCAGATCAGGGACCTTTTTCTCGACAATCTTTATCGCATCTTTTCCCCAGCCTACGGCAGTCACCTCGTAACCCTGGGCTTCAAAGTACGAGGTCAGCATCTCAGCCGTGTTCGCCTGATCCTCGACGATGAGAATATAAGGAACTTGTGCCACGTTTCTACCCTCCTCTCACCCACCCGTGAGAGATAAACGTTAAAACGCTATCCGATCGGCTCTTTGTAGATAGCTAACATGCAAGCGTCATCGCCCATAGCGGTACATTCGACTTCTTCGACTCGAAATTTGCGCCCGCCGCTGACCCAATGGAGTGCTTCTTCCACCAATCCTTTGGCCGCAAAGCAAATAGGGCGGTCCGCTGTCCGCCCCCAGCATACCGGACACGGTTTCATCGTATACCGGTAATACTCGCCTGCATCCGAGACGGTGCTTTTCTGGTCACTGAACTGGCTAAAGACCATCGCCATGGCCGGGAGTCCGGCCTTCAGTTTGGCGTTGAGGGGGAGTACTTTGAAAGCCAGGTCTCCAACTCCCACCATCGCGCCCATCTTTTGTCCTCCCCGCGCAAATCCCACCCGCCCGGCTCGCAACTGAAGTCCCCGGCCTCCACGCGGCCCGTACATCTCCTCCAACGCGCCGCACAGAGCCGAGAAATCGGCGAATTCAAATTCCTTGTTCAAATTAGTCGGGGGATAATTATCAATCAAATTATCAATCAAATCAATCAAATGAGACAGACCAGCCAAGTTGAGAATAGCGTTCAATCCATTCTTGCCCATGATCTCTTCCATGGCTTCGAGCATGTAATGGACAATCATGTTGGGATAGTAGTATCCACTTGGCTCAATCGGAGGCATCTATGCCCTCCTTCTGGCGCCCCGTCTAAGCTCCCAGGATGGTTGCCAGGTCATCTGACGCTCGGCGCATATCCAGAAAGAGCAATCCTAACTTTGTCTGCTGCCGCGCCAACACCGTCAATACCGCTTCCTCTCCTACCGCCCGCAACACCACG
>DSDT01000016.1 GCA_011048615.1 Chloroflexota bacterium | reverse complement strand
GAGACGCTGCGGGGCTTTGGTGAGATTTTGGAGGGCCGTCACGACGCTCTGCCCGAGCAGGCATTCTACATGATCGGCTCCATAGATGAGGCTGTGGAGCGAGCCAGCGAACTGATCGAGGAAGCGGCGAATGGCCCGTGAGCCTCTGCACCTGACCGTGCTGACGCCGGTCGAGACGCTGGTCGAGGCCGCCGATGTTCAGTCGGTACAAGTCCAGCTCACCGACGGCGGGGGAATCGGCATCTACCCCGGGCACGCGCCGCTGCTGGCGGAGACGATCGCCGCGCCGCTGCGCTACACCGACGACGCCGGTGAGCACAGCGTGGACCTAGAGGCCGGGATACTGCAAGTGGATCAAACTGGCGTCACGCTCCTCATCGGTCATCAGACCCGGCCTGCTTCTACTGGAGGGACAGCCCAAGCCTCCGAGCAGGCCCGTTTTGATCGGCTGGCGCGCAAGCTAGTGGTCGAACTGAAAACCCAGTTCGAGGACATACTGGACTTGGGCGATGAGGATCGAGATGCAGACTGAACAAAGGGTGTGGCACGAGGCACTGCGCGCTACGTCACTGGGCTGGGATCTGGCCCTGCCGATTTTCGTCGGAATACTGGTGGGTCACTCTTTGGACCAGAAACTGGGAGCAGGATACGGGTTTACCGTGGGATTGCTGCTGCTGGGCATCTGGGTGGGATATTACAACGTGGCCCGCTCGGTCCGGCGCATAGAAGCGCGCAAACACCCTCCACAGCAGGGGAAATGAGGCAGGACGGGCTCCGACTTGTTATGCCGAGACTCGTGATCTGGTTGCTGCTAGGAGGAGGAGTGGGAGCACTCCATGGATGGAGCCTGCGCTGGACGGTATCCCGCCTGCATCCCGGCGCACCCCTCCGCTCCGTAGCCCTGGTGCTAGGGGGTATCGCCTTGCGCTGGGGACTCGCCGCCGGGCTGTTGATCATGGCGCTTCAACAGAGTCCGGGGGCAGGACTGCTCGCCTTTGCAGGTCAGTGGTTCGCCCAGCGGGGTATAGTCGCGTTGACCGCGTCACGAGGTTAAGGCCTATGCCGACGCCCCCGAGACGAGGGCTGGGAGCGAAAACCGAAAAGCTGTACTTTTAACTGGGGGTTTGTAGTGCGCGCCCTAGCACATTTTGGGGGCACAGTTCAATCGCTTATTACGAACCTCTCCCACTGTGGTTCGTGCGAGGAATAGGAGTAGAGTGATGGAGGAATTCTTTCCCCAAGACATGTTCCAGATTTTTGGCATCGGCGTGCGAGACACCGTCGTTTCGACGTGGGTGATGATGGGACTGGTCGTGGGGATCGTAATTATCGTAAAGCATCGCTTTCCGGCAGCGCTAGAGATGCTGATCATTTCCCTATCCGACATGCTTTCTGACCTGATGAAACGGCCCGCCGAACCTTACCTGCCGTTCCTGGGATCGCTGGCTCTGTTCATCGCCACGGCGAACATTATCGGTGCGGCGCCCATGCTGATCTCACCCACCCGTGACATCAACACCCCGACCGCGCTGTCCATCGTCGTCTTTTTCGCCGTGCACTATTTTGGCATTCGCGCCATGGGGGCCCTCGAATACTTCAAGAGCCTGGCATCCCCGGTCTTTTTGGCTCCTCTGACGCTGCCCCTCGAGATCTTTGGGCAGTTGAGCCGCACCCTATCCCTCACCCTGCGCCTCTTTGGCAACATCATCAGCACCGAACTGGTGGTGGCCGTCATCTTTTTGCTGGTACCGCTGATCGCCCCACTCCCTCTGATCGGGTTCAGCATGTTCACCGGTCTCTTACAAGCCTTCATCTTCACTGCCCTGGCCGCCGTTTTTATCGGTGAGGGCATAGAGGCTACCGAAACAGACGTGGAAGCAAATCAATCCACAGATACAGAAAGGAGTTAACGTATGGCAGAAATGGACCCTGGAACCCTGATCACGCTCGTCACAATCATCGTCTCCGGCATCGGTATCTTGCTGGGATGCATCCTCCCGGCTATCGTCGAGGGCCGGGCAGTACTCAAAGCCCTGGAGGGGATGGTTCGTCAGCCTGAGGTGGCTGGCGATTTACGCACGACCCTGATCGTCGCCATGGCCTTGTTGGAATCCACGGCCATCTACGTCCTGTTGATCATACTGATCCTCATCTTTGCCAATCCCCTACTCGATCGTTTCTTTCCCAGGGGATAACAGATGCTCAATCTGGACTTGGCCACTATCGCCTTCCAAATCGCCAACTTTTTGATCCTGAGCGCGGTCCTTTACTATGTGCTCTTCCGCCCGGCCATGCGCCAGATCAAGGAGAACGCGACCGAGAGAGAACGCCTGACCCGCGAGTTGGCGGAAGAACGCCAGGAAGCGGAGAGGCTGCACGCCGAGTGGGAGGAACGGCTGTCCAACGCCCGAGAGGAAGCCGACCAGATCATCGCCGATGCCCAACGACACGCGGACATCGAACTCGAGCGTATGCTCGCCAGTGTGGAAAAAGAGGCCAAACGCATTCTGGCCGAGGCCCAGAAGGATGCGCAACAGTTACGCCGCCGGACCGTGGACGATTTCCATGCGGAACTGTTGGAGGCCATCTTGGACATCAGCGCCCAGGTCATCAACCAAGCGGCTCCTCCCGCCGTGCATGACACACTGATCAAAGAGCTGGATGACCGCATCTGGGAGATGGGGCGCAGCGAGATGGCGCGCGTGGAAGCACTCCGCAGATCTCTGGGACAGCGCGCTCCCACGGCCTATGTGGCCACCGCCCACCCCTTGTCGCGGGAACAGCAGGGAGAGGTCGCCCGCACCCTCTCCGCCCTGGCCGATCGGAACGTGGACCTGGAAATCGAGATCGTCCCGGCCCTGGGAGCCGGTCTACAGGTGCGCCTGGGCGACATCGTCGTGGAGAACTCGATCGCCGGCCGGCTGAAGGAACTGCGTGGCAGCGTGGTGAACGCGCTCCAAGAGTATGCCGCCGAAGACGATCTGGCAGAAAGCAAGGCAAGCCCCTATGGATGAGGAGCGCACGCACCCAGACGTGGGAGCGCTGCTCCGAGTGCTCCGCGAACAGGCCGGTCAGCAGACAGGGGACGTGGACATCCACCGGGCCGAGTTCATTCAGCGCGTCAAAGCACAGGTCGGAGCAGAACTGGACGACCCACGCACGCGGCCGAACCTGACGGCAATCGTGAGGGGACTGCGACAGCAAATCGGCCACATGACCGACCAGGTCCGCTTCCATGACGTGGGGACCGTCCAACACATCGGCAGCGGCGTCGCCACCCTCTCTGGCCTGCCCAGTGCGTCTACCGACGAGTTGGTCACCTTTCCCACCGGAGTGCAAGGGTTGATCCTCAACCTGGACCACGCCCGGCTGGACGTCATTCTCCTGGGACCCGACGCGGGCATCCAGGGGGGCGATCTGGTGACGGCCACGGGGCAGCGGGTCCAAATCCCGGTCGGACATCAAATCTTGGGACGTGTCGTGAACCCCCTGGGCGTCCCACTCGACGATCGCAACCCAGTACAGGCGACGGACGCTCACTTTCTCGAACAGGAAGCGCCGGACATCATCGAGCGCGCGCCGGTGAACGAACCGCTGCACACCGGCGTCAAGGTGGTGGATGCCCTGTTCCCCATCGGGCGCGGTCAGCGGGAGCTGATCCTGGGAGATCGGCAGGTCGGCAAAACGACGCTGGCCGTGGATGCCATCCTCAACCAACGGAACAGCGACATACCGTGCGTCTATGTCACCATCGGGCAAAAGAAATCAACCGTGCTCTCTGTCATCGAAACGCTGCGCCATCGCGGGGCGCTGGCTTATACCACGGTGGTCATCGCCAGTCCGGAGGACCCACCCGCACTGCGCTATCTGGCTCCCTACGCCGGCTGCACCATCGCCGAGTTTTTCATGCACGAGGGTCGAGACGTGCTGATCGTCTACGATGATCTGAGCAAACATGCCGACGCCTACCGCGAACTGAGCCTCCTGCTGCGCCGTCCACCGGGACGGGAGGCCTATCCCGGCGACATCTTTTACCTGCACGCGCGGCTATTGGAGCGAGCGTGCAAACTACATCCAGACAGGGGCGGCGGTTCGTTGACCGCCCTGCCCATCGTGGAGACGAAGCGGGGCAATCTCTCAGCCTACATCCCCACCAACCTGATCTCGATCACCGACGGGCAGATCGTGTTCGATACGGCTCTCTTCAACCAGGGCATCAAACCCGCCATTGACGTAGGATTGTCAGTTTCACGGGTGGGGGGCAAGGCCCAGACGGAGGCGATGCGCGCCGTGACCAGCGAGTTGAAATTGGAGCTGTCACAATACGCCGAGGTCTCCCGTTTCGCCCGCTTTGGCACCGAGGTGGATCAAGCCACCCGGCGCCAAATTCAACGGGGCAAGCGGCTGCAAACTGTGCTGACTCAACCCGCCCACCAGCCCCTCTCCCTGGCAGCCCAGGTCGTGATCCTGTGGGCCGCCTCCGAAAACATCCTGGATGACGTGCCCATTGATGAGGTGGGAGATTTTGAGCGTGGATGGCAGAATCAGATTCGCACCCGCCACCCAGAGCTGATACAGCAAATCCAGGAAGAAGGGAGATTACCTCCCCCCATCAGACAGGCCCTGCGAGACGCGGTGACCGAGTACCGCCAGGAGTGGTTGAAAGAGAGGAACGAGGCATGAAAATGATCATGGCCGTGGTACCCCGGAGCGAGTCCGACAACGTCCTGCACGCCCTGGTATCCGCCGGGCACACGGCGACCTTTACCGAGAGTCGCGGCGGCATGCTGCGCCAGGCTCAGATGACGCTTTTCATCGCCGTGCAAGCCCAGGACCTGGAAAAGGTTTTGGACATTATCAAGAACACCTGCTACTCGTGTGTGACGGTGGAATCAACCAAGGCGAAACAGCGCTCCGACCTCGCTCCCGAATCGTCAACTTCGGAAATCGGAGGGGCTGTGGTGTTCGTCTGGGATATGGACCGTCTGGAGACCTACCGCTAGACGATGGAAGACCTGGACCGCGCCGAGGAACGGCTGGCAAACATCCGCACGGTGGAGCCCATTCTGGGCGCCATGCGCACCATCTCGATGGGAAGCTGGCAGGCTGCTCTCAAGCAGGGCCAGCGAATCCAACAGTACGAGGCCCGCCTGGCGAATCTGCTGCCCACGCTGCTGCCGCATCTACCGCCACAGGGGGATCGCTCCTCCCTACCGCCGGGCCGGTACCTGCCCCTCGCCCCCCTGACGGCGCAGGAGCGAGGACAGATCGAGCGCAAGATCGTCGTGGCCATCGGCACCGAGCGGGGATTGGTGGGCCGGTTCAACATCATCATTGCCGAGCAAGTCAAAGCCTACCTGGACAGGGAGAGCACTGCCGAGGTAGAATTGGCGGTGCTGGGCGGCCGTCTGCGCCGTCTCCTGCAGCAACGGGGCCATTCGATGACGTGGCTGGGCGCCCTCTCAGTCACAGCGCTCCCCACCTTCGAGCGCGCCTCGGAGCTGGCCCAACACTGGCTGGCCCAATATGAGGCGCAGGAACTGGATCAGGTAGACCTGCTCTACAACGCCTATCGTGGTGTGGATCGGTACCAACCGACAGTCGTCAGGGTGATCCCGCCTCTTCTGGCCGCAACAGATATCGGGAATAGAGAGGTCTCCCTCTGGCCTCCCCCCATCATCGAAACCGACCCCCTGAGCCTCTACATCCAAGTCGTCCAGCAGCAGATCGCACTCCACCTGTATCGGGTGATGCTGGACTCGGCCGCCTCAGAACACTCGAAGCGCTACCAGTTGATGGAGGTGGCCAGCCAGAACGTCGAGCGGCTGATGGATGAACTGATGCTGGTGATACAGACGGCGCGCCAGCAAGAGATCACCCAGGAGATGCAGGAACTGGCTATCGGAGCCGGGATGCTCACCCGCTCCAAGTCTTGACCTCGACAGGTCCCAATCCCAACCGCAGGGGCAAGCACACGAAGAGAGATCCCCTCGTGTGCCTGTTTTCTACCCACCCTGTTCGTAGTAACGACTTTAGTCGTTTCGACGGCATAGCCAGCGACTAAAGTCGCCACTACAAACCCATATCACGTGACAGCGACGCTAGAACAGGAATTGCTGGTTCCAGGCCCTCTACTTGGGCATCAGCACCAGCGTGCCCTCGGCGTCCGCCTCCACATCCGCTCGCCCCCACAACATGGGGTGATACTCGATGTCCCGCCAGGGATCAATCATATCGTCATAGTGGCGGTGATAGGGGTGCCCGGACTGCCCGGTGGTGTGCATCGAGACCGAACGTGTCCAGTCCTGCAGGTCCACGACCTGACGGTAGGAGGGCACACTCCGCACCTCGTAGGGAGCGCTCAGGCTGTAGCCGGTGTTGTTGACCGTGGCAATGGTGCCATCCACAGGGACCGGACCCCGATTAAAGATGGATTCGATTATGGGAATCCCGCACCGCCCCAGGCTTTGATTTACAAAGGTGGCCGTGTGGAGGTCACCCCAGCGCCACTTGTCCATATTCCGGCCCAGGGACTCGTGCAGGTCCTCGACGGCGGCCTCCAACGCCTGGAGCAGGATTTCGTCCCGGTTCTCGACAGGGCGTGTGTTCACGTTGTCGAACCAGATGGACGACTCATCCTCCAGCATCTCTACCAGCGCCACCCCCAAACTGGAGCGCGCCTTTTCCAACAACTGCTCCCCCAGTTCATCGCCAAAGGTCAGATCAATCACCCGCAGGCGAAACGCCTCGAACAGGGCCGCTCCGGCGCTGTCCCGGTCCGCCCGTCCATCCCACATGCGCAGCAGTTCCAGCGCCTCCGTCAAACGACGCGCATCACTCTCACTCCGCCCTGTGCCAGTCACCGGCAGGACGAGGAGATAGGGCAGTACATCCTCCCCCCAGACCGGGTTGCTATCGCCCTGGATGGCCTGCATGTCGGTCACCGAAAGAGAGGCGTCGGCCTCGAGCAGTTCCACGATGCGCCGCGCCCGGTAGCCGGGGGCCCAGTTCCGCGAGATAAAGTAGGGGAAATCCGGCTTCACCACGGCGTTGTTGGCCGTGACGATGTACCCCTCCTCCGGGTTGAAGGAGCGGGGCAGGTCGTCGAAAGGAATGTAATCCACCCACTCGTACTCGCCGGTCCAGCCCGGCACCGGCACGGACCCATCGCCGGACGCCCGGATGGGGATGCGTCCCGGAGCCTGGTAGCCAATGTTCCCCTCCACATCGGCGTAGACAAAGTTCTGGCTGGGAGCATCCCAATAACTCAACGCCTCCCGGAAATCGTCCCAGTTACTGGCTCGATCCAGGAGCAGAACGCTCCGCATCAAGGTGCCCGGCTGCAGCCCGGTCCAGGACAGGGCCAGGGGCTGCCAGCCGAACGTCCAATTCTCCTCCGTCCCACCGATCACGTCGTTGATGATGGGCCCGTGCCGGGTGATGCGGACGCGCACCACCACCGGCTCCTCCCTCTTGGCGACGGTGATCTCCTCGCGGATCGTCTGCATCTCGACCCATTCCCCCTCATACTCGTACTGATTGGGGTTCTCCGGGTTGACCCTTTCGATGAACAGATCTTGCACGTCCGGACCCAGGTTGGTGACGCCCCAGGCGATGCGATCGTTGTGGCCGATGATGACGCCAGGCGTGCTGGCGAAGGAGGCCCCCACCACGTTGTAGGGACAATCAGAGCTGACCGGCTGGCAGTGCAGGCCGATCTCGTACCAGATGGAAGGCATCTGGATGCCCAGATGTGGATCGTTGGCCAGGATGGGCATCCCCGTCTCGGTGCGCTCGCCAGCGACGACCCAGTTGTTGCTGCCGATCTCTTTACCGCTCCCCCAGACATACGCATCGAAAAAGGCCAAAGGCAGCGTGTCCAGCGACGCTTCCGTCAGGGGATGAGGGACGATGATCGGATAGTCGTCTGGATAGGACGGCAGCAGGGCCTCGACGGCGGATGGATCAAAGCGAGCGGCGATGTGGGCGCGGACCAGCTCGTCCCGCCGGTTGCCCCCCAGGTCCCAGGCCATCACCTTGGCCCAGGTGATGGTGTGGAGAGGCTCCCACGGCTCTGGCTCGAACTGGACCCCAGTCAACCCCAGCATCGTGAACTCTAGCCCCAAGCGGCCGCGATAGGTGGAGATGTAGGCATTGACTCCCTCAGCGTAAGCTTCCAGGGCCGCCAGAACCTCTGCATCCATCTGCTTCAACTCTTCGGCGGCGGTTCGATGCCACCCCAAGGTGCGGATGAAGCGATCCGAGTCCAGGGCGGACTCGCCCAGAATTTCCGCCAGCCGCCCGGAACCGACCCGACGGTTGAACTCCATCTGCCAAAAGCGATCCTGGGCATGGACATACCCCTGGGCGAAAAAGAGATCGTGCGAGTTAGAGGCATAGATGTGCGGGATGCCCCAGCTATCGCGGATGACGGTGGTCTCCTCCCGCAGGCCATCCACCCGGACGGCGCCGTCCGTCTTGGGCCACGGGCGGCGCACCGTGAACAGCCCATAGCCCGCGACGAGGGCGCTGATCAGCCCGACGACCACTACCAACACCAACAAAACAAACGCCAATCTACGCATCGGATTCCTCCTTTACCGTTCCTCATCACACGACGCTGCACGAATCAGGGTAGAACCGCCAGCTACCGGAGGCCGGATCGACTTTCAGAGAGGCGATCTCCCCTGGATTTGTCAAAGAGAGCTACGAGTCAACTGGAATTATATAACCGTGACAGAATCCAGTCAAACGCATCCCCCCCCTCGAACAGGTTGCCCTAGCTTGCAGCGCTCGACTAAACTGTGCTGACCTTAAAATCTGACGCAATCTGTTGACAGCGCGCATGTTTCGTTGTATAATGACTTCTAGTCAGTTAGTGACTACTAGTTAGTCCCCGATCCATCCAAAGAGCAGGAGACAGCTTGGCCACCAGAGCACGTCGCGAGCGAGAGAAAGAAGAACGGCGACAGTCCATTCTACGAGCCGCCCACGAGGTTTTCTTCGAGAACGGCTTCCATCGCGCCACGGTGGAAAACGTGGCCGAGCAGGCGGAAGTCAGCAAGGGCACTGTATACCTGTATTTCGAGAGCAAGGAGACCATCCTTGCTCATTTGCTTTTGGAAGGGCTGGACGAGCTGCTCGACGAACTGGAACAGGCCTATGCCGCGACCAGTCCTCTACCAGCCGACGAACGGTTGCGGCGGTTGAGCCAGGCCTACCTGCAATTCTTTAAGCAAGAACCCGAGTATTTCCGCCTGCTGGTGGCAATGGATCGAGGACGATTCCAGGACTCGGTCACGTCCGAGGTTTACGAGCAGGTGTTCGCTGCCAGCTTGGATGGGCTGGGGTGGGTGGCCCAGGCGATTCAACAAGGGATCGAAGAGCAACTATTCCGCTACTGTGATGCTCAACTGGCCGCCAGCGTGATCTGGGCCACGCTAAACGGCGTCCTGGAACTGATGGAGCATCCCCTGCGACGGGAAATGGTCGGCGTGGAGCAAGAAGCGCTCTACCAGACCGCGTTGGAGATCATTATCCAGGGGCTGAAAGCAGCCCTCTCAGAATAACCAGATCAATAGATCAAGGAGGTGCTTGAGTGAAAGAAGTAGTGATTGTCAATCCGGTGCGCACGCCAGTGGGCTCCCATGGTGGTGCGCTGCGCAGCAAGCGGGCTCAGGACCTGGCCGAGATCGTCTTTCGGGCCGTGCTCGAACAGACAGGGCTGGATCCGGCCGTGTTGGATGAAGTGATCCTGGGCAACATTGGACAGCCCTCCGACGCAGCCAACATCGGTCGAGTGGCGGCGTTGATGGCGGGAGTGCCCATGGACATCCCAGCTTTCACCGTCCAGCGGAACTGTGCCTCTGGCATGCAGTCAGTAACCTGCGCCTACCAGGCCATCCAGGCCGGAGATGGGCAAGTCTATATGTGCGGCGGGGCCGAGAGCATGAGCAACATCCCCTATATCCTCAAGCAAGCTCGCTGGGGATACAAGCTGCGTCATGCCGAGCTGACTGACGGCCTATGGGAAGGGCTCACGGACCCCATCTGTGGTCAGATCATGGGCCGCACCGCCGAGAACCTGGCCGAAAAGTACGACATCTCCCAGGAAGAGCAGGACAAGTACGCGGTCCAATCTCACAAAAAGGCATTCATGGCCCAGCGCATGGGCAAGTTTGATGACGAGATCGTACCCGTCGAGATCGTCAAAAAGGTAGCCGGGCAGGAAGTAGCGCGGGAAAAGATCGTCCATGACGAGACGATCAACCCCGGTCTGACGGTGCAGAAGGCAGCCCTCTACCCGACGGTGTTCAAGAAGGGTGGCACGGTCACGCCAGCCAACGCCTGCCCTATCTCGGATGGCGCGGCGGCGATGATCGTCTGCACGGCGGAAAAGGCGAAGGAACTGGGCCTCAAGCCCACGGCCCGCATCATCAGCTACGCCTACGCGGCGGTGGATCCGGCCTACATGGGGATCGGGCCGGCCTTTGCGATGCCCAAGGCGTTGAAGCGAGCGGGCCTCACGCTGGACGACATCGGCCTGATCGAGCTGAACGAGGCCTTTGCCGCCCAGGTCCTCTCTGATGGCAAGGAGATGGAGGCCCAGGGGTACAACTGGGACTGGGACAAGGTCAACGTCAACGGCGGCGCCATCGCCCTCGGTCACCCGGTAGGCTGCACCGCCGCCAAGCTGATCGCCACGCTGACCCACGAGATGCAGCGCCGCGAGGTCCGCTACGGGATGGATACGATGTGCGTCGGCGGCGGTCAGGGCGGCGCGCTCATTCTGGAACGAATTCCACTGGAATAAAGGAGGTTACCCATGTACATATTCAAAGCCGCAGTCGTCGGCGCCGGAACGATGGGGGGCGAGATCGCCCAGGTCATCACGTTCTCCGGCCTGCCGGTGGTGTTGAAGGATATTGACCAAAAGATGCTCGACGCGGGCATGGCCAAAGCTCGTTCCATCTATCAGAACAGGGTGGACAAGGGCAAGATGAGCGCCAGCGACATGGAGTCCAAGCTGGATTTAATCACGCCGACGCTGACCTATGACGAGTTCGAGGACGTGGACATTGTCATCGAGGCCGTGCCGGAAAAGATGGGGATCAAGCAGGCCGTGCTCAAGGAACTGGAGGGAGTCTGCCCGGAGCAGACGATTTTTGCCAGCAACACCTCGGCCCTTTCCATCTCCGAGATGGGCGCGGCCACGGGCAAGCCCCACAAGATGATCGGGATGCACTTTTTCAACCCCGCCAGCGTGATGAAGCTGGTCGAGATCATCCCTGGCCTGGACACCGATCAAGAGACCATAGACGACGTGGTCATGTTCGCCGAGAGCCTGCGCAAGCTGCCGGTGGTGGTCCAAGAGTGCCCCGGCTTCCTGGTCAATCGGCTGCTGATGCCATACCTCAACGAGGCGACCAAGGCGCTGGGCGAGGGAGCGGCGACGGCGACGAACATTGACCAGGCCATCGTGGAATGGGGCATGCCGATGGGGCCTTTCACGCTGATGGACATGCTGGGTCTGGACGTGTGCGCCCATGTAGGAGAGCACCTGTACTCCGAGTACGGCGAGCGCATGAGCCCGGCCCCGCTGTTCACCAAACTAGTCGAGGCCGGCCGACTGGGCCAAAAGTCCGGCGCGGGGTTTTACGATTATCCCGGCGGTGAGTCGGAGGCAGTCAAGGAGATGATTGACGCACTCCAGACCTCTGGCGAGGTGTCCACCGGCACCACGTTCTCCGTCGAACGGTTGATGTACCCGCTGATCAATGAGGCCGCGCTCTGCGTCCAGGAGAACATTGCCAGCCTGTCCGACATTGATATGTCCATGGTCGCCGGCACGGGCATGACCTACGGCGGCGAGCGGGTGGGTCCGCTGGTCATCGCCGACAAGATCGGGCTGGATACCGTGCTGCAAGGGTTACAAGAGTTGGAAAAAGAACTGGGATTCCGTTTCCGGCCCGCCCGTCCCCTCAAACTGCGCGTCCAGGCCGGGCACCTGGGAGAAAAGACCGGAAAGGGGTTCCACGAGCACGCGTAAAAACGGGAAGCGTAACAGGTAAAGGAGTGAACAATGGGAGAATGGCAATATATCCGAACGGAAGTTGAGGAACAGGTGGCGCTGCTGACCATTGACCATCCGCCGGTCAACTCGTTCAACAAGCAAGTTGTGACCGAACTGGACGAGGCAGTGGATGAGCTGCTGGCCGACGACGAGGTCAAGGTGGTCATCATCACCGGCGGTGGAACCAACGCCTTTGTCGCCGGGGCGGACATTCCCGAGATCAAGGCGCTGTTCGAGAGTGGGGACACCGATTCATCGGCCAAGTTCCTCAAACGGGGTCACTCGGCCTTCCGCAAGATCGAGAGCGCGCCCAAGCCGTTCATCGCGGCCATCAACGGCTTTTGCCTCGGCGGCGGGTTGGAGCTGGCCATGTCCTGCCACATGCGAATCTGCTCCGACCGAGCGCGGTTGGGACAGCCCGAGATCAACCTGGGCATCATCCCCGGATGGGGGGGCACTCAGCGCTTGTCTCGCCTCGCTGGCCGGGGCAAGGCCATCGAGTTGATCCTGACCGGCGACATGATGACCGCGCAGGAGGCATATCGCTTGAATCTGGTCAACAAGGTGGTGCCTGGGGGAGCAGTCCTCAAAGAGGCGCGCGGTCTGGCCCGCAAGATCGCCTCCAAATCCAAGTTCGCCATTGCCGCTGCGTTGAAAGCGATTGACCAAGGACTTCAAGGGCCCATCGAGGAGGGCCTCCGGATCGAATCGGACCAGTTCGTGGTCCTTTCCGAGAAAGAGGATCCCCTGGAGGGACTCGGGGCCTTTTTGGAGAAACGACAGCCCGAATTCAAGGACAAGTAAGTAAGGGAGTGGGATATCGGTGAACGAGAAGGCGCGAGTACACCGATATCCTATGACACCACCATGGTTTGGCAGAGGCGTATTCTGGACATCCGACAGACAACGGGCCCACATCGTCGCCGCATCGCTGCCCATTACCGTTCATCGTCGCCGACACAAAAGCCGACATCACCATCAGACCACCGTTCATCGCTGCCGACATTGAGCCGCCGTCGCCGCCACATCACCGGAACCAGAAACGTGACTGCACATGCTCCGACCTCGCGCTATCACCACATCGTCGTGCTCACGCGGGGTCGGAGCATCCTGAATTGATGAATCAGTGCACTGGGAAATGGGCGGCACGCGCCGGCCCCCAGTCCGTCAATCATCAGTACCCAATGTAGGAGGGTGGCATGGACTTTACCTTCAGTGAAGAACAAGAGATGTTCCGCGCCATGTTCCGGGATTTCTCTGCTAAAGAGATCGCTCCCCAGGCCGAGGAGTTGGATCACGAAGAAAAACCCGCTCTGGGAGCCCTCCGCAAGGCCGCTCAGCAGGGCTTTTTGGGGGCTACGCTGCCGGAAGAATATTTTGGAGCCGAGCTGGACTATACCAGCTACGCCATGCTGATCGAGACGCTGGCCGCAGATTCCGTATCCACCGCCGTGACGCTGGCGACTCACGTCAGCCTGGTGGCAATGTCTATCCTCAACCACGGCACGCCAGAGCAGCGGGAGGAGTGGCTGCCCCTGCTGGCGGCCGGCGAGGTCATCGGCGCGTTCGCCCTGACGGAGCCGGATGCCGGCAGCGATGTCCAGGCAGTGGCGACCCGCGCTACGCCAGATGGCGACCAGGTAACCTTGGATGGCGTCAAAACCTGGGTCGCCAACGGCGAAATCGCCGGCCTGTTCCTGGTCTTTGCCCAGGGCGCGGAAGGGATGGACGCCTACCTGGTGCCTCAGGACACACCAGGGCTGACGGTGGGCTATCGCGAGCCGACCCTGGGACTGCGCAGCGCGACCTTTAACACCCTCTATCTGGAAGGCTGCCGGGTGAGCGAGGCCAACCGGTTAGGCCAGCCCGGCGAGGGGGGGAGCATCGCTCAACAGGCTCAGGATCGGATGGCAGTAGCGCTGGCGGCAGCCGGGTTGGGCGTCTCAGAGAACGCCATCCAGGTCGCGGCCCAATACGCCACCGAGCGGGTGCAGTTCGGCGTCCCCATCGCCCAGAAACAGGCCATCCAGGGCTATATCGCCGAAGCAAAGATCGAGGTCGAAGCGCTGCGCTACCTGGTCTACCACGCTGCCTGGCTGGTGGATCAGCGCGGTGACTATGGGTTCGACGCCTCGGTCGTCAAAGCGTTTGGCGCTCGCGTCGCCCGCAGCGTCACCAACCGTATGGTCCAGGTGATGGGGGGATACGGCTACATGGAGGATTACCCCATGGCCCGCAAGTACCGGGATGCCCGGGCCTTGCACATCATCGGCGGGCCGACGGAACTGCACGATTTCCAGATCGCTCAGCGCATCTTTGCCGATCTGGACATGGACATTGCGCCATAGGAGGTGCTCACATGGATTTTACATTTTCACCAGAACACATCGCCCTCCGCCGCATGATCCGCGAGTTTGCTGAGAACGAGGTCGCCCCCATTGCAGCGGAAATAGACCGGGATCACCAAGTCCCTATGGAGACGATGCGCAAATTAGGCCAGGTCGGTCTGCTGGGGGTCTGCTTCCCGCAAGAGTACGGCGGCATGGGCGCCGGCGAGATGGGCTACTGCATCCTGATGGAAGAGATCAACCGGGTCTGCACTTCCACGGGCACCAACGTGGGGGCTCACATTGGCATCGGGGCCATGGCAATCTATCTCGATGGCAACGACGAGCAAAAACGGCGCTACCTGATCCCCCTGGCGCGGGGAGAGCAGTTCGCGGCCTTTGGCCTGACCGAGTCCGGGGCTGGGTCCGACGCAGCCGCGATTCGGACGCGCGCCGTCCGCGAGGGGGACTC
Source organism: Chloroflexota bacterium (assembly GCA_011048615.1). GTDB lineage: Bacteria > Chloroflexota > Anaerolineae > B4-G1 > B4-G1 > DSDT01. The sequence goes on along the minus strand of DSDT01000016.1, from coordinate 19,278 downwards.
GTGGATCCTGGACGGGGGCAAGGTCTTTATCACCAACGGCGGCTACGCGGACGTGGTCACCGTGATGGCAGTCACCGACCCGGCTCTCGGCGCGCGGGGCGGCATCACGGCCTTTATCGTCGAGACCGACTGGGAGGGATTCAAGGTGGCCCGGGAGGAGGACAAGATGGGCATCCGAGGCACCAGCACCGCCGAACTGGTCTTTGAAGAACTGCGGGTGCCCCACGAGAACGTGTTGGGCAAGGTGGGGGAGGGATTCGTCACCTTTATGAAATCGCTGGATATGGGGCGGTTGACGTTGGGAGCGGCCTGCATCGGCGGGGCAGAGATGGCGTTGGAGAGCGCCGTCCGCTGGGCCAAGACCCGGCGGCAGTTTGGAGCCGAGTTGGCGAGCAAACAGGCCATCCAATGGAAGATCGCCGATATCGCCACAGAGCTGGAGGCCTTGCGCAGCCTGGTCTATCGGGTGGCATGGCTGGTGGATACCGGTCAACCCTTTGGTCAACTGGCGGCGATGTGCAAGCTGTACGGGTCGGAGGTCGCCTCACGGGCCATTGATATAGCCCTGCAGATTCACGGCGGCCTGGGGTTCTCGCGGGATTTCCCCCTGGAACGGGGCTTCCGCGACGCCCGCATCGGCGAGATCTATGAGGGCACCAGCGAAGTTCAGCGCATCGTCATCGCCAGCAACATCTTTCGTGAGCACGGTGTGCGGATCAGGCCGTGACAGGAGTGGAAACGATGAGAATAATCGTGATTCTTGGACGGGTTCTCGACCCCAGTGGCATCGTGGTCAAGGGGAGCGCCGGGCGCATTTTCGTCAACCGGGAGGAATATCTGATTCAACCAGCCGACGCCTGCGCCCTGGAGGCCGCCTTACGCATCAAGGACGGGATGGCCGCCGAGGTGGTTGCCCTGCCTCGCAGTCCACTGCCCGACGACGACATCCTGCGCCAGGCCATCGCTCGCGGCGCCGACCGGGCCATCTACCTGACCGGGCCCGCGCTAAAGGCCGCCGACGAGGCCGCCATGACCGGCGTGCTGACCGCCGCCATCGAGCGGCTGGGCGGCGCGGACCTGGTGCTGATCGGTTCGACGACCCTCGACACCGGGCAAGGTCAACTGGGCCTCCGCCTGGCCGAGGCATTGGGCGGTGCTCAGATCACCGGAGCGTGGCAAGTGTCGAGCGCCGATGGCCAGGTGCAGGCCGTGCTGCAACGAAACGGCCGCTACGTGGCCGTCGAAGCCGACCCGCCGGTGGTCGTCACCCTGCTGCCCGGCGCCCTCAAGCTCCGTTACCCGGATGGCGTGCGGCTGATCAACGTCTACCGGGGCGTGGGAGAGGTCGGAGACGCATTGGAAGCGTGGGATGCAGCGGATCTGGTAGACGAGGCTGCCCTCACACCATTGGTCGAATCGCGGGGCAAAGAGTTTGCCCCAGAGCGGGAGCGGGGCGTGCGCGCAAGCGGCACACCGGCAGAGATGGCCCAGGCAGCAGCCGACGCGCTGCGGCAGCGGATGCGGAGGTAGGAGGTCACACATGGATGCATCATATCTAGACCTGTTGATGGCGCAGCAAGAAGAAATCACCGAGGAAGCGGCCGGCGGTGGCGGCGTCTGGGTGGTGGCCGACGTGGTGAATGGCAGCATCGCACCGGTGACATTGGAAGGTATCGGCGCGGCCCGCACCCTGGCGGACTCGCTGGGCGCTTATGTCTACGGCGTGCTGCTGGGAGCAGGGGGGGCCGATCTGGCCCAAACCCTCTACCAGGCCGGGGCCGACGGCGTCCGCGTGGCTGATGATGCCGGACTGTCCGAGTTCGCGCTGGAACCGTATCTGCACGTGCTGGCGGATCTGTTCGAGGCGGAACAGCCAGAGGTCGTCATCCTGGCGGCCACCCAGCAGGGACAGGAACTGGCGCCCCGGCTGGCGCAGCGCATGGGCGGAGGGCTGATCGAGCACGTGACGGCGGTCACCCTCGACGAGGCGACCCGCACGGTGCAGGGGGCCGTCCCCATCTATGGCGGTCAGTATTTCGAGATTCTGGCCTGCCCGGAGGCGCGGCCCCAGTTCCTCACCATCGAGCCAGGGACGTTCCCCGCGCCGTTCGTGGATTCGTATCGCAAGGGGGAGCCCACGCTGTTGGATGTCGAACCGGCGACGCCGGCCGTGCGGGTGATCGGCCCGGCAGAGGATTTCGAGCCGCCTCCCGTGCCGTTGAAACAGGCCCCGGTGATCGTAGCGGCCGGCCGGCAGGTCGGCGGCGAGGCCGGCTTTGCACTGGTACAGCAATTGGCGACTGCGCTGGGCGGTCGGGTGGCCGGTGACCGGGGGGCGCGAGATGCCGGCTGGATCGAGGCCGGGCAGGTCGTGGACGTGCGCGGCGTGGAAGTCGCGCCAGAGGTCTACGTGGCGGCGGGCATTCGCGGCGACACGTTCCACAACGCTGCCATCGAGGAGGCCGGGTTCATCCTCGCCATCCACCCCGACCCGCACGCGCCGATCTTTGAGAGCGCGGACCTGGGCCTGGAGGCCGAGCCGCAGGACGTCCTGCCGGCGCTGTTGGAAGCGCTGGGGGACTGACGACTCTGGCGAGGGTTTCCGGCTCGCGTTTGTAGTGCACGCTTCAGCGCATTGCGGAGCGCCCCATCACTCACTATCAACAGGCCCCAGGCCGGACCTGGGGCCTGTATCCTTGTGGAGAAAGAAATCGTGATCTATGACTTTGATCAACCCATCGAGCGGCGCGGCACGGACAGCATCAAGTGGCAGCTCTTCAATCGAGAGGGGAACGAGGATGTCCTGCCCCTCTGGGTAGCGGATATGGATTTCGTCTCGCCGGAGCCAATGATCCAGGCCCTGCAGCAGCGGGTGGCTCACGGCGTTTTCGGGTACGGGCTGCCGCCGGGCGAGCTGCGGGAGGTGATCCAGGGGCGGCTGGCCACGCTGTACGGTTGGCACGTCGAGACGGACGACATCCTTCTCATCCCCGGCGTGGTGACCGGGTTCAACCTGGTCTGCTACGCCGTCGGCCAGCCCGGCGACGAGGTGCTGGTAGAACCCCCGGTCTACCCGCCGATGCTCTCGGCGCCAGGAGACCTGGGCCGCCGACGCAAGCTGGTGCCCCTGGTCGAGGGGGAGGAACGGTACGAGCGCGACATGGACGCTTTCGAGGCCGCCATCACGGAGCGCACAGCCACGTTTCTGCTGTGCAGCCCTCACAATCCGGTGGGCCGGGTCTTTGAGCGGGAGGAATTGGAGCGCGTGGCCGAAATCTGCCTGCGCCACGACGTCCTCATCTGCTCCGACGAAATCCACTGCGACCTGGTGTTCAAGGACCATCCCCACACGCCGACCGCCGCTCTCTCGCCGGAGGTCGCGGCCCAGACGGTCACTCTCTTTGCCCCCAGCAAGACCTACAACGTCCCCGGACTCGCCTGCTCGGTCTGCGTGGTCCAGAACCCAGAGCTGCGGGCCAGGTTGGAAGCGACAGTGCCGGGCCTGGTGGGGCACGTCAACGTCATGGGGTTGACGGCCGCGCTGGCCGCGTACCGGGATGGACAGAACTGGCTGGATCAGGTGCTGGTCTACCTGGAGGGGAACCGAGATTATCTGCTCGAGTACGTCGCTTCCTTCCTGCCCGGCGTCCGGTGCTGCAAACCGGAAGGGACCTATCTGGCCTGGCTGGACTGTCGCGCGGCCGCCATTCCCGGCAACCCGCACACGTTCTTTTTGGAGCGCGCCCGGGTGGCTCTGAACGAGGGAGCGGATTTCGGGCCGGGAGGCGAGGGATTCGTACGGTTGAACTTTGCCTGCCCCCGCGCCGTTCTGACCCAAGCGCTGGAGCGGATGCGAGAGGCGCTGGACGCAGAACGGGCAGCATAGACGCCAACGAGCGGTGAGCCCAGGAACAGCTCACAACTCGACGGTACAGCCCAAACCCGGCACGTCGGTGGCGATGAGCCAACCATCCTGCAGGCGAAAGCTCGCCACGGTCGGATCATCTATCAGATCGAGATGACCATCCAGGTCGCCGTAGCGAACATTGGGACTGCTCAGGGCAAAGGACAGACCGGCCGCGATCAGCAAAGCCGGTTCGATGACGCAACTGACCATAGTGTCCATCCGGGCAGCGCGGGCGATGGTATCCACCTGGCGAGCGCAGCGCACCCCGCCGCAGGTAGCCAGCTTGACGCTCATCCCAGAGGCGGCGCGGCGGGCGGCGATCTCTAACGCCGAGGCCGGCCCCACAACGCTCTGATCGGCCAGGATGGGCAAGGGACTGTGGCGGGTGACCTCGGCCAGTCCCTCCAGATCATCGGCGGGCGTCGGCTGTTCCAACATCTCCAACTCGTGCTCCAGGGCGCGGGCCACGTCCAGCGCCTGCCTGACGGTATATCCCTGATCGGCATCCAGGCGCAGCACGATGGTGGGCAGGGCCTGATGGACCGCCTTCACCCGGCGCACGTCCTCATTCGCATCGAGACCACCCTTGATTTTGAGAATGCGGAATCCCTGCCGGGCCCGGACCTGGGCCAATTGGACCGTCTCCCGGACCGGCATGACGCCCACAGTGACAGAGGTCTGAATGCGACTCCGGTATCCTCCCAACAGGCGATGTAGAGGCATACCAGCGGCCAACCCCAGCAGGTCGTGAAAGGCCAAGTCGAATGCGCACAGCGCCGCCGGAGTTCCCTCGGTGAGGCGGGCCAGCTCTTCCAGCGCGTACTCGGTGTTGAGCGGATTCAAATCGTGGGCGCGATCGGCGCAGGCCCGGCAGGCTTGCACCACATCGCTCAACCTCTCGCCCGTCAACCCGGTGTCGAAGGAAGCGCAACCCCAGGCCGTCTGTCCCTGGCGCGCGGTGACGCGCACAAAAACCACGCCGACGCGCTCCAACCCCGGCTCCGGACGGTAGGCGGTCCGCGCTGGGTGGTGGAGGTTCAACTCAACCGGGATCACTTCGACATCAACAATTTGCATAGCACATCTCTCCTGTTCTATACTCAACACAAGTCCCGCCGCACCAGATCCGCGCGCTCAGGCACCGCACCGTCACACCCTCGCCGCCAAAACTGCGCACCCACAGCCCCACGTCCCCCGTCAGCCTGATTTCCTGCTCGATGGTGGTGGCATATTCGTCATTGATGTAGAAATCACACACAGAGCCGACGCAGGCGACGCGCAGCCGGTTGACCTGCCGGCCCCGGCGGACGTGCGGGAACTGCTGCCAACTCACCAGGGGGACCTCGTCACCACCCACCGTCCGCAGCACGGCATAATAGCCATCACTGCCGACGGCCAAGACGAGGTAACTCGCCGCGCTCTGAGCCTGGAACACCAGCCCATAGCCGTCAAAACCAGAGTCCGGGCCAGCGATGGGGAGCACCTCGACCTCCAGGCCGAAATCGCCTTCCACGTGGTCCAACACGAGAACCGTCGTCTCACCGGGCAGAGCCAGTACATCCTGGGAAAGCTCGACGACCTGCCCATCGGGGAGACGGGGAGGACAAGAGCTGTTCCAACCCACGACCAGGGCCGCGACCAGGACGAGGGGCCCAATCAGCGCCAGCACCGTCAGCGCCTGCAGGCTGCGCCACACGCATTGATCAGCGGTCATCGAGCCGTTGCGCACCCGAGGGCAGGGAAATTTTCGCGAAAGCGTCTCCCTCTCCGGCCCCCTCCCAATCCACCACGGCGTGACGCTGCACGACGAGGAGTGGCTGGTTCTCTCCCCCGTCCAGTTTCAATCCGAACGCGCCCAGGTCCCACCACTGCACCTGGCCGCTCAACCTCTCGCCAGTGCGCAGTTCAAAGCGGGCGGAGGTCTTTTCCTCCATGGACTGGTACAGATAGGCGCTGAGGGCCTTGCGATAGCGCTCCCGGTGCCATTGCAGTTTTTCCAGGGCCACGCCGTAGTAAGCGGCGATTTTCTCCAGGACCTCGTCATCCTCGCCTATGCGCCGATAGCGCTGTTCCATGTAGCGCAGTGTGCCAGGGACAAGACCGATCTCTTGTTCAAGTTCGGCCAGATCGTCGCCCCCGTGGAGGGCGCGTTGGTACCGCAGTTCATCGCCCAGGCTCATTCCGCACCTCCCGACTTGCGGTAATAGGCGATGGCAAGTTTGTTAAGGGTGACCTGGTCGCCGTCAGGCTCGCGAATCAGAATATGATAGGGCCCAAAGCCGACCACCGGTCCCTCGAACGTCTGCCCATCGAAGAGTGTGATATGGAGCGGCACGCCAGCCTCCTGCTGCTCCTGTAGGTAGGCCAGTTCGAAGCCATCCACCCCCTCCGGTAGATAGGCCCGCTTGCGGTCAATGGGCCGCTTGGGGGGCTTTTCTTCGGCGCCGCGGCGCATAAATTGACCGTTCCAATGGCGGGCTTCCACCTGCGTCAGCTCGTCCAACGATTTGCCGATCTCTTCCTCCAAAGCCTCCCGGTCAATGTCAAACCGAGCGGCCAGCGTCAACAAGTGAGTGATCTGGGTATCCCGAGCCGGCGGAGATTGGCGGAGCGGCTTTTTTGCCTTCTGCTCCCCCTTTTCCTTCTTGCCCTCCCTGGGCGGTGCGTCCCGTTTCGGCGGGCGCGGCTTGGAGGGCGGCTGGTCGCGCGGAGGCGGAGACGAACGGGGGTTGATGTCCCACTCGTCCACGTACAGCACCCGGGCCAACCGGCCCAAGTCCTGGACCGGGATTTCCTGCTCCCCGCGCTCGTACTGAATCAGCGTGGCGATGGAAATGCCGGATCTAGAGGCCAGCTTATCGAGACTCATTCCCTTCCGTTCACGAATTTTGCGCAGATCTTGGGGCATTGGCCTTGTCCTTTCGTGTGGGTTGATGATAGCCAGATTATGCCATCAAGTGAACAGTTTGTCCAGTGCAGCTCCGTTTATAACCACCAACCCCCAATTTTTAATGATTCCCTATTGACAAAAATTAAGCGATATGTTATAATTTTTAATATATCACTTAATATTATTTAGGAGGATGGTATGTATCCCGTTCCAACAGCATGTCCCGTGTGTCACGACGCCTTGATGACCACCCGGTTGGTCTGTCGCAACTGCAACACGACCATGGAAGGGCGCTTTACGATGGGTCGGCTTTTTCAACTCACCCCCGAACAACTGGACTTTGTCGAGTTGTTCGTGCGTTGCGAGGGCAAGCTCAGCCGCATGCAAGAAGAGTTGAGCGTCTCCTACCCCACCGTCCGCAGCCGCCTGGACGAGATCATCCGTGCCCTGGGCTATACCATCGGCGACGCGCAGCCAGTCAAAGACGATCTCCGGCAGAAAGTGCTGGAACAACTGGCCCGCAAGGAAATCACCTCAGAAGAGGCCCTGCGCTTGCTAGAAGAGTGAGTGTTCATAGAGCAACATTCTCCAATCACAAAGACACCAGGGATCGCCAGGATCAAGAGTATTTCTGTGGAGGCCACTATGTTCAAACAAACCATTGCAACGTCGAGCGCCCCGTCCATCACTATCACAGACTGCCTGGGAGATCTGATTGTGCGAGGCGCGGAGGAATCCCACGTCAGCATCCGCCTGCGAGGCGCGGCGGATGACCTGACGCTGGAACAAGAGGGAGAAGAACTGACGCTGCACATTCACAGCGACTGCACGTTGACCTGTCCACCCGATTCAACCCTCACCGTCGAGACGGTACGGGGGGATCTCAAGATCAAGGAGGTACGAGGCTGCGTCACCGTCAGCACCGTCTATGGCGACGTTATCCTCCAGGTCACCGGGGCGATCGAGTTGGGACAGATCTATGGTCACATGAATGCCCGGGATATAGTCGGAGACCTGCGAGTGGAATCCCTGTCTGGGGACGCTCGAGTACGGGGGGTGGAAGGGCAATTCTCCGCCCGGCACATCGGCAGCGACCTGAAGGCCGAGGGCGTGCGCGGGGGATTGAAAACCGAACAAATCGGGGCGGACGCCTGGTTGGGGCCGCCCTTCTCTCCCGGAGCCACCTACCTGGTGAACGCCGGCAGTGACCTGATCGCTCATATTCCTCCCGATGCTGACCTGCGCCTGTCCCTGCAGGCCGGGGGACGGGTGCGCTCCCGCATCCCCGACCTGAGCCTAGAGGATGTGGGCGGTGAAATGCAAGGGACTCTGGGAGATGGCGAGGCCCACCTGAAAGCAACAGTGGGGGGCAGCGTCTCGCTCCGACCTGCAGAGCCGGAGACTGGCCCAACAGAGAGTCCCTATCTCGATTTTGCGACCGACCTGGAGGGCCTGGGAGCACAGATCGAAGCGCGCATCTCGGAGGCAATGGCAGAAATAGACCTGCGCCTACAGGAAAGCCTGGGCGGCCTGGATAGCGAACGCATGCGCCGCCAGATAGAGCAAGTGACAAATCACACCCTGGAGCGGACCAAGCGCGCCGCCGAGAGGGCCCGGCAGGCGGCGGAACGGGAGGCGGAGCAAGCCCGCCTGCGAACCGAGCGCGCAGAACGACGCTGGCGGCGGGTCAGCGGACAGCCCGCCCGGCCCAAGCGGGAGCCGGCAACGGAGGAGGAACGCCTACGGGTGCTGCGCATGGTCGAGGATGGCAAAATCACCCCTGAACAGGCCGCTGAACTCTTGGCCGCGCTGGAAGGCCGCTGACCGCGAACGGAAACCGCTGGTGACTTGCTGGCACTGGCGACCAGGATCATGAAACCACCCCACTAACCCACGAGGTGCATTCAGTGATAGAACCCTCAACCCAACCATCGAAATGGCAGATTCCGTTTTTCACCATCTGGACCGGGCAAGCGTTCTCGCTGATCGGCAGCCGCGCGGCCCAGTTCGCTCTGGTCTGGTGGCTCACCGACCTGACCGGCTCGGCGACAATCCTGGCGACCGCTTCCCTGGTCGCCCTGATCCCGGAAATTCTCCTGGGGCCCATCGCCGGAGCCTACGTGGATCGCTGGAACCGGCGCATCGTGATGATCGCCGCCGACACCCTCGTCGCGCTGGCCTCGCTGTGGCTGGCCATCACGTTCTGGACCGGGAGCGTACAAATATGGCACATCTATGCCATCATGCTGGTGCGCGCTGTGGGCGGCAGTTTCCACTGGCCGGCGATGCAGGCCTCGACCTCCCTCATGGTACCCAAGGAACAGCTCTCACGGGTGGCGGGGCTCAACCAGACACTGAACGGCATGCTCAACATCGCCGGCCCGCCCTTGGGCGCTCTGTTGATGGAGATGCTGCCCCTGCACGGGGTGATGGCGGTGGACGTCGGCACCGCCTTGCTGGCCATCCTGCCCCTGTTCTTTGTGCTCATCCCCCAACCGATCCCCGCGAGGGTCGATGCATCCCAAAAGCCCTCGATATGGACCGACATCCGCGCTGGCCTGCGCTACATCTGGGGTTGGCCGGGACTGGTCGTGCTGATAGGGACGGCCATGGTGATCAAGATCGCGCTGACGCCCGCCTTTTCGCTGCTGCCGCTCCTGGTAAAGGCCCATTTCGAGGGAGACGCAGCCCGGTTGAGCCTGCTGGAAGCGATCACCGGGGTGGGCATCGTCGCGGGCGGGATCGCGTTGAGTATGTGGGGCGGCTTCAAGCGCAAGATCTACACCGTCATGATCGGCATCGGCGTACTAGGTCTTAGCTTCATCCTGCTGAGCCAGACGCCTGCGGACATGTTCGGGATGGCGCTGGGATGCTTTCTCGTCGCAGGGATCATGATCCCCCTCGTGGATGGCCCCATCATGGCCATCCTCCAGGGCACGGTCGCGCCCGAGATCCAGGGCCGGGTGTTCACCATGATGAGCAGCCTGCTCTGGTTCACCTCACCCTTTAGCCTGGCCATCGCTGGCCCGGTGACCGATTGGCTGGGCATCCAGGTATGGTATCTGATGGCCGGCCTGCTGTGCGCGGGCATGGGACTGGTGGGCTTTTTCGTCCCCCCCCTCATGAACATTGAGGAAAACGCCAATGGACAGTCGACACTCGCCGAAGCAGTGGGGAGCGCATCCCCAGAACCAGTTTGTGTCCAAATAGAGTAATGGTACAATTCTCCCCTCCAGTACGTGGAGGGCAGCGGGAAACTATAACCAAGCTGCTGGAGCGCATACGCCACGCAGAGATTTCAATCGAGTGAGGAGAACGCTATGGAAGAACGATTGCACATATTGAGATTGATCGAGACCGGGGAAATCAGCGTCGAAGAGGGAGCGCGTCAGTTGGAGGGATTGGCCGGGAGCAGGCCATCAACCGCCCCTTCACCCTCCCCGGCCTCTACGATGCCCACCACCAGGCCGATCGCGGTGCGATGGGTGTGGCAACTCGTGCTCTGGATCGGCATCGCGTTAGCCGCTATCAGTGGTTATTTGCTGACCACCTATTACACGCGAGAAGTCGCCACCCGCTGGTTGATCTGGGGCTGGATTCTGTTCCTCCTCGGCCTATTGGGCATCCTGTTCGGTTGGTGGTTGCAGCGCTCTCGGTGGCTCTACGTGCGGGTGCAACAGCCCGACGGGCCCAACATTTTCCTGGCTCTACCCGTACCCCTGGGCCTGGTGGGTTGGATCCTGCGCATCTCCCGCCCGTTCGTCCCTCAGATCGAGGAGATGAGAATTGACGAACTGCTCCTGGCGATGCAGGAAGAAATTCACCAAGGACATCCCTTCTTCGTCCAGGTGGACGAAGGGCCTGGCAAGGAACAAGTCCAGGTCTATTTTTGTTAGGAGGCAACCTATGACGACCAGTGAAGAAAGACTGAAAATCCTCAAGATGTTGGAAGAGGACAAGATCACACCCGACGAAGCGGCCACCCTGCTCCGCGCACTGGATGGGGGAGCCCGCACACCGCCGGGCGTCCCCGCGTCGGGCAGCGGCAACCGGTATCTGCGCGTCCAGGTGACGGACATGCAGTCCGGCACTCCCAAAGTGAACGTGACGATCCCTATCGGCCTAGTGAACGTGGGGCTGCGCATGGCAGAACGATTCGCCCCGCAAGAGTTCGAGGGTTTGGATATGGAAGAGTTGGAGACCCTGCTGTCCAGCGGGATGGTCGGCAAGATGGTCGAGGTGATGGACGAAGAGGACCAAGAGATGGTCGAAATCTATGTCGAGTGATCCGATGGGGACGATGCGCCACGTGAGGCCCAACGTCACACCGGGCTGGCCTCACGCGCGTCTCACAACACCCCCACGCCCACCAAGATCCCCATCACCACAAAGGCCGCGGACGAGACGAACAGCAGCCAGCGCTCCGGGATGAGCCGGCACAAACCCTGCCCGCCGACGACGCCCAGCCCGGTCACTGCCGTCAGCGCCAGCGCTCCTCCCAACAAGACAGAGCTGCCATCCTCGTACTTGCCCGCCAGGCTGAGGACGGCGAGCTGTGTCTTGTCCCCCAATTCGGCCACAAACAGCAGGCCCAAGGTCGAGGCAAACGCTCGCCAGTCCCGGGCAGAGATCAGTACGCGACCCGTCCCCCTCTCCCCCTCGTCACAGCCGGGTTCACACGCTGCATCCCATTCACTGCCACTGGATCGTGCCCGGATTGCCTCCCGCCCAATGAGCACGCCCATCACGACGAACGCCAGCGCCGCGACGATGCGCAGGATGGAAGCCGGGATGAACTGACTCGCCACCTGCCCGCCCCAGGCTCCGAGGGCCGTGACCGCCGTCAGGGCCAGGCTGGCGCCCCAGAAAACCGCCCACGGGCGGCGAAATTTACACACCTGCGTCACCACCGCCAGTTGGGTCTTGTCGCCCAACTCGGCCAGGAAAATCAGGCCAAAGGTCGAGAGCAGGGCGTTCCAATCTACACCCATCAGTACCCCTTTTCCTCCCCATATTCCACCGTGGGCAGCGCGATGGTGAACGTACTGCCCGCTCCCGGTTCGCTCTCGGCCCAGATGCGCCCTCCGTGGGCCTCGACCAGACTGCGGGCGATGGTCAGGCCCAGCCCGCTGCCGCCAGCGTCTCGGCTGCGGGCCTGGTCCGTCCGGTAGAAGCGCTCGAACAGGTGCGGCAGCGCATCGGCCGGAATCCCCTCCCCGGTATCTCGCACCACCACGTGGACCCCCTGGCCGGCCGACCGCAGGATGACGGTCACCTGACCGCCGGGGGGAGTGTGGCGTAGCGCATTGGAAAGCAGATTGAGCAACACCTGAATCAAGCGATGACCGTCTCCCAGGACGGGGGGCAGCGGACCAGATACGTCCGCGGAGAGGGTCACGCCCTTCTCCCGCGCCGCCGCCCGTCCCCGCTCGACCGCGCTCCGCACCAGCGCGGCAACGTCCACCGGCTCCAACTCGAGCTGTAACTCGCCCGCTTCGGCCAACGAGAGCATGCGCAGATCCTCGACCAATCGCTTGAGCAGCACCACCTCCTCCCGCAGCCCGGCGATCACCTCAGGAGTGGGGTCGGTCAGCCCGTCCTCGATGGACTCGATGTCAATCTGCAGGACGCTGAGCGGGGTGCGCAGTTCGTGGGCGATGTCGGTCATCGCCCGGTGACGGAGTTCGTGCTGCCGCTCCAACTCGGCCGCCATCCTGTTAAAGGCCTCGCCCATCTCGCCCAGTTCGTCCTCCGACGTGACGCGCACCCGCTGCGACAGATCCCCATCGGCGACACGGCGGGCCGCCTGCGCCAGCTCCCGCACCGGGGCGACGATGCGGCGGGCCTGGAAGGATCCAACAATCAAAACCGCCAGTCCGGCGACGAGAGCCGCCAGCACCATCAGCCAGTTGACCTGTCTCAAAAAGGAGGTTTGGTTAGCCGTCAGTCCGCCGAGGCTGGAAGCGACGATCAGCCGGCCCACCGGCTGCCCCGCGACCAGGATCGGGGCCCCCTGGTTCAAACTGTCAGGAGAGAGACGGACGTCGTCGTTCTGCCCCACACTGATGGCGACGATCTGACCGGCCCCATCCACCAGGAACAATCTCTCGTCCTCTGCCTCCGTCGTGCCCATCATGCCCATCATCGGCATCCGTCCGCCCTGCTGACCGAATCCCCGCATCCCATGCGACCACTGCACGGTGAAAAGATCAGCCATCAACGCCTCGACCCCATCCCAACTGCCCACTTGCACATAGTAATTGGCGAACAAGGGAGCCAACCGCTGGGCCTTCAACCGACCAGCGTGGGACACCATGTACGTGAGCCGGTTGGCAGTGATCCGGTTTGCCAGCAGCACGACGAGACCAGCGGTGGCAACGATGACCAGCAGGAAACTGAGGGTCAAGCGGGTGCGCAGACTGTGTTTCATTCGTCCACCCGATCGTCAAACCGATATCCAACCCCAAAGACGGTCAGAATGTAACGAGGATTCGAGGGGTCTGGCTCCACCTTGCGCCGCAGATTGTGAATGTGGACGTCCACGGTGCGTTCGGCTCCATCGTAGGATCCGAGATGGGCTGCGTCCAACAGTTGCATGCGAGAGAGGACCTGCCCCTTGTGCCGCACCAGCGTGTACAGCAGATCGAACTCGATGGGGGTGAGGGAGACGACTTTGCCATCCACGACACAGTGCCGGGCCGATGTGTCGAAGAGCACCTCGCCAAAACGATAGGTCTCCCGCGACGATGCGAGGGAGGATCCGCCCATCCCCTTCACTCGCCGCAGGACCGCCCGGGCGCGGGCCACCAGTTCGCGCGGGCTAAAGGGCTTGGTGACGTAATCATCGGCCCCCAGCTCCAACCCGATCAGCTTGTCGGTCTCTTCGACACGGGCGGTCAGCATGATGATGGGCACGTCCGACTCGCGCCGCAGCGCCCGGCAGACGTCCAATCCGTCCATACCAGGCAGCATCAGGTCCAGCACGATCAGATCGGGGCCTTCGGCGCGGGCCTTGGCCAGGCCAGCGGGCCCGTCGTGCGCGGACACGACCTCGAAGCCGGCCTGCTCGAAATATTTGCGCACCCCCTGGACGATGCGCAGTTCGTCGTCAACGATCAATACTTTCATATCGGCACAACCCGTGATGGGAAATCCGTGATATTATAACGGCTCCAGTCGCCCGTGGCAACTGGAGCCGCTGTCCTTTCTGCGCCCTATTCCTTTATCCAGGAATTCCCCGAATACGCGGACTAGAGGCCGGTATCAACAGGGGGTTCTTGCTGCTCTGGAGTGCTCCCCCAGCGACCACCTCCACATCCACCGTGGCCACCAGGGCCGCCAGGACCTCCGCGTCCCCCACGTCCGCCCAGGCCACCCAGACCGCCGACCCCATCCAAACCACCCCAACCCAGGCTCAAGTTTTCAAACCGCCAGGTCATGTACTCGGTGGCGAATTCCAGCAGCCGATCCGCTTGTTCTTGGGTCAGGCGCCCATCGGTCACCGCCTGCACCAACTGCTCGACGCGCGGGGCCACGAGAGCCTCCACCACCTCGCTCAACTCGACGCCTTGAGCAGCGGCGAGCTCGGCCATGGTCTGTCCTTCCTCCACGGCTGCGAACAACTCCTCGGCCGTCATTCCCAGCACCTCGGCGATGGATTCCATCCTCGCGCCTCTATGGCCTCTGAATCCCGGACCGGGAGGCGAACCCTCAGCGGCGGGAGGCGTAGAATCCTGAGCCAATGCCACGCCCACGACTCCCAACGCCACCACCATCACGACCAACACACTCGAACCTATCTTTTTCCACATCTGAAGCCTCCTTTCAAGTTTGACCAGATTATACCATGGGCATGTTCAAAAGTTGTTAAGAGAATGTTGACATGTGATGGAGATTTTCCGTCGGGGCGGCCGTTCACCACTTGGCAACCAGCCCCACGTGATATATACTGAAGCAGATTGAACAGGCCTTGAATGAGGAGGTGACCGATGTCTAAATCAGACGCTGTACGAGCCCTGGTGCTCTCCGGCGGTGGCGGACGGGGGGCATACCACGTGGGGGTGCTCCGCTTTCTGGAGGAACACGAGTGGTTTCCCGACATCATCGTCGGCACTTCTATCGGCGCCGTGAACGGCGCGGCGATTGCCTCCGGTCACACCGCCTACTCCCTGTGGTCGCTGTGGCGGCGGCTGGAGACGGACGATGTGCAGCGGCGCGCCTGGGAAACCTTTTTGCTGGACAAATGGGATCACCTGCTGGATACCGCGCCCCTGCGCAGGACCCTGGTCGAGCAGAAATGGATTGACCTCGACCGCATCAACCAGCCATCACCCGCCAAGCACCTCCGTCTCACCGTCGTCGAGATGGAGACGGGACGCCTGCGCGTCTTTGGCAACAGCCCCGACCCCGCCAGGGGCAGCCACTGCGAGCACGTGTCCATCAGCCTGGATCACATCCTGGCCAGTTGCAGCATCCCCCTGATCTACCCGCCGACCAAGATCGGTGACGTACCGTTCTGGGATGGAGGCACCGTGGCCAATACCCCCTTGGGACCGGCCATAGATGCCGGAGCCGAGGACATCATCGTGGTGCTGATGACCCCCTGGGAGGACGAGACGAACCGACCCCGCTACACCCCCGTCGGTGGCTTGACCGGCCTTCTGACCGCCGCCCAGGCCGCCTTCGAGTGGGCGCTGCTGGCCTCCTTCCAGGCCGACCTGAAACTCTTCCACCGCACCAACCAGGTGGTCCGGCTGAGCATCGAAAACGCCCGGTTGAAACGGGAGAACGAGCAGCTCAGGACTCGACTGCTCGAACAGGCCCAGTCCTCATTCGGCACCCCGCCCGGGGACGCGCCCCTCGATCACCAAGAGATCGCCTCCCCGGTCATCATCTCCCCTCAGTGCCCGATCCCCATTGCCGACATTATCCGCTACGTCCCCGACAATCACGAGCGGCTCTACAAGATGGGGTACAAGGACGCTCAAGCGGCGTGGGCCAAGGCGGGACGCGAGGTGGAAGGCAGGGCGTGATGTCCAATCTGCTTTTCGCGCTGGTCAACTGCCATCGAGTCGAAGGGGTGAACGAGAGCACCGCCCACAGGCGTCCCGACTATGATTGACACAGCCGCCGATCTGCGCCAAGAACAGACCGCCGACTACCGCATCTTTGAGCTGAGCGGCAATCACTATACCATCGGCTACCAGATGGGCATCGCTACGGACCTGCGACCGGTGGAGAACTGGCGGGATCGAGAGACAGAGCTGGCCTTTGCCCGCGCCTGCGCCGATGAGCTTGCGCGCTTCCACCCTGCGCTGCTGGACGAGTTCCGGGGATACGCGGCCGCCCAGGGCCGCCCGTGGGAAGAGGTGCTGCCCCACGTCTCCAACAATCTGCCGGAAGGGGTGCTGCCCGGCTGCACCACCTTTGCCCTCCGCCTGCCCGATGGCCACGTGCTGATCGGTCGCAACCACGATTTCCTCTACAGCCGCAGAGAGAGGTATCTGCGGCGTCTCTTTCCCACCGGGTATCTGGCCTCACTCGGCACCCAGGCCGGCTTCATCGGCAGTTGTTACGACGGCGTCAATCAGTACGGACTGTTCGTGAGCGTGCACACCATTCGGGCCCAAATCGCCGAGCGGGTCCTTCCAGGGCTGCCGCCCTACCTGATCCCTCGCATTCTCCTGGAAACCTGTCGCACCGCCCAAGAAGCGGCAGTCCAGATGCAAGAGATGTCATTCCTCTCCCCCTTCAACTATTTGATCGCTGATCCCCAAGATATGATCGCTGCGGAAACCTACCCGGGACGCGTCCACATCTACCGCCCCCAGGGAACGGGCCTGGTCATCACCAACTATTATCGCTCACCCGACATGCGCTCCTTCCACGGGCGCCGAAACCTGACCGACCACGTCGAGCGGGCCCAGTGGATCGAGGCGCGCATCGGCAGAGACAGTCCCCGCGATGCCGCCGCTGGCTGGGCTTGGGCCCAGGAGCTGCTGCGCGACCACTCGGTGCCGGTGTGCCACCATCAACCCAACCAGGCCACCTTCTGGTCCCTGGTGGCCGACCTGACGGCCCGGCGGGTCGCCTACTGCCTGGGCGCACCATGCCGCAATCCGTACCAAGAGCACCCCTGGCCCGAGAACAACGCCCCACAAACGACGTGAGGAAACGATTTGGGAAACTTGGGAAAAATACCCTCAATATCCCCCTTAATTTGGGGATATATCCTTCAACTTGACTTGTCCTGATCCCCTCGTACAAGTATAATTCACCCTCAGACAAATAGAACGGACGTTCTATACTTTTACTTAGGCCATCCTGGTTTGAACAGAGGACCACCGAGAAAACACGGTGTGAATGGCTTTGTGTTTCTCTGCGCAGCGCTCTGAAACTCGACATCACGGCCCCTGCTGAGCATTGAACCCGCAGATTGATACAGGCCCGGCCTGGGTGACCACATGGTGAATCTGACTTATGGAGGAGGAATGCGCAAGCAACTGGAATTTCAAGCCGATAGAATCGAGGCCGTGCTGGCGCTCCACAAGGTGGAGGCACGGGTCACTGGGGGAACCGTCACACCCCGCTGGGTGCGCTTCCAGGTGCTGCCCGCCGTGGGAGCCAAGATTTCGCACATCAAGAGCCTGAGCGAAGAGCTGGCCGCGGCCCTGGACGTATCCAACTGCCGCGTATCCCGGCGCGGGGCCGCCGTGGACGTCGAGATCCCACGCGACGACCCCCAGCCGGTGCGCCTGCTGCCCCTGTACCACCAACTCACCGACCCGACTACCCATCAACCCGCTATCCCCCCCATCACCGCCGCGCTGGGACTCTCCGAGGACGGCGTCCCCCTGCTCATCCGCCTGCCCTCTCCCGACGTCGCCCACATCCTGGTCGCCGGGACGACCGGATCGGGCAAGACGGTGCTGCTCCAGAGCATCGTGCTGAGCCTGGCGATGGCGAACGGGACGCCCAATCAGCACCGCCCTTCCAACGGAGGCCAGACCGCGCGGCTTGCCATGATATTGATCGATCCCAAGCACTGCGCTTTTAGCCCTTTCGAGGGGCTGCCCCACCTGGCGCGCCCCGTCATCTGGCAAGTTGAGGAAGCAGCGGAGGCCCTCCAAAGCCTGGTCCGGTTTATGGAACGGCGCGCCCTGCCACACGACGGCGCCCACGTCGTGGTGGTCATAGACGAACTGGCCGACCTGTTGATGGTGGGAGGCAAAGAGGTGCAAGAAGCCCTGACCCGGCTGACTCAGCGCGGGCGAGAGGCGGGCATTCACGTCGTAGCAGCCACCCAAAAGCCTACCAGCGCTGTGCTGGGGCCGCTGGTCAAGGCCAATTTCCCGGTCCGGCTGGTCGGGCGAGTGACCAGCGCCGAGGATGCCCGCACCGCCACCGGGTGGAGCGGCACGGGAGCCGAACGGCTGACGGGACGGGGGGATTTCCTGGCCGTGGCCGAGGGACGGGTGACCCGCTTTCAGGTCGCCCACGTCTCCCCCGCCGAGATCCGGGAGATGGTGGCGGCCGTCAGGAGTGGGGAATGGGACGTGCGAGACGAATTGGAGGACCAACACGCAGATCGCACCAACGGTGTATCCTCTGGACGTTCCCCTCACGTCACGCTGCCCTGGCTGATGAGTCGACTGCCCACCGTGGTCAGAGGAGAATCATGACGATGGAGGAATCGAGAACCCACACCCAGAACGACTGGTGGGGCCGACTAAAGGTGTTCGGAGGTGCGGTCGTGCTGGCCCTTGTCGTGACCCTGGCGCTCGTCATCGGCAACCGGTTGAGCGACGAGGCGCTGGCCGTGTTGGCGGGGGCAGTGTGCGGCGTGGGAGCGGCCCTGCCCACCAGCCTGCTCATCGTCTCTGTCACCCGCCGCCGGGAGGAGCAAGAGCACACCTCACACATGCAGCCAGCGATGCCCCAGACCACGTATCCCCCTGTAATCGTAGTCGCGCCAAGTGCACAGCAGAGAGCGGACGCCTGGAATCCCCTCCCTACGACGTTGAACGCACCCCTGCAGCGGCAGTTCACCGTGGTAGGCGGTTCACCCTCGGATGGTCGGACGTTGAATTAAAACGACAATTTGTGCAGACGGTCAGGACGTGTTACAATCTTTACCGTCTGTGGACTTGATCCTGCTGCACACTCCCACCATCTACGACTTTTGCCGCCGGGCCACGCTGTGGGGCCCGATCAGTGACCTGGCGCCCTCCGAACCGGTCTTTGTGCCCGTTGGCCCAGTCCACCTACGAGGCCGGCCGACGACTGAACGGACTCGAGGCGCGTCGTGAGCTGGCCAGCCCAGCCATGGCCGCCGAGACCGAGCAGCGTATCAAGCGGGCCGTCACCCCGATGGCCCAAATAGATGACCCAGCGGCCGGCTTCCCAATTCTATGAAATCTGGTACAATCAAGTTCCAAAACTGCTCAGGTGCGACGCACTTTAGGCAGTTACGTCCCAAGAG
>DSDT01000134.1 GCA_011048615.1 Chloroflexota bacterium | reverse complement strand
GATGGCCCGTTCCTTCCAGTCGCCCCACGCCTCCGGGACGCCCTCGCCCACCTTGCTCTCCTTCTGTCGCCACGCTTCGTACCCCACGGTGACGATCATCGGCAGTTGGGTCATACTATCCCCCTGGAGCGCCGCCAGTCGCAGCCGCTCCATGACCGAGTAGCCGTATTCCATCCCGTAACCCACCCCGGCGCAGGTCGGATCCATCACGATCCGGTCCAGGGGCAAGCCCATATCGCTGATCAGGATGTTGAGCTGCTTTGCCAGATTGACGTCCATCGCGGTACGAGCGATGACCAGTTGATCGTGAGCCAGCGCCGCTGCCACGATGGTGCGATAGTTCTTTTCCTCGCACAGACCCAACAGGATGCGCTCTCCTGCCGCGGCCTCGGCGATGGGCACCAACAGCGTGTTATCCGCGTCCACCTGGCCCGGACCGAGCACGATGAGCGGCAGTCCTGTCGCCTCCAGCACCTTTTTCATGGCTGCGACCGCCTTCTCCGGCGTATTCGGGTTGCCCTCGGCGTCGGTCAGGCTGAGTTGAAGCAGGATGACGTTGGCCCCGGCCTGCTCGGCCGCCCTGGCCCACTCACCCGGATCGTTCACGACGTCGCCCCACGCTTCCATCAGCAGCGGCGACCAGTCATCTGGCTTGCGGTCCTGAATCTCGATAGCCACGATTGGCGCGTGAGGCAGCTCACCCTCCAGGCTCATAAACGGCATCGCCGCTTGACCACCGACAGTGACGGTGGTGGTTCGCGTGCCCCCCTCGGCGGAAGTAGCACCCAACGTCACCTCGCGCACCTTACCCATCCACGTCTCTTTGAGGAACTCGAGCGTCTCCCGCTCCTCAGACCAGGGGGGGACCTCCGGCCGAGCGATCTTGGCCGGCGCTGGTGCTGCCTCCGATGGTGCCAGTTCGACCTCTACGGCCGCTGGCGCGGTCGGCACTGCCGAGGGTGGAACCTCTCCCCCCAGCTCCCGCAGTGCAGCCTCCAACGCTCGCCGGATGCTGCCCAGGACGACCTCAGCGCTGGCTTGAACAATGGCCTGCGCATCGGCGCCGGCGGGTAACTGCGGCGCGGCGACCGGCTTGGGTGCTGGCGCAGGAACCTCTGCCACAACGGACGTAGGTGGCGGTGCGGGGACCGCTGCAACGGCTGGCTTGGGCTCCTCTTTCGGCGCCTCGGCCGCAGCCGGCTTCTCTTCCACCCTCGGTTTAGCCGTTGGAACGGCTACCTGGGGCTCTGCTTCGGCCGGTGCTCCTGAGGCCGCCTGCATCACCCCCATCTCACATACCGGGTGTTGAACCTCTTCCAACCAGTCTACCAGCTCGTCCACCGTTGTGACCTTGCGCTCGTCGGCGATCCGTTCGATCAAATCTGGTATCCCTTCGCGCTCCGCCACCGCGGCCAGTTCTTCCTTCATCGAGTCCTTGAGGAAACTGGACATCCACACCACGCGCTTGAACCCGCCATCGGCAGAGATGAACTTGGGACTGGTCAGATAGAACTTGCCCACGCCCATCACGCCAGGGGTTTGCAAGCCACCGCCGGCCATACCGGCCAGCGTGGAAAAGGTCATCCCGGCCGGCGTCATGCTGGGATCCTCCCGGCTGACGACCATCACACCCTCAACTTCAGGGATGTACATCACGATACACTCGAAGCAGCCGCAGGCCGTCATCGGGTTCTCCATGATAGAGTATAGAGCGACCTCGGTGACCGTGCCCTGCGAGTTCTTGACAGCGTTCTCGTTCGTGCCCTCCCAGTACCCCTTGACCGGATCAATCAGCTTCCCCTTGGGAACCGGTTGGTTAGGGCCGGTAGGGTTGATCTGGTTGGAGGCCTTGCAGTCCAGCCAGTTGTACGCGCCGCACAAGCCCAGCCGCTGCGGGCTGACGATGCAGACGTGGGTGGGAGCGAAGGACTGGCACAACGTGCAGTCATAGAACGTATCCACCGCCTCGTCGGTCAGGTCGGCCAGACGGCGGTTGCGCAGGTCGTAGGCTATGCGCGCCTTTTCCAGCCACTCGGCGTGCAGATCGGGGTCGGTGATGAGCTTGACCTGCACCTTGTCCACGATGGCGCCAAAGTCGGCGTGGAAACGTGCGTACAGGATCTCGCCAAAGTGCTTCAGGTCGAAGCCCTTCTCGACCGCCGCCTTGCTGATGCGGATCCAGGCGATGTCTCGCTGGCCAATGTGCTGGATGCCGGATGCGCCGTTGATGAAATAGTGCACCTGCCGCTCCAGCACCGGCTCGAAATCTTCCTGCATCTTGCGGCCCGCCACCTCGATCAGGATGCCCAGGTCTATCGAGCCGCCCTCTTCCACATCCTCAAAGCCGGGGCCGATGACCTCGATCCTGTGATCCTCCACATCGTCCATCGGCACCATACGCAGGTACTCGAAAGCGCGGCTGTTCTTGCCACCGAACTCGACCCGCATATCGGCGCGGCGCACGACCTCGCCCTCGAAAGCAGAACCATAGGGGACAGGGACGGGCACATCGGTGATCTTGATCTTGACGCCGCGCACCTCGATGGCCCGCTGCACCAGTTTGGCCGCCCGCTCCGTCTCGGTTTCGGCGTCAATCTCATTCCACGGCATCGAAATGACGTGTTCGTAACGAGTGACGCCGGTGGGCAGAATCTCCGGAATGACTGTATCCGCGATGGTCGGGAAACCGTAAGAGATGGCCCCGGCGGCGGCAGCGTACTTCAGATCGTCCACCTCGCCCAGCGCCAACACGAAGGCGAAGACGCGGAACTTGTTGTAGAGCAGAATCTCGC
The DNA here is from genome assembly GCA_011048615.1 of Chloroflexota bacterium. Classification (GTDB taxonomy): domain Bacteria; phylum Chloroflexota; class Anaerolineae; order B4-G1; family B4-G1; genus DSDT01. The sequence goes on along the minus strand of DSDT01000134.1, from coordinate 35,417 downwards.
GCCACTGACCGGGCTTGAGGCCGCCGAAGGTCAGACCCGACCGGGTCGCAAAACCGAGGGGATAGATCGCCGAGATGGTGTCTTTGCCGAAGGGAACGATGTACGTATCGTACCCCATCTCGACTCCTTCCTCCTGAAGCTGATCAATCATCGAACGACCATTGGTGTTGCCGCACAAAAAGATCAAGATGTTGCGCTTCTGAAGTTCGCGCACGATAGCGACGGCGGCTTCATTCGTCCGCGCCGCGCCGACGATGGCGGCGAAGCCCGGCATCCGGCCATCCACTAGTTGGATACCCCAGGAGCGGAGTTGAATGTCGTCAATGGGGCCGTTCAGGTGACCATCGCCCTGGAAATCAGGGTACGCCGTGCCGCCGGTCAGCTCCAACCCGGGATAGAGCTCCGGCTGCTCGCCGTAGACGAACCGCACCCCCTCGATGGCCTCAGCCGCCAGCAGCGTCGCCATGCCGCTGTCGAGCGTCTCACCCAGGTACGGGACCCAGAGCTGATTTTCCGGCACGGGATGGAGCAGCCGTCGAGCGTGCGCCAGCGCCGGTTCCAGGTCCTTCAAGGTCTCGACCTTGTGATTCAACATCCCATACGTGACCGGCAGGTAATACGCGGTGTTCGGAAAAACGACCGGCGTATCGGGTCCTTTCTCGGCGATGGCCTGCTGTAGCATCGCATCGGCCTCGGCCACGAGCGCGTTCGCGCCGCGAATGGCGCGTGTTGCAATATACTTAGACATAGTCTCTCACCCCCTACTTTCCTGCCACGCCATAAGCGGCCTCGATGCGCTCCTCCAGAGGCAACGCCAGCAACTCTGGTATGCGGTGGTCGCCGCTGCGGCCCCACTTGCTGGGGTCATATTCGGGCAGACCGAGCGCAGCTCGTTTCTTGTCAATGTGCGCGATCGAACGACGGACGATCTCCTCTCCGTCCGCGATGAACTCCAGCCGACCGCCGACCTTCTTCTCCCAGCCGTCGCTCATGATACGCAGCGCTTCTTCGCTGCCGGAGACAGGGCCGTCACTGCCGCCCAGGATGACGTACGCGCCCGACGCCACGCAGTAGGTGGCGATGGAGAGCGCCTTTTCGCTCATCCACTCCGGCGCCATACCGACAGCCGGGATATCGGAGATGTCCTCGCCCAAACCACCCTCGGTCGCCATCTGCGCCAACACCGTCAGAATGCGGGAGTTGTCCACGCAGGAGCCCATGTGCAGCACGGGCGGGATTCCCACCGTCTCACAGACCTCGCGCAGTCCAGGCCCGGCCGCTTGCAACGCCGCCTCTGGCGTCATCAACCCCTGCTTGGCGCTGGCAATCGCGCCGCAGCCGGTCTCGACCACCAGAATGTCGTTCTTGAGGAACTCCTCCACGACGTACTGGTGGAGCGAATCGTGGCAGATGCGGGCGTTGTTGCAGCCGATGTTCGCCACCACACCCCGGATGCGCCCGGTGATGATCGCGTCGTTGAGCGGGCGTAAGGAGCCGCGGTAGAAACCGCCCAGCGCATAATCAATGTACTCGTGCGAAAAGCCAGGCACCAACTCGCTATGATCTTCGGGGACAATCGTCTCGCCGCGTTCGGGGAAGTGGTCAATCGCCCGCCGGACGATCTCCTTGGCGATCTCCAACGCCCGGCTCTCCTCGAACTCGATGTGGGTAGCGCCGGTGATCTTCGCCTTGGGCGACGTGGTGATGATCTCCGTGTGGAAACGCTCCGCCACGGACACCAGGCCCTGGAAGATGCACTGAATGTCCACCACCATCGCTTCGACCGCGCCGGTGAGGATGGCGAGTTCCTGCTGCAAGAAGTTGCCAGCCAGCGGCACGCCCTGGCGCATCAGCGTTTCATTCGCCGTGCAGCAGATGCCGGCCAACTGGATCCCATCGGCGCCCTTGCTCTTCGCATAGGCGATGATCTCCGGATCGAGGGACGCCGCCACGATCATTTCCGATAGGGTCGGCTCGTGACCGTGGACGATAATGTTCACTTTGTTCTCCCCAAGCACCCCCAGGTTGGAGTCGGCGCGCACCGGCGCAGGGGTGCCGAACAGAATATCCGACAGGTCCGTCGCCAACATCGAGCCGCCCCAGCCGTCGCCCAGGGCGCAGCGCATGGTGTGATCGAGGATGTGCTCGGCGTCCTGGTCGTTGCCGATGTGAGTGCGGTGCAGCAGTTCGACCACCTCCCGATCCACGCTGCGCGGTTCGATGCCCGTCTCGTGCCACACTTTTTGCCGCTTGATCGGGGCGCGCTTCAGGTACGTCAACGTCCCCCTGATCTTGCCGAACTCGTTCAGCGACTCGATAGCGACGTCCCGCGCGATCTCGTCCTCGGGTCGCAGCGCTCCCTCCTCGTCCGTAACGGGGACGCCCAGATAGCCGGCGACCTCCATCAACTTGAACCGATCTTTGACGCCATAGTCGGGCGCGTGTCCCTCAACGGCTTCCAACAGCGTATAGGCCAGGCCGCGGCCGTGGTCCGAGTGCGCCGAAGCGCCCGCCGCCACCGCCCGGGCGAAGTTGCGGGCCGCGATGGTACTCAACGTCGCGCCGCACACGCCACGCACGGTTTTGCCGACCAAACGGCACGGCCCCATAGCGCAGTTTTTGCAGCACAGGCCCGCGCCGCCGATGTTACAGGCTGCGATGGCATCGGCCCGCGTGAACGCGGTCTCAACCTCGATCGCGCACGCCCGCTCGATCAGCGCCACCGATACGCGATCCTTACTCGTCTCTTCCGGTGTTCGAGCTTCTTTCTTTGCCATATTCTTAACCCTCCACAGAGCGTCCGCCTAGTACCGTCGGAACTCGCCCGACATCTCCAGGTCAGCCATATTCGTCTCGGTGATTCGGAAGCCCAACACGCCCCACTGGGGGTCGCGCTGAATCTCCGTCGGCTGCACCAGGACCGGCATCTGCCCGACACCCACTGGGTAACCGGCGTCGGCCAACGCAGTTTCAATCGCCGTCTGATCTACCTGGGCCTCATCGTAGCTGACCAGGACCTGCTTCCAGGCGGCGCTGGCGTACACGCCATCTACTCCCGCCAGGCCGTTCAGCGCCTCCCGCACCTTCAGGACGTGGTGATCGGCCCAGAGAGTCGGTACATCAAGTACCACTTTGTTCATCTCGTTACCTCCTGAAAATAGTACGTGATGCGTGAAACACAACTCGCATCGTATTTCACGCATCACACAAGTTTTATGATAGTCCTAGAACCTTCCCCGTCTCCACGTCTATATCAATATCCGTAAAAACCGGTCGGGTGGGCAGGCCGGGCATGGTCTTCATCGTTCCGCATAGCGGGAAGATGAAGCCAGCGCCGACGCTGGCCCGCACGTCGGTGACGGGCATGCGCCATCCGCGCGGCGTGCCCTTGATCGCCGGGTCGTGCGTGAACGAGAGGTGGGTCTTGGCCATACAGAGCGGCAGGTGCGCCAGCCCCATATCGGTAAAGAGCTTGATCTTGGCCTCCGCCTCGGGTGTGTAATCCACTCCATCGGCGCGGTAAATCTCGCGCACGATGGTCTCGATCTTTTCCTTGATGGACATGTCGTCCTCGTAGAGGTAGTGGAAGTGGTTTGACTTCTCGCAGGCCGCGACGACTGCCCGGGCCAGGTCCGCGCCGCCCTCGCCGCCCATAGCCCAGACGTTGTGCATCACCGCGTCCTCGGCGCCTGTCTTCTTGGCCCGCGTGCGGATCAGTTCGAGCTCGGCCTCGGTGTCGTATTTGAAGCGGTTGATCGCCACCACCACCGGCACGCCGAATTTGACCGCGTTCTCGACGTGTTGCAGCAGGTTGGGCAGACCCTTTTCCAACAGCTCCAGGTTCTCCTCGGTGTAGGCCCTGTCCAGCGGCTTGCCGGCGACGACCTTGGGACCGCCGCCGTGCATCTTGAGCGCACGGACGGTGCAGACTATCACCACGCAGTCGGGGACCAGCCCGCTGTAGCGGCACTTGAGGTTCATGAACTTTTCCATTCCACAGTCGGCGCCAAAGCCGGACTCTGTGACCACGTAGCCTTCTGGTCCCACCAGCTTGAGGGCGATCTTGTCGGCGATGATGGAACTGTTGCCCTGGGCGATGTTGGCGAAGGGGCCGCAGTGGACGAAAGCTGGGCTGCCAGCCAACGTCTGCATCATGTTCGGCATGATGGCATCCTTGAGCAGGACGGTCATCGCGCCGGCCACGTTCAGGTCCTCGGCCGTGATGGGGTCCACAGACCCTTTACTACTCAACCCTCCGGCCTTACTCGTGCCGATGATGATGCGGCCCATACGCTCGCGCAGGTCGGCCAGATCACTGCACATCGCCAGCGCGGCCATGATCTCGGAGGCGACCGTGATGTCGTACCCCGTCTCGCGCACTACACCGTTGTTGACGCCCCCCAGACCGACAATGATGTTGCGCAGCGCGGCGTCACTGACGTCGACCACGCGCCGCCACTGGATACCATCGGGATCGATGTTCAGGCGGAACATGCGCTCCTTGTCCTCGTCGTTCAGGTCAGAGGGCTTTTCCGACTCGATGCCCAACTTTTCCAGTCGCTTGCGCATGCTCGGTGTATACTCGTCGTTCGGGCAGAGCGCCTTGGCCATATAGTCCGTGCTCCAGCGGGCTTCTTTTGCCATGCGATTGTTGATCGCCGCAGCCAGCAGGTTGTGGGCCGCGCCTACGGCATGGATGTCTCCGGTGAGATGCAGGTTAAAGTCCTCCATCGGCACAATCTGGGCATAGCCGCCACCGGCCGCCCCACCCTTGATGCCAAAGGTCGGGCCCTGCGAAGGCTGACGAATGCAGGTAAAGACCTTCTTGCCGATATAGTGCAACCCCTGGCTCACACCGATTGTGGTGACCGTCTTGCCCTCGCCCAGAGGCGTGGGGGTGATAGCAGTCACATCAATGTACTTGCCGTTGGGACGGTCCTTGAACTTTTCGAGCACGTCCAAGTGGACCTTGGCCTTCCATTTTCCCTGCAGGTCGATGTCGTCCTCGGTAAGTCCGACACTCTTGGCGACCTCGACAATGGGAAGTAGCTCGGCTGCCTGCGCGATCTCGATGTCACTGGGTATTGGGTCCAAACGTTTGACTGGCATTTTTACCTCCTTGGTAATTCTAACGGCTTCAACAAGAGTACAGTATACCAAAGTATGCTCGACGCTGTCCCCTCAACGTCTGAAACTATGGTATTGTCTCACACATCTCTCGACACCTCACTCTGTCCTTCCGGCATCAGGCTGGAAGCCGCGCCAGGCAGGCAGGCCGCGATCTCGGTTTGCACCGCGTGGCGGACGAAATCGCCCGCCACCTGGATCAACGGTTCTCCCAAGCCGGGATCCACCCGCATCGTCGCCAAGCAGGGGTAGTGATGGTGGAACAACCCCGCCTGGACGACTGCTTCCTCCACGTTCACCCCGATCAATTGGCGACCTACCGACCGGGCACATCCACAGGCCGTGTCTCGCTCCACCTCCACGCCTGTGATCGCTTGATCATCACACCCGATCCGAAACACGGGCCGGCCAAAATGGCGGGCAAAATCTTCGATCCAGGGATCGTCGAAAGAGACTGCTTCGTGGCGCACGTTGCAGCTCCCTGTTGTGAGAGAGCAAAACGGCTTGGGAAAAACAGCCGTCACCCCGACATCTGCCAACTGGGCCTCGAGCTGGTGAACCAAACCTTCTGGCAGCCAGGCCACATTGTCCACCGGTGCGATGACAGCCCGCACCCCTGTCCGCTCGACGATGCTGGGCAGTAACTGCGCCGCCCCCCCACTCTCCCCCAGAGAAAGCAACAAGTCGGCGATGGGAAAATGTGGTGGGAGAAACGACGATGGATCGTCTACCACCAAGGGCAAGTCCACAGGTGCACGCCAGGCGTTAACCGTCCACGTGTCTGGGGCGAAACGGCGCAGGTTATCCAGGATGCGCTGCCCATAGTGGCCCTGGAACAAGACAAAAAGCCGCAGCGCTTCCGGGCCGCGGCCTTGCCAATCCAATGGCTGTCCAACAATTGCCTCCAGCAGGTCTTCAATGCGTCGCCCTTGCTTCATTTGCTGGTAATATGTAAGGATGCGATTATCTTCCAATGTCAGAGCGACAACCCTGGCTCCCGGGACCGATTCCAGCACCTGGGTGACCAGACGGCTCTGTTCTCCTCCCCGAGCTTCAACGACGACCACGTCTGGAGCTGCCGCTTGAACCCGCTCAAAGATACCGGGGTCAACAGCGGCTACCCCAACGACTTGGATGCCCGGTTGTCCAGAGATGAGGCTTTGGACTCCCTGGGCAAATAGAGCCTGGCTAGCAAGAATAAATACGCGGGTAGGGTGCATACGATGTATTAACTGACTGCTGGTCAGCAAACTGTCACAATTATACCCGCGCCCCTCACCTTCGTCCATAGCTATTTAGGGCTATTTATAAATGGTATATGGTCTTTTTGAGCTAACCCCTGATTCCTCAAGATTTCCCTAGCTCTGCGTCGGCACACGCACCAATCCCTGGCTCACGGCATAGGCCGCCGCTTGAGCACGGTTGCGAACCCCCAACTTGGTCAAAATGCTACGCAAGTGATTCTTCACGGTATTGTGCGCGATCCCCAATTCATCGGCGATATCCTGATTGGAGTACCCCTCCACCACCAACGTCAGAACCTCGCTTTCGCGGACCGAAAGGACCGAGATGGCCGCTGGTTCAATAGCTGGCAGGCTGCGCTGCGCCAGTTGACGGAATAGTTTGCTGGTCATCACCCGTGAGATGGGAGACTCCCCAGACGATAGACCTCGCAGATGTTGGAACAGCGTCTCTGGCACCAAATCCTTGAGCAGATAGCCATCCGCCCCGTAACGCACAGCCGTGGCCAGATCCTGTTCAGTCTCGGACACCGTCAGCATCACCACCTTCACGTCCGACATCTGAGACTTGATACGACGGGTCGCCTCCAGGCCATCGCAAACAGGCATTCGGATGTCCATCAATATCACATCCGGCCGGAGCGCCTCGGCCTGCCGCACCGCCTCCAGGCCATCAGCGGCTTCTCCGACGACTTCAAAATCGGATTGAGCTTCCAACAGCCGCGCCAGCCCCTTCCGAAATAATAGGTGATCGTCCACCAACAAAATGCGCAATGTTCCCGAAACTCCTCTGACACCATTCCGCCAAACTTGCAGGCTTGAGAACAGTATGGTATAATATCGCCATTCTAGCGGGCGTGGTTCAGTTGGTAGAATGTCTCCTTGCCAAGGAGAAGGTCACGGGTTCGAGTCCCGTCGCCCGCTCTAGAGAGACCGGGGATCTTTACTCCCCGGTTTTTGCGTGTGACGGATTGAAAGCCGCCGCACCTCCACATCCTGACCTCCAAATTGGTACTTGTACCGCTCATCGCCTTGCATAAAGTCAAACGCCTCCCGCCCCTGCTCGATGGCGTGGCGGATGGCATACGCAGTGAGAATAACACCCGCGCTCAACCGGGGAAACGACTGCCAGTCAAGCCCCGAGTTGTAGACCCACACGCGGTTATCGTAAACAAAGTTGAAATAGGCCGCGGCTTTCTGCTCCCCGACCCGGAGAACCATCAACTGCAACCACCCGGCCTCGTAGGTTGCGCGGGCCAATTGGCAAAAGAACTCGCGCATCCGAGGGGTGAGGAACTCGGCCTTGTCGGGCGTGCTGGCCGCCATCAGAGCCAGTAAATCCTCGACCTCTGTCTCCAGATCGTGTTCCGAGCCGACGATGTACCAATTTACATCCGGGCTGACGTGGCGCAGCTTGCGCCGAATCTCGCGCCGCTGCTTGCCATCCAGCCGCTCCAGGTATTCCTCCCACGTCTCTGGCAGCCGCACGATGGGGCATACGTCGTCCAGGCCCGTGGAGACGGCCCAGCCGCGCGCCTCGGCCAGCGCTGGCAGCATCTGTAACGTGGGCGAGTCCTGATGCACGTTGCACAGGTCGAGCAGGTCCCAGGCCGGCCCATCGGAGCCGGCCAGATACTCGACCAGCGCCCCGTACACCTGCTCCTCCCACCCCTCGGCCACAATCAAGTCCAGATAGTCGGCCACCTCTTCGCACCCCACGATAGAGAGCACCCGTTCGCCCTGGGCGTTCTCGGTCGCGAACAACGGAGCGATACCCACCACGCGGCCGCTCTCCTCCTCGCACAAGGCCAGGAGCAGTAACTCCCCCTCCCCCAGCACACGCCACCATGTGCGCTGGAATTGCAGAGTCAGGAAGAGGGTATCGGCGAAAGAGCGATGCAGCACGTCGTTCCACACTTCCACCAGGGCGTCGAACCCGTCGGCATCACGATAGGCATGCACAGACAAACCCATACGCTAACATCTCCTCAATAGTCCCCGATATGATAACACGAGTCGGGGAGGCTGACAACCCCTCTCAGGCGTCAGCGGCCCGCGCGCAGCTCACGCCACACCTCGACGCCGTAGACGAGTCCGCCCAGCAGTCCCGTCGCCAGGGTGACGCTGCCCAGCGCGAGGCCCAGCGCCGCCGCCACGCTCTCCCCCGCCCCGGTGGGCGCAAAAATGGCGGTGCTGACCGCCTCCCGCACGCCCCACCCACCGATGGTGGGAATCAACCCCGACACCGAGAGCAGAGGCGTGACGGCGAAAAAGTATCCCAGGCCAATGCCCGCCCCCACCGTCTGCCCGCACAGCCAGTTGATGAGGACATTGATCAAGTTGAACGCCAGCGACACAACGCCAGCCCTCAGCACTGCCCGCCCTCCACACCCGGTGACGGCGGCATAGATCTTGGCCAGCGGCCCCTGCCCGGTCAGGGAGAGGGCCGGGGGCAGCCACCGGGTGAGACGTTGAAGAAGCCGGCCCTCCAGGATCAGGCCACCCGCCGCTAACCCGCCCACTGCCACGACCAGCAGCGTTCCTACCAACCATGCTTCCATCCGCGCGGCGTGGAAGGGGAGCACCACCAGCCCCATCGCAAAGAGCACCAGCAGACCAGTCATGCGATCCAACAGGACGGTGCCGACCGCCGCCGCCGAATCAACGTCCTGGGTCAATTCCAACGCTCGCACCACATCGCCGCCGAATTGACTGGGCAGAAAGGCACTGAAAAAAGCGCCCACAAAGTAGAGGCGCACCAGGCGACTGAAGGGAATCGTCAACCCCAATCCCCTGATCAGGGTGAGCCATCGGAGCGCACGAACGATCAGGCTGAGCGCGTACAGCAGAAAGGCGGCCAACCAATAGGCCGGTTCGGCCTGGCGCAGCACAGCCAATGTCTCCCCCAGGCCCACCACCCGCCCAAACAAAAAGACCAACGTCCCGACGCTGATCAGTACCCGCAGGAGATTGAGCCACCGTCTCCCACCTGATCGCGGCTCTGTTCGCTCGTTTTCTTCCATATCATCCATCTTTCACACGGATTTTACCCAACAACACTCGATCGTCCAGCCAATGGCCATCCTCCGCCACCACCGGCAGCCGGCCCTCACCCGGCCGATACACGCCTACTTCAATGTCATAGATGCTCGGCGGGGTCGTCTGCCCGATGGTCAACACGTGGGTCTCGCTGATCGTCTGCCCCGCCGCCCACCGGCTGGTCGGGATGGCCGGCTCGATGTCGCTGTTGGCCCAGACCTGGTTCTCGACGCCCAAGACGTGGGCAAAGATGCGGTAATCCGTCTCCACCGGCTGCTGCGCCTGCCAGTAGAGCGTCAACTGGATCGGCTCGCCGGGTCGCGCGGCGCGCCGGTCGAGGGCGTAGCCGACCAGCGTGATCTGGCGACCGAAATCGGCGTCCAGCGGATTGGGGAACGGGCCGGGCCGGGGCTGGATTTCGACCTCTGCCAGACGCAGCGCGTCCTGCCCGTCGGGGGTGGTCAGGCGCGGACCATCCGGCAGATACAGCCCCACCTGCACGTAGCCCTGGTCCGGCGCATAAGCCGTCTCCGGCACGGCCAGGCGGTACGTATCGGCAAAGACGACGCCGGGCTCCCATCTGCTGGTCGGGTACCGCCCCAGGCCGGGGTAGGTATCCCGCTGCGCCACCAACGGCCCCACTTTGCTCAACAGGTGGATAAAGACGGCGTAATTCGCCTCCGTCCGGACCAGAGGCTGCCAATAGAGCGTGATGTCCACCCTCCCCCCCGGCTCGACGACCTGAGGCGTGACCCGATACCCCAACAAGCGGGCCACATCTCCAAACTCGACGGCGACCCGGTTGGGGATGCCCTCGACCTCGGCTCCGTCCAGCCAGGAGGGAGGCGCAAAGGCCGGCTGTAGCACACCGACCAGCGCGTAGACGGACAAGGCCGCCATTCCCACCGCCGCACCCAGTCCCGCTGCCCAGGCCAGATGCGAGGGAAAGAATCGGCCCAATCCCTGCACGACCAGGACGGCCAAGGCCGGCAGAACCGGGAACAGGAACCGTCCCATCGCGCCGGCGGGTTGAATCAGAATATAGTAGCAGACCACCGCCACAAAGAGCAGGCCGGCGCTGCCCAGGATCAACAGCGCCGGACGCGGCAGAGAATCTCGCCGCGGGATCAGATGCCCGGCCAATCCCAGCAGGCAGAGCGCGAACGTCCCCTGGTAGGCCAGCAGGGGCAGGGGGACCTGACCGTAGCCAAAGCGCCCCCACAGACTGCTCCACAGGTAAGGCAAACTCTGCCGGATGGCCCACCAATTTTCGGACGCGGACCGCCCGCCCCACAGCTCGTTGACCTTGCTCATCCCCGTTGGGTCGCCGTACAGGGCATAGTTGCGCCAGAACCACCAGCCCGAGAGCAGGGCCGCCAGCCCTAGGACGATCAGCAGCCCCCGCACGAACGCTCGCCAGTCGCGGGTGGGCCAGACGGCCAGGAGGTAGGCGAGCGCGATCAGCGCCAACAGGGCCAGCAGGTGGAACTTGGTCAGCAGCGCCAGGCCGTACAACAACCCCAGCGCCACATCGGTGCGCGGGCTGGGGCCACGGCGCACCAATCGCAGGCAGGTCCAGAGCACCGCCGCGCCGCACAGCGCGGCGGGGATGTCGTTGTTGATGGCCCCGCTCAGGTACAGAAACTGGGGATTGAACGCCACCAGGGCCGCCCCCCCTACGGCCAGCGCCGGACGGTCGGGAGAGAGAGTGCGCCCGATGTGGTAGGTCAGCCAGACGACGCCGCCCCCCATCAGGACCGTCATCCAGCGGACCAGGTAGACGGCCAGGGCGGCACCGTGGAAGGGAAAGCGCTCGTCGGCGCTATGGAGGTACTGATTTTTGTTGTCAACTCCGACTTCCCAGGCGCGGTAGCCCCAGTAGGGATTGGTCGCCGGTTCGTAGTAGACGTCCTGCTCGACCGGCACCCACCCACTGACCAGCGCGGCGAGGGCGTAGTAGAGCGGCGGGTGGTGACTCTGGGCGCGGGGGGCGTCAGCCTGTTGGACGGGCAGCGCGTGGTAGACGGCGATGTGCCGCGCGTAGCGGACGTGGCGCAGTTCGTCGGTCGGCTCGTAGAGGGGAGAGGCCAGGCTGTAGGCGACGGCCAGCAGCAGGTAGAGCGCCAGCAGGACGGCGCACACCAGGAACCAGGGACGGGAGCGGGTCAGATCCATTCACTCCACCCGCCGGCGGCGCCGTTTGGCAAAGGGGGAGAAAGCTGTCCCGGTCAGGAGCAGCAGCGTCAACCCCGTGACGACAAGTCCGACCTTGAGCAGCGGCGGATCGTACCACAGCACGACCTGATGGTCGCCGGGCGGCACGCAGAGAGCGCGCAGCAGATAATCGGCTCGCACCAGCGGCACAGATTGACCGTCCACCGCCGCGCGCCAGCCGGGATAATCCATCTCGCTCAGGACCAGCACACCACCGCCGCGGACACGGGCCTCGATGCGATTTCCGTCGTCGCGCAGGATTTCGACCGTCCCCGCCGTCCCGTCGGTCCCACACGCCAGGCTCTCCTCCACCAACACCGTCGTGCGGGGGTCGAAATCCGGTTCGTGGATGCGCGTCAGGATAGCCGCGGGCTCCATCACCCGCACCTCCGTCGCGACCCAAGCCCGGGGCAGCGCGTTCGGCCGCTCGTACACCCACGCGCCGGCCTCCTGGACGAGCAAGCGAGGGGCATCGGGATCGTCCGGGAATTCGAGGGGGGCCAGGGCGATCACATACCCGGCGTTCAATAGGTCGTAGGTGCGAGCGCGTGGATCGGGCCGCGAATCAATGAACGCCTGATACCGTTGGAGGACCAGGGGATCGTACCCAAAGACGCTACGCACCCCAAACGCCATCCCTCCACTCTGCTCGACGTCGTTCAGCCCCCAGGGGAGAACCCGTGTGGATTGGGGATCGTCCACCGCTTGGGCCACGACGCGCCAGCCGGCCCGCTCTGGCACAGCGACGACCTCGACGGTGCTGCTGCCATAGGTCCACAGATCCAGCAGCGCCAGGCCCAGCGCCAGCCAGACAAAGTGACTGGCCTGGGACGCGGCTCCCCGCGAGGAACCATTCCGCCAGGCCGTCAACAGGCCAGCGGACAGGAGAAAAAAGAGCAAGAAGATGGCCACCTCGTTCGCCTGGTGCCATAGTCGGCCGGCGGCGGGATTTGTCTCCCGGCCCCAGGCGAACATGACGAAATCGAGCAGGATCAGCCCGGCCGCTCCCCCGGCCACGACCAGGACGGGCGGCCCCGTCAGCGGTCGCAACAGCCGCGCCCGCCCTTCCTCGTCCAAGGCCTGGAGCGCCGTCAGCGTCAGGCCAGAGAGGGCGGCACAGGCCAGGGTGAAGAGGAACCCGGCCCGGGCTGGCGCCCGCATCATCTGGAAGATGGGGACGAAGCGATAGAACAGGGGATGGAGCGCGCCATAGGACCCCAGGGCCAGCAGCAGTCCACCCAGGCCCAGGGCGAATAGAAACCCCGTCAGTTGGCGGCGTCGCCCCAGCCCCAGCAGCGCCAGCAGCAGCGGCAGGATGCCGACGTAGAAAATGAACTCGTGGTGGACACCGTCCCCCCAATAGCCGGTGTGGATCGGCTCGCCAAAGAAATCGGGCGCCAGGAGAGTCAGCAGGTAGCCCGGCGGCCAGGAGAACCGCGCGGCAAAGTCATAGCTGGGCACACCCTGGCGCGTGGTGTGGATCGAGTATTCGAGCGTGGGCACGAGTTGGACCGCCGCCACCGCCACCCCGACCAGCAGCAGCGCGCCCAGCCAGGCCAAGGGGAGCAGCGTGGCCCGCACCGAACGGGACGTGCGCCACGCGCGCCAGGCGTAAAAGAGGGCATAGGCCGCCAGTCCCAGCGCCACGTAGACGAAGGAGGCGGAATGGCCTGCCAGGATCGAAAGCCCCACCGGCAGCCCTCCCAGAATGGCGAGCCGCCAGGCCCCTCGAGACGAGGGATGAGCCACCACGCGGCGATAGGCCCACAACGACACGGGCAGCCAGGCCTGGGTCGTGATGACGCCGATGTGCCCGACCCGCACCCGCACGGAAAAATAGCCGCTAAAGGTAAAGACGACCGCCCCGAACAGCGCTCCCACTCTGGACGCCCCCTCGGCACGCAGCCAGCCGTACAGGCCGACGCCGCCCAACCACAGGTGCAGCACCGCGATCAAGCTCAGTCCCCTGGTCACGGGCATCAGCAGGGTCAACCAGGTGGGCGGGTAAAAGAGAGCGGCCTGGGGGTTGGCGACCAGCGGTTGGCCGGAGAAAAGGTAGGGGTTCCACAGCGGGGGGCGCCCCTCGCGCACCGAGGAGACGGCGAACCGCAGCCAGTGGAGATGCATATCGGCGGCATCCTCCCCCAGGATCATCTGATTCTCGGACAGCCAGGGGACGTCCCAATAAAAGACGGTGCACAGCAGCGTCAGAACCACCACCGGCCAGGCCACGCGCCACGCTCTACTCCACCAGCGGTCTGTATCGGAACGATTGGACATCGGTCACTCCCTTGACGGCAGTTGGATCTCGACCCATTCCCAGGGCGACGTTCCATCCTCGGCGAGCAGCGGTACGCCTTCCAGGGCCGGGTAGGTGTACATCCCGACGCGCATCCGGTAGTCCCCCGCCGGCGCGTCCGGTGGAATCTCTAGCTCGAACCAATTGAATACCACGTCCCCGACGCGCCAGTAGGTCGGCAGGAAGCTGGGGCCGTCCTTTTGAGCGCGCATCCGACCCTGTTCATCCACCAGGTGATTGAACCAATGGTAATGCCCGTCCGCAGTTGATATCCGAGTGACCCGCCAGACCAGGGTCCAGCGCACCTGCTCGCCGGCGGCCACGTCCCCCTCCAGGGCGTAGCCCAGCAGCTCCACGCCGTTGGCCCACCTCCGCACGCCGCCGGGCGGCGGCGGCATGAATGGAACGTCCGCCGCGCCGCCCGGCCAGCGATAAAACCGGAAGGAGCGGACCCCCTCCCGCAGGGGGATGCGCGCCTCGACCACCTCTGGGGCAAAGGCGGCCAACAGATCCTCGCCAGGTGCCATGGGGTAGGTAGCCCAGTAGACGGCCGGTCCGGATGGCAGAACCAGCGCGGTGCGAATATCTACCGCGCGGTGGGGGACATCGCTCTCGTACATCAGCACGTCGGCCGCGGCCGGCATCTCGAATATGCGGGGATCGTCCCCCTCTGAGAGCAGGATCACCTCGCCGTCCCCCATTTCGCGGCACAACCGGGTGGCGGTCTGCACGGCCTGAATCTCGTAAGCCATAGGCGTGCCGTATCCCCAGGGGGTATCGTGCGTGATCACGAATCGCAGCACCGAGATTGTCTCATAGGTCTGCGCTCCCACCAGCCCCACGACCAGAGCGACGAGCACCCCTTGGGCCACCCGCGCGACCTGCCCCGGCGCCTGTTTCGCCCACGAAATCAGCCGCCAGATCAGCCATCCGGCGAGGATGAACGGGGCGGGCAAGATGGTGGTGAAATAATGGGGAGCCACGATGCGGGTCAAGTAGCAGGTCAGGAACAGGGCCGGTGTGATCCACCAGGTCGTCACCATCAGAATGGCGGCCGTCTCATCGTCCAGGCCGGTGCGGGCCTGGCGCAGCGCCCGTCCCACGGCGAGCAGGGCCGCGACGACGGCCGCGCCCCCTATGAGGGGAAAGAGCCAGCGCAGGTTCAGGGTCGCGGCCACGAAATCCGGGTACCGATCCGGGCCGGTCAGCAAGGACAAGTTCTGGCCGGTGGTCATGATCCAGGTCCCGCGCAGCGCATCGCTGCTTATCACGGCCGGCTGCTGCATGATTTGGGCAAACAGCCGGACATTTCGCCACTCGGCCTGGGCATCGTGGATAAAGTAGGGCAGAAACGTCAGGGCCGCCAGCAGCACGCCGAGAGGGACCATCCGCCAGCACAGTCGTTTGGAGAAAATCAGTCCCCATAGGACCGTCAAGGGAACAAAGACCAGCGCTGCAAAGTGGATTTGTATCAAGCCAGCCAGGGCCAGGCTGTGGGCGAGCACGGCCCAGCGCCGCCCCCGCACGAACGCATACCAACCCGTCACGACGTAGAACGGCACAAAGGGAGCCAGCAGCTCGGTGTGCCATATTTTGCGAGAGTAAATCACGGCCCACGGCGCGACGGCAAACAACAGGGTCGCTATCCAGGCCGCGGTCCTTCCGAACCAGCACCGGACGATGGGGTAGCAGGCAGCCACAGCCCCCAGATTGATGAGGGCGACGAACCCGGTGACAAAGACCGGGCTGGTCGAGAGGGCATACGGTATCGCCAGCAGCCAGATCGCGCCGGGAAACGTGTCGAGGCGCGTCGAAGACCACGGGCCGATCCACGTGATCTCGCGACGCTGGGCCATATTCAGCGCCCACTTGGAAATCTCGGCCTGATCCCACAACAGTTCTGCATGGTCGAGGTGGGTGAACCGCAGCCAGGCAGCCCACAACAGGATGCCCCCCAGTAAAACGAGGTCAAGCCTAGAAAATCCGTTTCGCTTCATGCTTTCTTCGTTGACATGGCGACGGGGATGCCTGTAACCAAGCATCCCCACCTCTAGCAGTCAGATCCAGCGTCCCAGTTACATTAAGGCGTACAGGCCGAGTTGGGAATCACCCGGTAGTAAGCGTACCGAATATCCACCGGGAAGAGCTCATAGACCCCGCCGATGACGCCGACGCGGGTCGTACTGCTCAACCCGCTCATCGTCCACCGGCCCTTGTATTGCCCTCCGATGTAGAGCGTGACCTGGTTCCCATCCACGCCGATTTTCACCCGATTCCAGCCATAGCGACTGGTGCCGGGGGCGCTGCCGGCATCCTCCCCATTTATTTTGTACGTTGGGCCACTACAACCACGCCTGGGAAACTGGTAATCGTCCTTGCGCATCAGGAACCAACCGAGTTGACTCTCGTGATCGCCCTGGGCCAGGCACATGGCATAGATCTGTTTGTTCGATTCGTTGGCCCCAAAGACAATGCCCATATTGGCCCAAAATGCGCCGGTCTCGAACTTGACGTCCGCCTCAATACAGTACTTGTTCGAAGGGGGACGATACGGAGCCAGAGCATCGGGCTGATAGAACCAACCGCACGTCCAGCAGGTCGGTTGTTCCACGTACAGGCGATAATTACCACTCTTGTACTGCCGATACCAGTAGCCGTGTATTTCCCCTTGGTCATCCTTAATCGGGCCGCGATCGTCAGGCCAGCCAGAGCTGCTGTTAGTAAAATTGTCAAAGTAGACGGTGTAAATGTACTGCACATTGCTCCACGGACCCTGCCCCCAGCAGTCGTCATCGTCGGCCCGCACCCGGTAGTAGTGAGCCTGTCCCAGAGAAGAACCGGCCGGCACGACATAAGACGTCTCCGTCGTCACCCACTGCCGCGAGATGGTGGCGAAATCAGCGACCAGGGACTCTTGCAGCACGTACCGATCCACCGCCACCCCACTGACCGGGACGTTGATGGCCGACCAACTGACAGTATACGAGCCATCGCCATCCGGATCCGAGATACTGTTCAGTGTCGGAGGATTGGGGGCGGAATGCGCTCCCTGCCGGACCTGGCTCCACGGCCCTATACCCCAACCACTCGCCTTATCGGCCCGCACCCGGTAGTAGTAAGAGCAGTAGACATCGGTGACCGTCCGCCCCGTCTGCCCCGTCTGCCAGAACTGCTCGACGGTGGAAAAGTCGGCGGTGCGGGCTTGCTGGAGGACGTAATAATCCAGGTCGCCGTCAATAGCCTGCCAGGTGACGTCGTAGGCGTGGTTCACCGGGGCCGGGATCGGGTTCAGAACGGGGACTGGCGGATAGTTGCGGAAGAGGATCGGCAGGTAGAGGGTGAAACGGAACATCACCCGGGCGGTAGATGAGGCCGCGAGCAGGACGCCGCCGCCGGTGATCTGGGCCGTGTTGGTGATCTCCAGATTGCTTTGCAGCTGGGGCCACACCTCGGCCGCGTAGGTGAGGGTAGCGCTCCCTCCCAGACCGGGCAGCAACAGCGTGCCGTCCGGCTCTGTGCTCAGGTTCCACGTAATGACGCTGCCCGTCACGCCAAAGGTGCCCATCGTCGCCGTCAGGCTGTCCTGCAGCAGGTAGACCGTTGGCGGCCAGTGGCTCAGCGTGTCGGTCATCCAGACTGGGTAGGCGTCCCCCTCGCCGCTGTTGACGATGTGCACGGTATAGGTCAGGCGCTCGCCGGGGCGGGCGTAGCCGGGGCGGGCGGTTTGGACGGTCTTGGTGGCCGCCAGGTGGGGATAAAGCGGCCGCACATCCATGCCGACCGCCCGTGTGAAGGATGAGGTAGGGGTGATGATCTCTACAGTGTTGACGACCGGACCATCGTAGGGCAGGACGTCGGCGCTGAAACTCAGGTTTATGGACCAATACGCGCCCATATCAACGGTCCAGGTGAGCACGTTGTCGTGGACGACGTGGCTGCCCTCTTGGTATTGGACGCTGGCAGGGCGAATTTTCAGGCTGGCAGGCAGCCTATCCACGACCTGTACCCCCGGCACAAAGGCGCTCTGGCTGTTGTTAAGCTGGATGGTATACGTCACCACGTCGCCTGGCTGTGCCAGCTCGTGCGAGACTGTTTTTTTCGTGCCCGAGTTGTCCAGGTCGCCCATCGTCGTCGCCACGATGGTTTTGGGCGACGTGATCTCGATCAGTTCACCGGCGGCGGTGATCTGGGCCGTGTTCTCGATCTCGGTATAGGACAGGGCGGTGGAGATACGCGCGCTGAATTGGAGGAAGGCGGTCTGACCATAGCCGTACAGCTCGGCCGTCCAGGTGATGACATTGTCCCGCACGCCATAGGAACCAAAAGTAGAATGCAGGCTGTCGGTGATGCAGATCAACTCGGCCGGCAGACTGTCGGTGAGCCACACGGTTCCTTCCGGAGTGCCTACGTCAAGAATCGTGATGGTATAGGTCAGGATGTCTGTCGGCGCGGCCACCTCGGCACTGACCGCCTTTTCTGCCTCCAGAGCCGTGGGGGCGGCCACCGGTTGGGCCAGCGCCCGAGAATCGGAGAGGAAAAACAAGAGGCCGGCCACCAACAGCAGGGCCGAGCACCCGGTCAAGAACAGCACGACCAGACGAGTTTGAGTATCTTTCTTCAAGATTCACCCCTTTACCATAATAAACGGTTCGTAGTGGGCAATTTATCGCCTTGGCAAACAACCTCGGCGCTGCAGCGCCGACTACAAACCCACTTCCATCTCTTTTGCTCTGCACAACACAAACTGCTCAGGTGCGACGCACTTGGCAATTACAAAAATTCTACTATGAAGCCCAACCTTTGTCAATGTGAGGGCCAGATCGGCACGTCGGTCAGGCATACACTGTTTACTGCTGACGTTCCATCCAAGACCGGCAGCCACTGCACAGTCGCCAAATGTGATTGCCAACAATGCCATCGCCTGTCGTCTCACGAAACCCTCCCCTGAGGCCACTAGGATCACCGGACCATCCGCTGGATTCTACCATCGGCGCTGAGCGCTGTCAACCACATCGAAAACACGGGCGCTTGCATTTGCGCCACCTACGGGTATAATGATTATCCCACCGGTGTTAAGGAGCAGATCAACGTATGCTACGTGGACTGATCAAAAAAGTGATCGGCGATGCCGACCAACGCCAGATCGCCCGGCTGCAAAAAGTGGTCGAGCTGATCAACGAGTTGGAACCCGAGTTCGAATCGCTGACAGACGATCAACTGCGAGCCAAAACGGCCGAGTTCCGCCGCCGATTGGCAGACGGCGAGACCCTCGACGACGTGCTGGTCGAGGCGTTTGCCGCAGTGCGCGAGGCCGCCAAGCGTACCATTGGAATGCGACACTATGACGTCCAGTTGATCGGCGGCATCGTGCTCCACGAAGGTAAAATCGCCGAGATGAAGACCGGCGAGGGGAAAACCCTCGTCGCCACCCTGCCCCTCTACCTCAATGCGTTGGAGGGCCGGGGCGTCCACCTGGTCACGCCCAACGATTACCTCTCCAAGGTCGGCGTGCAATGGATGGGAGCGATCTATCGCGCTCTGGATCTCTCGGTAGGAGTTATCCAATCGGGGGCCGCTGACCCCAACCAAGGGTCTTTTCTGTACGACCCCACCTCTCCCTCATCCGACGACCGCTTCATAAACCTGCGCCCTATCCCTCGACGGCAGGCCTATCTGGCCGACATCACGTATGGCACCAACAACGAGTTTGGATTCGACTATCTGCGGGATAACATGGTGCGCGACCTCAGTCAATGTGTGCAGCGTGAACTGCACTATGCCATCATTGACGAGGTGGACAACATCCTGATTGACGAAGCCCGCACGCCGCTCATCATATCCGGCCCGGCAGAGGAATCCTCGGAGCTGTACAGCCGCTTTGCCGAGATCGTGCGCCGCCTCCAACCGAGCAGCCCGGAAAGCTCCCAGGACGATTTCAGCGAGCCGGATGGGGATTACGTGGTGGACGTGAGAACGCAGGTCGTCACGCTGACGGAGCAGGGGGTGGAGCGGATCGAACGGATGGTCCCCGAGATTGGGCCGGAGGAGAGCCTCTACGATCCCAAACACACGCACATGCTGCCCTATCTGGATAACGCCCTGCGCGCCTATGTGACCTACCAGCGGGACAAGGACTATATCGTCTCGGACGGCGAGGTGATCATCGTGGACGAGTTCACCGGCCGGTTGATGTACGGACGACGGTTCTCCGAGGGGCTGCACCAGGCAATCGAGGCGAAGGAGGGGGTGCCAGTACAGCGCGAGAGCCTGACCTATGCCACCATCACGTTCCAGAACTATTTTCGCATGTACGAAAAGCTGGCTGGCATGACCGGCACCGCCAAGACGGAGGAGGAGGAATTCCGGAGCATCTACGATCTGGACGTGGTCGTGCTCCCCACCAACGTCGAGTACCGCGCCACCTACGGCGACCTGGTCACCCGCGAGCATCCCGTCAGCGAGATCGAGGAAGTGACCTTCACCGGCGTGCTGAACGGGCACCCGGATCCCCTGGGCGAGATCAGCCGACCTGTCACCGTGACCACTTACGAGCCGCCAGAAGGGAATGGCAGGCGGTATTTCAAACGGCTTGACCTGACGGATGTGATCTATACCACCGAGCGGGCCAAGTTCCGGGCCGTGGTGGACGAGATCAAAACCCTACACCAGGAAGGCCGGCCGGTGCTGGTCGGAACCATCGCCATCGAAACCTCGGAGCGGCTCGCCCGGATGCTCCACCGACAGGGCATCCCTCACCAGGTGCTCAACGCCAAACAGCACGAAAAAGAAGCGACCATCATCGCCCAGGCGGGGCGGCCCGGCGCGGTGACGATTGCGACCAATATGGCGGGGCGCGGTGTGGACATCAAGCTCGGCGGCGACCCCGAGGGCATCGCGCGCGAGCACCTGCGTCGTGCCGGGATCGACCTGGCCGACATTTCCCAGACAGACTGGAACCGAGCCGTGGAACTGCTGCGCCGGGGGCAGGATATCTCACAGGTATACCCCGAGCCCTGGGCCGAGATATTGAGCGAAGCAATGACCAGTTGCCGAACCGGTCAGCAGCACGTGGTCGCCCGGGGCGGACTGCACATTCTGGGCACCGAACGACACGAGGCCCGGCGCATTGATAACCAGCTACGCGGCCGCTCTGGCCGCCAGGGCGACCCCGGATCGTCCCGCTTTTACATCTCGCTGGAAGACGAGTTGATGCACCGCTTTGGCGGTGAGCGGGTGCAGGGACTGATGGAGCGGTTCGTGGAGGACGACGTGCCTCTCCAGCACTCGTGGCTCGACAAGACCATCGAATCGGCCCAAGTGCGGGTAGAGGGATACAATTTCGACATCCGCAAGCACGTGTTGGAGTATGACGACGTCGTCAACCAGCAGCGGGAAGTGATCTATGCCCAACGCCGCCAGGTGCTCAGCACCCCCGACCTACGGAAGCAGGTGCTGCGCATGGTGAGGGAAGAGATCAGCCAGGTAGTGAGAGCCCATACTCCCGGCCCCGATCCCGACGATTGGGATCTGCGCGGGTTGCACGGCGAACTGCGCACCTTTCTCCCCCTGCCTCAGAACGTCAATTACCACCAATGGGGCGACTTGACCGCTGAGGAGATCGAGAGCCGGCTGTTCGAAATCGCTGAACAGAGTTACGACGAGTTCAACCGGGCGCTGGGCCACCAGATATTCCGACAGGCCGCGCGGGAAAACGTCACGCTGGCGGCGCTGGCCTCCAGCCCCGATCCCGCACAACGGCTGATTTACCACCGCGTCATCGAACAGCTAGGGGATGAGAGCGACGAGGAGAACCAGCAACGCCCCATCCGCCAACTGTCGGATGAGGCGCAGGCCCAGATTGAGCGGGCGGTGATAGACACCTACCGACTGGTCCGCGACCGAGAGCTGATGCTGCGAACGGTAGATGGCCTGTGGGTGCGGCATCTGACCGATCTCGACGGACTGCGTGAGGGGATCGGACTGCGAGCCTACGGGCAACAGAACCCGCTAGTGGCCTATCGCAAAGAGGCCCACGAGATGTACGAAGCGCTGTTGGCCCGCATCCAGGAACAAATAGCCCGCGCCGTATTCCGGGCCCCTCAAATCCAGGTCTCTCGGCCGCAGCAGCGCCCGCTGCGCGCGACCCATCCCCACGTCCCCGGGGGAAGGGCGCAGGATCGGGCCGGTCAGCCCCCCGAAGAACTGCCAGGACGGAACGATCCTTGCTGGTGTGACAGCGGCAAAAAGTACAAGCACTGTCATATGCGGGAGGATATGAAAGCGCAGCAAGGCCCGGTCGCCGCTCAACGCCCTCCTCAAACATCCGGACGCAAGCGACGACGGTGAGGTCAGTCCATGGAAGAGGTTGAGCTCAGGAGGATTTTTATGGAAGAGAAGATGAACGAAAAAGAACTGGATCTGACCGGTCGCCTGATGGCGGACATGGATCCCGGGCTGCTCGACTTTTTGCAGACAAAAGTGAACTCTTTTG
Organism: Chloroflexota bacterium; assembly: GCA_011048615.1. GTDB lineage: Bacteria > Chloroflexota > Anaerolineae > B4-G1 > B4-G1 > DSDT01. The sequence goes on along the minus strand of DSDT01000134.1, from coordinate 13,006 downwards.
TCAAGTGGGATCTGGTCCGCTTCTTCCACGATAACCCCCACACGACAGACACAGCCGACAACATCGCCCGCTACGCTGGTCGCAGCATTGATACGATTCGCACAGAACTGGCTGATCTGACACGAGATGGCGTGCTGGAAGAGAATCAACTGGGCGAGATGACCGTCTACTCTCTGGCTCCAGATCCTCATACCCGAAACCTGCTAGAGCAATTCGTGAGAGCATCCGATGATCGGCAGTTTCGCGTCAAGGCCATCTATCACATCATCCGGGGCACACGGCAGTGAACCAAGGGGAGGAACGCATGGAACGGGTAAAGACTGGTATTCCGGGCCTGGACGAGATGCTGCAAGGTGGTTTTCTGCCACAGACAGCTAACCTGATCGAGGGGGCACCAGGTACCGGGAAGACGACGCTCGGTATGCAGTTCATTTATCACGGCATCGTGGCCTGCGGTGAACCGGGCCTGATCCTGACATTTGAGGAATTTCCCCAACAATACTATAACGATGCCACCAACTTTGGATGGGACTTTCGCCAGATGGAGCGCGAGGGGAAACTGCGCATCGTGATGACCAGCCCAGAGGTCTCCAAAGCGGACTTGGAGGCCGTGGGAGGACGGATTGAGGGACTGATACAAGAGACCGGGGCCAAACGAGTCCTGGTGGACAGCATCTCGCACTTTGAACGCCTCAGTGAAGAGCCAACCCAGTTGCGTTCTATCATCCACAGCTTCGTCAATGCGCTCAAGCGGGAAGGGCTGACCACTGTGTTGACGCGCGAAAGCATCGCCCTGCTGGGGGATTCGGAGGGCACAGACGACGCTCTGGCCTTTCTCGTTGATACCTACATCCTGCTCCGCTATGTCGAGATCGAGAGCGCCATTCGCAAGGCGCTACTGGTGCTCAAGATGCGAGGGAGCAATCACGACCGGGGCATCCGTCAATTCGAGATCACCTCTCGGGGCATAGACGTGCGCGCTCCCTTCGAGGGCCGCGAGGGAATCATGAGCGGCAGTCCTCGGCGTATGGTAGATTCATTCGTCCAGGCCTTTGTACGGCGCTAATCGCTAGAACCGGTGACTGTGATGAAAATACTGACCATCATACTATCCATATACTCGTGGAGTATCATCGGCGTACTGCTCCTCTTTTTGGTGCGCATCGCCTATTTCTACGAGAAAACATCGGGTCAAAAGACGAGCTACCGCTTGCTCGCCGTCCCGATCCTCCTGCTAGCTGGCGGCGTCGGCTGGTATCTCTTCCATGGAGGAACATTCATCGGAGAACCGGTCGGGGATCTATTGTTGTTCGGTGGTGGAGCACTGCTCAGTGCGTTCGGCATTCGCCTGCAAGAGTTCATGACAGGAGGCCGACAATGATCGTCATCACGACACCCCTGGGAGCGGTAGGGCTCGTGTCCGTAATCTATTTGGGGATCATGTTTACCAACTTTAGCCGCCGCCTGGGCACAGTGACCAGAATGTCAGACCACTACTCGTGGTTCTGGGTAGCCACGGGATTCATCACCCTGGCAACGATGAGCCAAATCGTGCTGGGCATCGCAGACCTGGCGCCCGATCAGGCCCTGTCTGTGCTGCTGCATCCCTGGTTCTCGCTGATCACTTACCACATCCCCCTGGCCATTGGAGTCACGATAGACCTAGTGCTGGTATGGTATTATTGGAGATGGATACTGAAGGAAAAAGTCAGATAGGCTACCAGAGAGCTACCGATCACCCCATCCCAGAAGACGGATCGGAATGGTCATGCGAGGAGTATGGCCGCGTGCTAGCCGTCCTCGACGCGCTGACCGCGACCGCGACTTTGGTCCTGGAGGAGGTTCCCGGGCGCGTCGCAGAGGCCCTACGACACAGCTTGAACTTTGACCAGCTCAATATGTGGCTGTTCGACGAGGAACATGACATTTTGGAACCTCTCATGGGCCCTTCCTCAACGGCCCATCAAGAGACCACCCCTTCCACTCTCCTGTTGGGACAGGGATTCGCCGGTTGGGTCGCTGAGAACAAAGCGGCGATGCGAGTGAATGACGGATTTGGGGATTCACACCCGGGCGAGAGGAGCGCCGAGCCTGCTCAATCCGCGCTGATCGTCCCGCTGATGATTGGAGAGCGGGTCATCGGTGTGCTGGAGACGACGGCCGCCCACCGAAATGCATTCACCCTATCTGACGAGCGCCTGCTGATGACCGCAGCACGACGGTTATCCGTCTCCATCGAAAGCGCGCTCTTGTATCAAGAGACCAAACGTCGGCTGGCCGAAGTCACTGCCCTCTACCAGTTGGCCCAACAGATGAACACCAGCCTCAACATCCAGGAGGTCCTGGTTTCCATCGTCCAATCTCTGAAGAAGACGATAAAGTGCCGGGGATGTTCCATCGCCCTGCTCGACCCCGTGGATAACGTACTGGAAATTCGGGCCGCTGCGGGCGTCGAACACAAGTGGGAACAAGATTTCAAACTGCGATTGGGCGAGGGGGTAGCTGGCCGCGTCGCGTTGCAGGGCGCCCCCATTTACGTGCCCGACGTGTTGGATATGAACGACTTTATCTTTTTCGATCCCAACGTGCGCTCGCTCCTCACCGTCCCCTTGACCTTCCAGCAGCGGGTGATTGGAACTCTGACCTTAGACAGCGATCAACCCGACGCTTTCAGTCAGAACGACGAACGGCTGCTGACTATCGCAGCGACCCAAGCCGCCATAGCGATCGAGAACGCCCGGCTGTATGCCAGCCTGGAACAACGCGCGCAAAACTTGGCTCAGGCATATGCTGAACTGAAAAAAGCGGATCGCCTGAAGGATGAAATTGTACAAAACATCTCCCATGAACTGCGCACTCCACTGACCTTTGTCAAAAGCTATGTGGAATTGTTATTGGACGAAAACGCAGGCCCCCTCACCGACGAACAAAAAAGCTACCTGGAAATCGTCATCGAGAAAACCACGGTCGTCACGCGTTTGGTAGGCGACATCATGTCCCTGCAACAAGCCGAGCAGCCGCTTTACAAGAGAGAACCGCTCTCTCTGACTGCGGTAGCCAACCGGGCTATGCAAGGATGTGCCGCGACAGCGCACCAGTTGGGATTGACCCTGGTGAGCGACTTTCCCGACGACCTATGCCTAGTGAGCGGCGATGAGGACAGGTTGCTGCAGGTATTCGACAATTTACTGGGTAACGCCATCAAATTCAGTCCCGATGGAGGAAAAATCGGCGTGACCGTCAAAGACGCCGGGAACATGGTGCAAGCCTCTGTCTCTGACCAGGGAATTGGAATTCCCCAGGATGAACAGTCCCGCATCTTTGAAAGATTCTACCAGATAAACGGTTCGGCCCGGCGGCGTTTCGGCGGCGCTGGACTGGGCCTGGCGATTGTCAAGCGGATTTTGGAGGCTCACGACGGAAAAGTGTGGGTGGAAAGTCAAGTCGGGGCAGGAAGCACCTTTTACTTCACGGTTCCCAAATACCAAACACCACAGATATGATCGCCCCTTCCGCCCCACGCCTCCGGCATAAGCGCTGTACGGGGTAGCAGATATGACTGAGACAACGTTGACAGGATTGCGTGCCCAACTACACGCACTGCCCAAAGTGGATCTTCACCGCCACCTGGAAGGGTCCCTGCGCTTGAAGACTTTGTCCGAGATCGCTCAGGAACACGGGATCGACCTGCCCAGCTATGATATCGAGTATCTGCGCCGCTTTGCTACCGTTGTGACCGATGACAGGCCGGACTTTCACCTCTTTCTCGCCAAATTCACCTTCTTGCGCCGTTTCTACCCCACCCGAGCGGCCGTGGAACAAGTCGCCTACGAGGCCGTGGCCGATGCCGCTGCCGATAACATCAAATATCTGGAATTACGCTTCAACCCAGTCGCCCTGTCCAGATACCAGGAATTTACCTTCGACGAAGTGACCTCGTGGGTGTGTGACGCCGTCGCCCAATCCCAACGGGACCATGCCATCACCAGCTACCTGATTCTCCAGATTGGCCGCGACGAGAGCCTGGACATTGCCACTCAGATCACCGAGGTCGCGTTGGCCCATCAAGCCAACGGCGTCGTGGGCCTGGACCTGGCCGGTGACGAGGCCAGTTATCCGGCGCGCCGTTTCGCCGACATCTTCCAACGCGCCCGCCGGGAGGGCTTGGGTATCACCGTACATGCCGGGGAGGCCGGGGGCGCTCAAAACGTCCGCGAAGCCGTCGAGCTATTGGGAGCCCAGCGCATCGGACATGGAGTGCGCTCGATTGAAAACTCGGACGTCATTCACCTGGTGCGCAGCAATGGCATTACTCTGGAAGTATGCCCCACCAGCAACCTGCAAACCGCCGTGGTACGCCGTTTCTGGCAGCACCCCCTCGCCGATTTACTCGCTCTGAATCTGCGCGTGACCATCAACACCGACGACCCCAGCGTCAGCGACACCACCCTCACCGACGAGTATATGACCGCGATGCTGGCCATGGGCGTGACGTTGGAACAGATCAAACACACGATTCTGAACGGCGTCGCGGGTTCTTTCCAGCCGGCCGACAAGCGGCGAGAACTGGCTCAATGGTTCCGCAAAGAACTGCAACTGCACGGTTAAGCAATGTGACATGTAGAAACCCGCAAGGAACGATATGACACAACTTGTTCGCGATCAATTTGCCGACCTGATCAAGGAAGGATTGAAAGCAGCCCAGGAACGAGGCGAGCTGCCCAAGTTCGAACTGCCCACTATCGTCATCGAAAGCTCCCGGCAGCCTGAACACGGGGACTATGCCTCCCCCATCTGCCTGCGCCTGGCCCAGGAGGCCCGCATGTCCCCCCGCGAGATTGCGACCCGCGTCGCAGCTCACCTCCCCCCAGCCCCCTTCGTGGGCCAGGTGGAAATCGCTGGCCCCGGCTACATCAACCTGACGCTGGCCACATCCTGGCTCGCCTCCCAAGTCGAGAGGATCCTCGAGGCCGGCGACTCCTTTGGCCAATTGGATCTGGGTCGAGGGCGCTCCGTTCAGGTCGAATTCGTGAGCGCCAACCCCACCGGCCCGATCACCATCGCCTCCACCCGCAACGCCGTCATCGGCGACACCCTGGCCAACATCCTCACCGCCGCCGGCTTTCAAGTCGAGCGTGAATATTACGTCAACGATGCCGGATCCCAGGTGCGCAAATTCGGAGAAAGCCTCTATGCCCGCTACCTCCAAGCGCTGGGACAGGACGCTCCCTTCCCCAAAGATGGCTATCAGGGGGAATACGTGACCGATATGGGACAAGAGATCGCGCAGCAGGAAGGGCGCCGCTACATCGAGATGGAACGCGCCGACGCAGTGCGCGCCCTGGGCCGCGAGGGGATCGCGCGGGTCATCACCTGGGTTCGCCGAGACCTGCTCGCGCTGGGCGTCGAATTCGACACCTGGTTCCACGAGAAACACCTCCACGAATCGGGGCTGTTCGACCGCGCACTGCAAATGCTCCGCGACAGAGGATACATCACTGAGCGGGAGGACGCCGTCTGGTTCACATCCCCCGATCTGGATGCCGACGCCGTCCTGATTCGCTCCCCTCAGGTGATCCCAGAGCCGGACGAGAGGCCCACCTATCTCGCCTCCGACGTCGCCTACGTGTGGAACAAACTGGTCGAACGCGGCTTCGACCGGGCCATCTATATCTGGGGAGCCGACCACCACGGCGATGTGCCCCGCCTCAAGGCCGTCGCCAGGGCGCTGGGGTTGGACCCAGAACGGGCCGTGATCATCCTCTACCAGATGGTGAACCTAAAGCGCGGCGAGCAGGACGTGCGGATGTCGAAACGGGCCGGCGAGTTCGTCACGCTGCGCGAGCTGCTCGACGAGGTCGGCGCAGACCCGATCCGCTTCATGCTGCTGACGTGCACCGTGGACTCGACGCTGGATTTCGACCTGGACCTGGCGATCGAGCAATCGGACAAGAACCCGGTCTACTACGTCCAATACGCCCACGCCCGCATCGCCAGCATGCTGCGCTATGCGACCGACCTGGAGTGGGACGCGGAAGCGCCCGGCGACGTATCGCTGTTGACCCACAAGAGCGAACTCGCCCTGATCCGCAAAATGTTAGAACTGGAAGAGGTCATCGCCACCAGCGCCACCCAACTGGCCCCCCACCACCTCACCTTTTACGCCAAGGAACTGGCGACAGCCTTTCACGCCTTTTACCGCGACTGCCGCGTCGTAGATGCGGAGCAAGCAGCCCTCACCCAGGCCCGGCTGATGCTGGTGCGAGCGGCCAAGACAGCGCTGGCCCGCGTGCTGCGGCTGATGGGTATGACGACCCCGGACCGGATGTGACCGGCCCGCACATCACAGAATCGAGCAGCGGAGGATTATGGGACTACAACCGGACCATTGGATTCGCAAGATGGCGTTGGAGCAGCGCATGATCGAGCCGTTCGTGGATGGCCAGGTGCGGGATGGCGTCATCTCCTACGGCCTCTCATCCTACGGCTATGACATTCGCGTGGCCGACGAATTCAAGATCTTTCAGCCCGAGATCACGGCCCACAAGCTCTCTGACGTGCAGTGTGCCTACGTCGCTGGCATATTGGACGGTCAAGGGCAGATCGGCTACGCTCCGTCGGGGCCGGCTCTCCGGCCCTGCCTCTCCCTCGTCATCGCCAGCGCCGACCGGCTGCTGCTGGAGGGAGTCCAGGCGATCCTCGGCACCGGCCAGGTGCGAGAATCGAACGGCGAACCGTACCAGTTGATCGTCAGCAAAGCGGCCGATGTGCAGTACATCCTATCCCAGGTATGGACCTACCTCTCCCACCGCCACGACGCCGCCTCCCGCGCCCTGGCCGAGTTGAAATCGAGCAAGGCTATCGTCGTGGACCCGAAGCAGTTCGACGCCGCCTCCTTTGTGGACTTTCGGGGCGACGTGTGTGTAATTCCGCCCAACTCGTTTGCCCTCAGCCGCACAGTCGAGTATTTCCGCATCCCACGCAGCGTGTTGACCATCTGTCTGGGCAAGAGCTCGTATGCCCGCTGCGGTATCATCGTCAACGTGACCCCCTTCGAGCCAGAGTGGGAGGGGTACGTGACGCTCGAGATCAGCAACACCACCCCCCTGCCGGCCAAAATCTATGCCGGCGAGGGCATCGCCCAGGTGCTCTTCTTCGAGGCTGATGAAGCGTGCGAGATCTCGTATGCCGACAAGAGGGGAAAATACCAACATCAGCAGTCCATCGTCCTGCCCCGACTATGAGACGCGATATTGACGGAGAACCACTTCCCGATTATAATATCCCTGTGGGCGGTTAGCTCAGTTGGTTAGAGCGCCTCCCTTACAAGGAGGAGGCCACAGGTTCGAGTCCTGTACTGCCCACTGCCGGCGGCGTGACGGTTGCGCCGCCGGTTGTTAATCACCAGGAGACCACCCCGGTCCACCTTGGACACGTTATGATCTATCTATCAGACCTATTGACGGCCACCGGCGGACAGATCGTCGGACCGGTCCAGCCGACCCAGTTTTCCTCGTTCTGCTACGACTCCCGATGCATCCATCGGGGTGAGTTGTTTGTCACCGTCAAGACAGAGGGAGGCGGTGACGGTCACGATTACATCGCCGACGCTATCGCCAAAGGAGCCGGCGGCGTGCTGTGTCAATTCCCCCCCGCCTCTCCCGAGGTCCCATGCATCGTCGTTCCAGACATCCAACTCGCCCTCACCGAATGGGCCCGTCACGTCCTGCGGCAGTACAATCCGCAGGTGATCGGCGTCACCGGTTCCACCAGCAAGACGGACACGTGCCGCTCCATCACCGCCATCCTGTCCCACCACCACCGCGTCTTTTGCAACCCACCGGACCTGAGCAACCGATTTGGACTGCCCATCTCGCTGGCCGCCCTCACCCCGCAGCACGAGGTCGCCGTTCTCGAGATAGCCTGCCACGCTTTCGACGACATCTCCCACCTGGCTGACCTGACACAGCCCCACATCGGCGTCGTCACTGCCGTCAACAACGCTCATCTAGCCTACCTGGGCAGTCTGGAGGCGATCGCCCAGGAAAAGGGCCACCTGATCGAAGCCCTCCCTCCCGATGGCCTGGCCATCCTCAACTGCGACGATCCCCGAGTGCTGGCTATGCAGACCCACACCCAGGCCCGCGTCATCACGTACGGCACCAGCCCCGACGCCGACATCGTCGCCTCCGACCTGCGCCTGGATTCAGAAGGCCTCCAATTCGTGGTCCATTTTCCCGGCGTCAGGGGCTTGGGGACCCCCGGATATCCGGCCAAATCAGAAGTCCGCACCCGCCTGCTGGGAATCCACCAGGCGCACACCGTCATGGCCGCCATTGCCGTCGGCCTGGTGTACCACATCCCCTGGCACGACATCCTGGATGTGCTGGAGGACTTGGAACCAGCGCCCGGTCGGCTGCAAATCCTGCCCGGAGCCGGCGGCTCCCTGCTGCTCGACGGGTCCGCCAATTGCAGTCCCACCACGGCCCTGCAAGCCCTGTCCACCCTGGCCGACTATCCCGCCCAACGACGCATCGCCATCCTGGGAGACATGACCCAACTGGGCGGCTATGCCGTTGAAGGGCACCGCCATCTGGGAGAGGCCGCCGCAGCTGTCGCGGACCTGCTCATCACCAAGGGAGAGCGCGCGGTCTGGATCGCCGAGGCCGCTCAGGAGACCGGCCTCCTGAGCGAGCAGACCCTGGTCACCTATACAACCCGAGACGTGGTGCGCCATCTCAAGCCGCAGCTCCAGCCGGGCGACGTCGTGCTCGTCAAGGGGGACGTCGAGAGCCGGATGGAGCAGGTCGTGGAGGGTTTATTGGCGGACCCGGCGGATCAGGACCGGCTGGTGCAGCGGACGGATGGGCTGGCGGTGCGGACCGCCCGGCCGGCCCGGCCCACCTGGGTAGAGGTAGACCTGGAGGCCCTGGCCTACAACGTCCGGCAGATCAAAAAGATCGTCGGGCCGAACGTAGAGATTATGGCGGTGCTCAAGGCCGACGCCTACGGCCACGGCGCCCTCACCGTCGCCCGGACCGCCCTCAACAACGGCGCGGCGTGCTGCGGCGTGGCCTCGGTCAACGAGGGGATGAAACTCCGTCATGGAGGGATCAACGCCCCCATCCTGGTCCTGGGCTACACCCCAGCATGGCTGGTCCGGAACGCGCTGCTGCACGACGTCGCCCTCACCCTCTACGACACGGACATCGCCCGCACCTTGAGCCGCGCCGCCTCCGATCTGCGCCGCACCGCGCGCGTCCACGTCAAGGTAGACACCGGCATGGGGCGATTGGGCCTGCTGCCGGATCAAGTCGTCCCGTTCATCCAAGAGATCCGGGAGCTGCCCGGCCTGGACCTGGAGGGGATTTTCACCCACTTTTCGGTGGCCGACGATCCAGACCTGGTGTATACGCGCTGGCAACTAGGCCGCTTCCAGGACGTGTTAGCCCAATTGGCCGACCTCGATGTCACACTGCGCTTCGTTCACTGCGCCAACTCGGCCGCTATCCTCCGTCTGCCCGAATCCCATTTCAACACCGTCCGCCTGGGTCTGGCCATGTACGGCCTGCAACCCTCCCCCCACGTATCCCTACCGCCCGGCTTTCGCCCGGCGCTGGCCTGGAAGACCACCATCGCCCAGGTCAAGACGCTGCCCCCCGGCAGTTACGTCAGCTATGGCAACACCTACCAGACCCAAGAACAAGAGACCATCGCCGTGATTCCCGTCGGTTACGCCGATGGATTCCGCCGCGCTCCCACCCGCTGGCAGTCGGTATTGGTCCGAGGAGAACGGGCCCCCATCGTGGGACAAGTCTGTATGGATCAGACCATGATCAAGGTGGACCACATCGCCAACGTCCGGGTGGGAGACGAGGTCGTCCTCATCGGTCGCCAGGGAGAGGACGAGATCAGCGCCGAAGAGGTGGCCGATTGGCTGGGGACCATCAACTATGAGGTCATCTCCGAGATTCTGGCCCGCGTGCCCCGCATGGTATAGATGGGAGATGACTACCCAGACAGTCTAATTTGAACACAGAGATTCGCCGAGAAGACAGAGATTCACAGACATGAAAGGAAACTTTTTCTCTGAAAGACTGTAACTATGGACTGAGTGGTTGCGAAGGGAGAAAAAATGACCATCCTGATTGGCACGAGCGGATTCAGCTACCAGGATTGGGTGGGGCCCTTCTACCCCGAGGGCCTGCCCAAGCAGGAATGGCTCGCCCACTATGCCGCCGAGTTTCCCACCAACGAGTTGAACTTTCGCATCCCCGATGCCCGCACGCTGGAGCAGATGGCGACCAAGGTTCCCGCTGGCTTTCTCTTCTCGATCAAGGCCTTCCAGGGCATCACCCACGAGCGGGAGGACCCCACCCCCCAGATCGAGCAGTTCACCGCCGCGCTGGCCCCGCTGATCGAGGCGGAGAAATTCGCCTGTGTGCTGGCCCAATTTCCCCACTCTTTCCACGCCAACCCGGCCAACCGGGCGTATCTCGAGCGGATACGGGAGGGGTTCGGCGAACTGCCGGTGGTCGTCGAGTTCCGCTCCCGCGATTGGATCGAGGAGCGCACCTTCGAGGCGCTGCGGGCGCTGGACCTGGAATTCTGCTGCGTGGACCAGCCGCGCTTCAAGAGCCTGGTGCCGCCGGTGGCCGTGGCCACGGGGCCGGTGGCATACGTCCGCTTCCACGGCCGGAACTATGACAAATGGTGGCAGCACGACGAGGCGTGGGAGCGGTACGACTATAGCTATGCCGAAGAGGAACTGGAGGAGTGGACCCCCAAGATCGAGCAGTTGGACCAAGAAGCCCCCCTGACACTGGTCTATATGAACAACCACTGGCAGGGACAGGCCGTCGGCACGGCGCGGCAGTTGAGGACGCTGATGGAAAGAGGATAATTGTCTACACCAACAGGAGGTCACGCGCACATGGCAAAAACCGTGCGAGTCAAGTGGATCGAAAAAAAGCAGTTCGTCGGCACCGACAACACCAAACACTCTGTGGTGATGTCTTCGCAGGACGAGGAGAACGGGACGGGGATGAGCCCCTCCCAACTGCTGATGGTAGCTCTCGGCGGCTGTACCGGCTACGACGTCGTGGAAATTCTGCAAAAGAAACGCCAGCGGTTGACCGGTCTAGAGATCACCATCACTGGCGATCAGGAGGTTGATCCCCCATGGACCTACCGCAAGATCCACATTCACTATGATCTGCGAGGCCGGGACCTGGATGAAAAGGCCGTGCGCAAGGCGATTCAACTCTCGGAGGAAAAGTACTGCTCCGTCGTCGCGACGCTGCGCGAAGCAGCCGAGATCACCTACGATTACACCATCAGCGCAGACTAGACCTAGAGAATCAACATCGCGTCGCCAAAGCTGTAAAAGCGATAACGCTCCCGGATCGCCTCGGCGTAGGCACGCCGGATCAGCTCCCGGCCCGCAAACGCTGACACCAGCATCAGGAGCGTCGAGCGGGGCAGGTGAAAATTGGTGATCAGCACGTCCACGACACGGAACCGATAGCCCGGATAGATGAACAGGTCGGTGGCACCCTCAAAAGCGCGCACTGTCTGCAGCGGGCAGGATTCCGCGTCGACCGCGCCGTCCGCCGCTGCCCGCGCCGCCGTCTCCAACACCCGCACGCTGGTCGTCCCCACGGCGACGACGCGCCCCCCAGCCAACCTGACCTGGTTGATCTGCCGGGCCACCGCGGGCGTCAGCCAGCAGTGCTCGGTGTGCATCTGATGGTCCTCCACCCGCTCCTCCCCCACCGGGCGGAAGGTGTCCAACCCGATGTGCAGGGTGACGAACGCGGACCCGATCCCCTCCTCGCGCAGCCGGAGTAACAGTTCTGGCGTGAAATGCATGCCGGCGGTGGGCGCGGCCGCCGAGCCGGGCGTTCGCGCATAGACCGTCTGGTACCGCTCCGGTTTCGCCAGGGGGGTGTGGATGTAGGGGGGCAGCGGCGTGACACCCACTCGCTCCGCCAGTTCCAACACCGGTCGGTCGAAAGATAACACCCGCATGCCGCGTTCCCCCGCCTCGACTACCTCGGCCTCCGCGCCGTTGGGAGCGCCAGCCGGGCCATCGAGCAGCGCCAGCCGCGCACCCCCGCGGACGCGCTTCCCCTTGACCAACGTCTCCCAGACCCTGTCGGCCCGCTGGCGGAGCAGCAGAATCTCTACCTGCCCGCCGGTCGCTTTGCGGGCAAAGAGCCGGGCTGGAATGACCCGGCTCTCGTTGTGCACCAACAGATCGCCTGGACGGAGGAACTCGAGTAGATCGCCAAAGCGACGATGGGAGATTTCGCCCGTGGAGCGGTGCGCCACCATCAAGCGGGAGGCACTGCGCGGCTCGATGGGCGTCTGGGCGATCAGCTCCGGCGGCAGGTCGTAATCAAAATCGGCGGTTTTCACTCGCTATCCGGCGGAACCTTGGCGGTCTCATCGTCCACCGCTTCGCTCAGCACCCGTGTGGCGTAGGGATTCTCGGCCTCCTCTTCCAGCGCCTCGTCCAGCACGCGGGTGGCGTAATGGGACGGCGGCGCTTCCCCTGAAACCGGGGGCGACCCGTCCGTCTCCACCAGCACCTGGGTGGGGCTGTCCGATGGCTCATCTGGGATTTCGATGATTCCCTCCAGGATCTCCGAGTCTGACGTCCCCTGGACCACCGTCTCCGCTGGGACCGCCTCCGTATCCACACCCGTCGAGACGGCCGGCCGCACGCCAGATACCGCCTGCCAGATAGCCACGATCAGGCAAATGAAAGCGATCACGTCCAAGATACTACAACAGCAGCCAATACCAGCGACCAGCCAACCTATCTGGCCGTATCTCATCTGGGAGGCAAATTGGTTGATCAGCGCGCCCCGGAAAAGGCTGGCAAAGGACGTGACCAACAGCAGCCCAAAGGCGACCAGGGCCAGAATAGCTGGCGTGCTGCGGCGGCGAACCAGTAGAATGATCGCCACGATCAGCCCTCCCAGGTGCACCAGGATCATGG
>DSDT01000368.1 GCA_011048615.1 Chloroflexota bacterium | reverse complement strand
CAGGTATAGAAACCTGCCCTACCCCACAAATCTGCGTAGCAGGTGACGAAGGCGAAAATATACCTGTAGGGCGGGTTTCTTACCCGCCGGGCAGTTTCTTACCCGCCGGGCAGGTATAGAAACTGCCCTACCCCACAAATCTGCGTAGAGCCATTTTATACAGGGAGGTGTATCTCGATGAACGTATTGATCGTCTACGATTCCTTTTTCGGCAACACGGAGCAGGTGGCCCAGGCTATGGGCCAGGCGTTGTTCCATCAGGCGGAGGTCCAAACCCTCCGGGTAGGAGATGTCCGGCCGGAGCACCTGAGCCAACTGGACGCCCTCGTCGTCGGTTCACCGACGCGGGCATTCAGCCCCACGCCAGCAGTCAAGAAATGGCTGTCAAGTCTCCCATCCAAAAGCCTGAGCGATGTCAAGGTGGCCGCCTTCGACACCCGTATGGACGTCAAAGAGGTCAACTCGCGTGTCCTGAACTTTTTCGTCGGATTCTTTGGCTACGCCGCCGAGCCGATGGCCGCCCGGCTGGTCAAAAAAGGCGGGACGCGGGCCATGCCGCCGGCCGGGTTCTTTGTGGAAGGGACAGAAGGCCCACTGCGGGATGGCGAGCTTGAGCGCGCGGCCCAGTGGGTCCAACAAATCGTTCCAACGCAGTAGACCCTCAATCTGAACACAAAAAATGCTCAAAAGGAGCCGTGTTCTGGCACTGGCCCAAAGCCCCGTTTTGTGCGATAATGGCCGCACTATGGATTCTCAACAGGAGCCGGATGACCAATGAATGAAACGAATGAAACGACTACCGATCAGACCGGGCAGGAGAAAGAGCCACAAGCCCAACGACGGCTGCCCCGCGGCCAAGTGACCATCTTCCCCAACTGGTGCAAAGGCTGCGGCCTGTGCCTCGAGTTCTGCCCGGTAGGCGTCCTCGAGCAAGGATCAGATGGGCGAGTCATCATCGCCCATCCGGAAAAGTGCACTGCCTGCCGATGGTGTGAATTGCACTGTCCAGACTTTGCCATCTTTGTGACGGATATCGAGCCATCTCCAGAGGAGGAAATCGCATGACTACCGAACCGAGCGCTCGGTTGATGCAAGGCGACGCCGCCTGTGCTGAGGGCGCCATCGCTGCCGGCTGTTACTTTTTCGCCGGTTACCCCATCACCCCGGCCACCGAGATCGCCGAGGTGCTGGCCCGGCGACTGCCCCAGGTGGGCGGCAGATTCATCCAGATGGAGGACGAAATCGCCTCCATTGCGGCCGTCATTGGCGCGGCAGTGGGCGGCGCCAAGGCGATGACCGCCACTTCTGGCCCTGGCCTGAGCTTGATGCAGGAGAACATTGGCTATGCTGCGATGACCGAGATCCCATGTGTCATCGTGGACGTGCAGCGACTGGGACCCTCCACCGGTCGCCCCACCAGCCCCTCACAGGGAGACGTGATGGCGGCCCGCTGGGGCGCCCACGGCGACCACCCTATCATCGCCCTCTGCCCCTCGTCCGTCCGGGAGACCTTTGACCTGACGGTTCAGGCATTCAACTTTGCCGAACTGTACCGCACACCGGTGATCCTCCTGTTGGACGAGGTGATCGGCCACATGCGGGAGCGGGTCACTCTCCCCTCGCCCGAGGAAATCGAATTGGTGGAACGCCCCAGCACGACGGTCCCACCCGAGTGGTACAAGCCCTATGAGAATTTTCCCGCCGACGTGCCGCCGCTGATGCCTTTTGGCACGGGGTATCGCTACCACATCACCGGCCTGCACCACGACGAACGAGGCTACCCCACCAACCGGTCAGATGAAGTGCAGCCCTGGCTGGACCGGATCTTTCGCAAGATCGAACGCAGTCTGTCCGAGATTCTGCTGTACGATGCCGACGGCATCGAAAACGCCGAGACCCTGATCATCGCCTACGGGGCGACAGCCCGCTCGGCCCGTTACGCGGTGGAGAAAGCGCGGAAGCGGGGGCGCGAGGTCGGGTTCCTGGCCCTCAAGACGTTGTGGCCGTTCCCAGAGGAGGTGGTGGAACACGCCGCCGCCCGACTGCATCGAGTCGTGGTGCCAGAGATGAACATGGGCCAGATCGCCCTGGAGGTGGAGCGGGTCATCGGACGACACAAAGTCCGGCGGGTCAATCGGGCCGATGGGGAGATGATTCAGCCGGCTCAGATTTTAGCCGCTATCGAGGAGTGGGCCTAATGACGACGAAACAACCCTTCAACAAGGTCAAGACCCCGCGCGAGTCGCGGGTGCACGAGCGCTATCTGCGTCACAGTAAAAAGTTCCCCAACGTCTGGTGCGCAGGGTGCGGGATCGGCATCGTGATGGGCAGCATCATCCGGGCCATAGATGATCTGCAACTGGACAAGAACGACATCGCCATGATCTCGGGCATTGGGTGCACCGGGCGTATGCCGGTCTATGTGGATTTCAACACCATGCACACCACTCACGGCCGGGCGTTGGCCTTTGCCACTGGGCTGAAAATGGTGCGCCCAGAGATGAAGATAATCGTCGTCATGGGAGATGGCGATGCCCTGGCCATCGGCGGCAACCACTTTATCCACGCCGCGCGGCGGAACATTGGGCTGACCACCATCGTGGTCAACAACACCACCTACGGGATGACGGGCGGTCAATACTCACCCACCACCCCCACTGATGCTATCGCCTCGACGGCTCCCTACGGACACATCGAGCAGCCCTTTCCCATCGCCGAACTGGCAGCGGTGTCGGGAGCGGCCTTTGTCGCCCGCAGCACCGTCTACCACGTGCGGGAATTGGAAAAGTACATCGCTCAGGCCATCGAAAAGGAGGGGTTTACGGTGGTCGAGGCCGTGAGCTACTGCCACACCACCCTGGGCCGCATCAACCGTTGGGGCACGGCCCCCGATATGATGCGCCGTCTCAAGGAACAGAGTGTCACGCGCCGACAGGCCGACGGGATGAGTGAAGAGGAGAAACAGGGGTTGATCGTGCGCGGCGTGTTCGTGGATCGAGCCGTCCCCGAATACACGCAGCTCTACGACCACATCATTGAACGGGCAGAAGCGGAGGTGGCCTGATGGCGAGGCGATATGAAGTCCGACTGGCCGGCACCGGTGGACAGGGAGCTATCCTGGCCGGCATCCTGCTGGCCGATGCGGCGATTCGAGACGGCAAGAACGTCGTGCAGACCCAATCGTATGGCCCAGAAGCCCGAGGCGGAGCCAGCCGGGCCGAAGTGGTCATCTCCGATGGGGATATCCACTATCCCAAAGTGCTCCAGTCCGACATCATCCTCTGTATGAGCCAGGAGGCATGCGACCGATATGGCGGCCAGATACGCGAGGGCGGCCTGCTGATTCTGGACCAGGATCACGTTTCCCGCGCCCCGACGACGCGGGCCGTGCGGGCACCGTTGACCAGCCTGGCCCGCCAAGCGACGGGGCGAGAGATCGTCGCTAACGTGGTGGGATTGGGCATGCTGACCGCGCTGACCGGTATCGTATCGCGAGAAGCGATGGAGGCCGCAGTTCGGGACCGGGCCCCCAAGGGTACGGCGGACTTGAATTTGAAGGCCCTGGCCGTGGGCTTTGCCGAGGGCGAGCGCATTCGAAGAGAGGCCAGATAGCCGATTCTGCTTTCGGATTTAGCGGCTATGGGAAGCCG
Organism: Chloroflexota bacterium; assembly: GCA_011048615.1. Classification (GTDB taxonomy): domain Bacteria; phylum Chloroflexota; class Anaerolineae; order B4-G1; family B4-G1; genus DSDT01. The sequence goes on along the minus strand of DSDT01000368.1, from coordinate 36,100 downwards.
TCCATCGTCCATGCGGATTGTCTAGACGACGTGGTTCGGGAATGCAAGGAGGCAGTGCTCTACGAGACACTGCCTCCTCATCTCCTCCAACGCCGTCGGTCGCAGCTCCAACAACAAGGTTCGCATCTCTGCCAGCGCTCCCCGGCTCAAGCGCTGCATTTCCGTCAACAACTGATGCCCCTCTTCCCGGTCATTGTCCCAGATCACGGGCAGGGCTTGGGCAATCAAACTGGCCGAAAAGAGGGTCTGGGTGACGGCATCGTGCAGGTCCCGCGCCAAACGGTTGCGCTCCTCCATCACCGCCAGCTCTTGCGCCCGCTCGTACACCTGGGCGTTCTGGATCGCCAGGGCTGCCCGTTGAGCCAGGGCGGTGAACAATCGAATCTCGCCCGCCCCAAAGGCGTGCGGCGTGACAAAATTCACGTTAAAGACACCGAACACATCGTCATCCACCTTGATGGGAAGATGCATAAAGGAGCAAATGCCCTCCGCCAGGACAACCTGATGTGCGCCCGGGCGTTCCCTCTTCTGATGGGGGTCTGCGAGCACATCCTCCACGATGGCCGCTTCGCCGGCGACCATGACCTGTCCCGCGACTCCTTCTCCCCGGGCAAACGTGAGCAACGCCATCGTCTCCCGATCCAAGCGATTGAGGCCGCCGCCGCCCGTCCCAATCCACAGTTCCCCCGCCCGACCCTCATAGATAGCCAGCACAATCTTGCTGCTCAAACTGTGCGGATCGTCCGGATCGTTCTGAAAATGGACGAACGTTTCCGTCTCCCGATCAAACCGATCCAGCCCGTTGTTCGTCCCCACCCACAGTACCCCCGCGCGGTCCTCGTAGACAGAGAGAACCCGATCACTGGTCAAACTGGCGGCATCGCTGATACGATGTTGATGCCGGGTAAATCGCTCCGTCTCCGGATCGAACCGGTTGAGACCCCCACCGTTTGTCCCTATCCAGAGCGTTCCCCAATGATCCTCGTGGATCGAAAACACGTAATTGCTGCCCAGGGTAGTCGGCTCGTTGGCGTTGTACTGGTAACGAATGAAACGGCCCGTCTCGCGCTCGAACCTGTCGAGTCCGCCATCCCGAGTCCCGACCCAGAGCACCCCCTCCCGGTCCTCGTAAATAGCCCGCACCATGTTATCACTCAGACTGTAACGATCCTCCGGATCATACTTGTAGACCGTAAAGCTGTACCCGTCGTACTTGTTCAACCCGTCCGAGGTGCCAAACCACATAAACCCCTGCTGATCTTGCAGGATGCAGTGGACCGAGCTTTGAGACAACCCCTGTTCCGGCGAGACGCGCTCGAACTCGACGCCATCCCCCGCCACCCCTGTCCCCCAACTGGCAACCGGCAGGGCGCCCTCCGCAGAAACAGCGCTCCCCATCCAGAACGCTCCGCTCAACAACAGCGCCACGACGATCAGCGTGACGAACGTGACGCCACTGTGCGGTCGGACAGCTCTATACCCAAGGCCGAGAATCTTTTCTCGCAACACCTGCTCGCCCCACGAGTTTGTCACTCGATCTCTACGTCGTCCAGGTTCTCCTCCGACTCTGGATAGCTCATACCAAGCCCTTCCAGCGTCTCCACCAGGACAGTTGCCACCACCAGGTTACGGTACCACTTGCGGTTGGCCGGCACGATGTACCAGGGGGCATAGGCCGTGCTGGTCTTGCTGAGCACATCCTCGTAGGCCTCCATGTAGGCCGGCCAGAGTTGGCGCTCTTTCAAATCCCCCCGATTGAATTTCCAGCGCTTGTGCGGCTCGTCCAACCGGGCTTGCAGCCGCTCCTTCTGCTCGTCCAGGTCAATGTGGAGAAAGAACTTGAGAATCGTCGTGCCCTCATCCACCAACATGCGCTCAAACTGGTTGATGTGATCGTACCGCCGGCCCCACCTCTCCGCCGTCACCAACTCGTGCACCCGCACCACCAGCACGTCTTCATAGTGACTGCGATTGAAAATCACGATCTCACCCTGGGCCGGCGTCTGTTGATGGACGCGCCACAAATAGTCGTGAGCCAACTCTTTTGGCGTGGGGACCTTGAAATTTGCCACCCGCACTCCCTGGGGATTGACCCCCTCAAAGACGTGCCGAATCGTGCCATCCTTGCCGCCGGTGTCCATCGCCTGCAGCACGACCAGCACCTTGTGCCGATTCTCCGCATAGAGCAGCTCTTGCAGCATCTCCAACCGCTCGTTGAGCGCCAGCAGCGCCTTCCGCCCCTTCTTTTTGCCGCCGTCGAACGCGCTCCTGTCGTTGGGATCCCACTGACTCGGGTCAATTGAACTTTTTGGTTTCACGCGATACCGTTCCATCTCTATTCCTCCTCTCTGCAAATATTATAGCCGACCGAACAGGCCAGCACAACCCAACTCCTGTACCGCTTGGACCACCTTCCGGTTGACTACCGACATAGGCAGCTCGTCCAATTCTCCCAACGTCACCCAGCGAAAATCGGCGCACTCCAGGCAACACGGTTCGCCATCCACCAACCGGCAGCAAAAGGCGTGCAGCGTGATGCGAAAGTGAGTGTAGGCGTGCTCGACGACGGCCACCGACTCCCCCACCTCCACGTGAACACCCATCTCTTCCTGCATCTCTCGAACCAGGCACTCGGTCAGCGTCTCGCCGTCCTCCTGTTTGCCGCCGGGAAACTCCCACAGCCCCCCCAGCAGGTCATCGGGCATGCGCTGCGCGACCAGCACTCGCCCATCGGCCTGCAGCGTGACGGCCGCGGTCACGTCATAGTGAGGGGGGCGACGGCGCAACGGGCGCACCGGCAGCGCCTCCGGGGTGCCTTCCGCGTGAGCCTGACACAGTGTCTGCAGCGGACAGTGGGCACAATCGGGAGCCCGCGGCGTACAGACCGTGGCTCCCAGTTCCATCAACGCCTCGTTGAATACTCCTGCTCGCCCCGATGGCAACAAGTCCCGGGTCAAACCCTCCAGTTTTCGCTGCGTCGCCGAGCGGGGCACATCATCCCGCACATCCAAGACGCGGCACAGCACCCGCCGCCCGTTCCCGTCCACGGCCGGCACGTCCTGCCCAAAAGCGATAGAGGCTACCGCGCCGGCGGTGTACCGTCCCACCCCCGGCAGGGCCAGCAGTTCGTCGAACGTGCCGGGAATCTGGCCATCGCACCGGTCCACTATCTGCCGGGCCGCAGCGTACAGATGACGGGCGCGGGCATAGTACCCCAATCCCTCCCACGTTTTTAACACCTGCTCCAACGGCGCGTCCGCCACCGCCTGCACCGTGGGGAAGCGGGCCAGAAACCGCTCATAGTACGGCACTACCGTCCTGACCTGGGTCTGCTGCAACATCACCTCCGCCACCCACACCCGGTACGGGGTGCGGTCCTGCCGCCAGGGAAGCGGGCGAGCGTGGGCGGCAAACCAGGCCAACAACCGCTCCACAAAAAGAACGCGGAACTCGGAATTCCATGGGGTTGTCATAGCATAACTATACCCCGCTTTGCGCAAACGACAAGCAGCAATTCCCGTTTTAGCATCGCCGTCACACATTTGACGTTCGTAGTGGCGACTTTAGTCGCTTCTATTGCGCAAACAGCGATTAAAGTCGCTACTACGAACTCCATAACGGGAATTGCTGAACGACAAGTCACCCCTACAACAGTTTGCACAATACGCCGCTTTCTGCTATCATCTACTACGGAGGGCGGGGATGAAAATCGGCATCATATCGGATACCCACGACAACGTGGGAAATCTTGCGCGAGCATTGGCCAAGCTCAAGGACCAGCACGTGAGCCGGGTTTTTCACTGTGGTGACGTGTGTCAGCCTGGCATCATCCACTTGTTGACAGATTTCGACCTGTGGATCGCCCAAGGAAATATGGACCGCCACATCGGTCTGGCTCAAACCGCCGAGGAACTGGTAGGGCCGGGACGCCTGGCCTGGCTACATCGGCCTGTGGTGGACGGTTATGCCACAGCTATGATTCATGGGGACAACAACGAGGTGCTGGGAAATCTCATCACGTCCGGACAGTATGCCTACGTCTTTCACGGCCACACCCACCAACGCCGCGACCAAATGGTAGGCCACACCCGCGTGATCAACCCAGGCGCTCTGGGAGGCACACGCAAACAATCCCGCTCCTTCTGCATCCTCGACCTGGAGACGAACAAGGTCCAGTTCATCGAACTTGTTTAGGCACGAAGGAGGGGGAATCCGTCCCTCCCGTTGGACACGCATTTTTTGAGGTAAACAATGACCCAAGACCTATTTCGCTTTTCGACGCAGCTCCAGATTCGCTGGCGCGACCTGGACCCGATGGGACATGTCAACAATGCCGTCTACTTTACCTACCTGGAACAATCCCGCATCCACTACTTGCACAGGCTGGACCTGGTCACTGCCGATCCGTCCGAGATCGGCATGATTCTGGCCGAAGCGACCTGCCAGTTCAAGTCGCCCCTCAAACTGGGGGAGCAGACGACGATTCAGGTGCGAGTGAGCGAACTGCGCAATTCGAGCTTTATCTTCGAGTACCGCATGGAGGGAGGGGATGGTCGGCTGGCCGCCCTGGCCCGCTCCGTACAGGTGTGCTACGATTACACAGCCCAACGAGCCGTCCCCATCCCCGAGCGGTGGCGCGCCGCCATCACCGCGTACGAACCGGGGTTAAAGGCCACAGATTAGGGAGCCCGCCCATGCAAAATTCAAAAACGACGCCGCCATCAACAGCCGTCATGTCACCACTGCCCGCGCCCCAACTGCGCCAGCAATGCGACCCCTCCATGTTCGATTTCGAGACGACGGACGACCTGACGGACCTCAGCCTGAGAGAGATCGTCGGGCAGGAACGGGCAGTGGATGCCATCCTGTTCGGCATCCGCATTCGGCGCGAGGGGTACAACCTCTTTGCCCTGGGTCCCAGCGGCACCGGGAAGCGCACCACCATCACCCAATTCCTCAACCAACAGGCCAGCGACGAACCGATTCCCTCCGATTGGTGCTATGTCAACAATTTCAAACAACCCCACAAACCCCACGCCCTGCGCCTTCCGGCCGGCCGGGGAGTCGAACTGCGCCAGGACGTGGAGCAATTGATTGATGAGCTGATCGTCGCCATTCCGGCCGCCTTCGAGAGCGACGAGTATCGCACCCAGCGGCAAGAGGCCGAGGAAGCGTTCAAGAAAAAGCAGGGCGAGGCCTTTTCTACCATTCAGAAACAGGCCCGCGAGCGCGACATCGCCCTGATCCACACCACATCGGGGCTGTTCTTCGCTCCTATGCACGACGGCGAAGTCGTCGGCCCAGACAAATTCCAAGAGTTGCCGGAGGAGGAGCGCCACCGGTTTGAAGAGGACATTCCCAAGGTGCAAGAACAGCTTCAAGAGATACTGCACCATATGCGCCAGTGGGAGCGAGAGGCGCGGGAACGAGTAAAGGAACTGGACCGCCAGGTGGCCATGTTCGCCGTTGGTCATCGCATTGACGAGCTGCGACAAAAGTATGCCGAACTGTCTCCCGTGGTCGAGTACCTGGACACAGTGCAGCAGGACATTGTCGGCAACGTAGACGAGTTCCGCGAACTGGGACGATCCGAGGAGCCGCACCGGGCCATGCCTGTGCCGCTGCCCCGCCCCCTCAGCGGACCCCCGCTGCTGCGCCGCTACCAGGTCAACCTGCTGGTGGATCACAGCGACTCGCGGGGCGCTCCCGTGGTGTTCGAAGAGTACCCCACCTATAACAACCTCATCGGGCGGATCGAACACATCGCCCAGATGGGCGCTCTCATCACCGATTTCAACCTCATCAAGCCCGGCGCCTTGCATCGCACCAACGGCGGCTATCTGATCATGGATGCCCGGCAGGTGCTGCTCCAACCCTACGCCTGGGACGGCCTCAAACGGGCCCTCCGCGCCCGCGAGATACGCATCGAACCGCTGGGACAGGCCCTCAGCCTGGTCAGCACCGTCTCGCTGGAACCGGAGCCGATCCCGCTGGACGTCAAGGTGATCCTGGTGGGCGAGCGGTTGCTGTACTATATGCTCTACGAATTGGACCCAGACTTTGGCGAGTTGTTCAAAGTGGCAGTGGACTTTAACAAAGAGATGGACCGGACGCCGGAGAACAACCTCCTGTACGCCCGGTTGATCGCGACCAAAGCGCGCCTGGAGGACCTGCGCCCCTTCGACCGAGAGGCCGTCGCCCGCATCATTGACCACAGCGCCCGCATCGCCTGTGACTCGAAGAAACTCTCCGCCCACATGCTGAGCATCGCCGACCTGCTGCGCGAGGCCGACTATTGGGCCGCCGTGTCCGGCAACGGCGTCGTGACCGCCGCCGACGTGCAGCACGCCATCGATGAGCAGGTTCACCGCGCCGACCGGGTGCGGGAGCGAGTGTACGAAAGCATCCAACGCGGCACGATTCTGATTGACACCCAGTCGACGTGCGTGGGACAGGTCAATGGCCTGTCGGTCATCAAGCTGGGCAATTTCACGTTCGGCCAGCCCAACCGCATCACTGCCCGCGTCCGCCTGGGCGAGGGCAAGGTGGTGGACATCGAGCGCGAGGTCGAACTGGGCGGCCCCATTCACTCCAAGGGCGTGCTGATTCTCTCGAGCTTTCTCAGCGGCCGCTACGCCCCTGACTATCCCCTCTCCCTCTCGGCCAGCCTGGTGTTCGAGCAATCTTATGGTGAAGTGGAAGGGGACAGCGCCTCGATGGCCGAGCTGTGCGCGCTGCTCTCAGCGCTGGCCCATGTCGAGATCAAACAATCCCTCGCCATCACCGGCTCTGTCAACCAAAACGGCCAGGCCCAACCGATCGGCGGTGTCAACGAAAAGATCGAGGGCTTTTTCGACGTCTGCCACCACCGCGGGCTGACCGGGGAGCAGGGAGTCATCATCCCCACCTCCAACGTGCAGCACCTCATGCTGCGCCAGGACGTCGTGGACGCGGTGGCGGCGGGTCAATTTCACATCTACCCCGTGCAAACGGTGGACCAGGCTATCATGCTGCTGACCGGTCTCCCGGCCGGAGAGCGAGACGCCAAGGGCAACTTTCCCGCCGGCACCATCAACCGGCAGGTCGAGAACCGGCTGATCGAACTGGCCAAAAGACAGCGCCAATTCTCCCAATCATCCGGGGAGGAATCGGAGGACGAGACGTGACACACCTGCTGCTGATTCGCCACGGCGTCAACGACACCCAAAAGGAGCACCTCCTGGCCGGATGGACGCCCGGCATCCACCTCAATCAGATCGGTCAGGCCCAAGCCCTGGCCCTAGCCGAGCGCCTGTCCTCAGTCGAGATCGCCGCGGTCTATGCCAGTCCCCTGGAACGCACACTGGAGACGGCCGAGATCGTCGCCGCCCCCCATCACCTGCCGGTCGTCACGCGGCAGGAACTGGGCGAGGTCCGCTATGGACGCTGGACCGGGCAGTCGTTGGAGCGGCTGCGCCGCCGACGGCTGTGGCGCACCGTGCAGGTCACCCCCAGCCGGGCCCGCTTTCCCGGCGGTGAGGGGATATACGAGATGCAAACTCGCGTCGTGGCGGAACTAGAACGTCTGCACACCCAACATCCCAAGCAGACCATCGCCATCGTCTCTCACGCCGACCTCATCAAGGCCGCCGTCGCCCACTACGTCGGTCTCCACCTCGACTTGTTTCAGCGGTTGGTCATCAGCCCGGCCTCGCTGACGATGTTGGCTCTGAGCGACGCGATGCCCCGTCTGCTGTGTCTGAACGACACCGGTCACCTGGTCGCTGTCGTGGGAGGAGAAGAAAAATGAGCTTGCCCGAATTGATCGAATTGAGCCGCGCCGATTTCGTCGCCATAGACACCATCGGCCCACCCGGCAAGCGCACCTTTTACCTGCAGGCTGCCCAGGACGACCTGCTCATCACCATGGTCATCGAGAAGGAACACGCCGCCGCACTGTCCATCGCCATCCAGGGAATGCTGGAGCACTTGGGAGGCATCGAGAGCCACTCGCCGTTGCCCATCACCCCCCTCGTCCATCCCGTAGACCCCCTCTTTCGAGCAGGCCAGCTGGGGTTGGGTTACGACAAGGACGCGGACATGATCGTGATCCTGATCGAGGAACTGACCCCGGAGGAACAGCAGCCCAGCACCACCGTGCATATCTGGGCTAACCGGGTCCAGATGGCCGCTCTGGCCCACCAGGCCTCCATCGCCGTTGCCTCCGGACGTCCCACCTGTCCGCTGTGCCAGGAGCCGATCGAACCGGATGAGGAACACGTCTGCATCCGCGACAATGGACGTAAACGGCTCTATGAGACAAATGGAGAATAGGAATCTCGCATCCTCCGTCACCATTTCAGCCGAGCGGGCGCTCCACCTGCTCTCCCAGGGTGATCTGGAACTGGTCGGACAGATTCTCGAAAGCTCCAACGCCATTTTCCTGGCCCGGGTACGGGACCCCGAGATCGAGACCCTGGCCATCTACAAGCCTCGCCAGGGCGAGCGGCCCCTGTGGGATTTCGACTTTGGCACCCTCTGTCTGAGAGAAGTGGCCGCCCACCTGGTCAGCCAGGCCCTGGGATGGCCCCGCATCCCTCCCACCACCCTCCGGGACGGGCCTTACGGCCTGGGGGCGCTCCAACTGTACATCGCCGCCGACCCTCACGCCCACTACTTTACCCTGCGCGACGAACGGCGGTCTGATCTGCTCCCGGTAGCCCTGTTCGACATTCTGACCAACAACGCCGATCGTAAGGGCGGTCACTTGCTCCTGGACCCGTGGGATCGCATCTGGGCGATTGACAACGCCCTGACCTTTCACTCCGAGCCTAAACTGCGCACCGTCATCTGGGACTTTGCCGGGCAGGCGATCCCGGCCCCCTATCTGGCCGACCTGTGCGCTGTGGGAGAGGAATTGACCGAGCAGGGCATGCTGCGTCAATCACTGCGCGCTCTGCTATCAGAGCCAGAGATTGACGCTCTGGAGATCCGCCGCGCGGCCCTGACGACGAGCGCGACCTTTCCCACCCCCGATCCCACCCGCCGCCAGATTCCCTGGCCTGTCATCTGAACCCGCGACGAAGTCGCTCCCGTCCAAGGGGAGAAAAATAACAGCCCCACCGGGTGGTGGGGCTGTTGCCTACACACGATGAGGATCACTCAGCCTCTTTCAAGGCTTCCTTGGGCTCCATGTCCACAATGGCGGCGCTGGCCGGGGCATCATCCGCTGGGGAGGATACTCTATTCGGCTGCGGCCTGGCAGGCTGGGGAGAGGCCTTGGTCTTGGGAGGCTCAATCAAGGGCGGCTCAATGTCCCCGTGCATCGTGGTCTGCCCGCGCAGATAAGCCCCCTCGTTGAGCAGCAACGAATTGATGACCAGATCGCCCCACACCCGACCCGTCTCCAATATCTCTACCCGATTGGCCGCGATATTCCCCTTGACGGCGCCAGAGATAGAAATATTGTTCGCCGTGATTTCGGCAATGACCTTGGCTGCCTCCCCAATCACCAAATTGCCGGTCACGTCTATGTTTCCCTCAAAGATACCGTCAATGCGCATCCCCCCATCCGTCTGCACATCCCCTCGAAAGTGCGCATTGGGACCGATGACCGTCTCGATCTTGGTGGCAGGAGCCGAGACCGGCAAAGGAATCTTGGAAGCCGGAGCTGGCTTTTCCTTCTTTCCAAACACAGATACACCTCCTTATGCTATACTAGCGACCCGGGTCGGTCGCGTCGAAGTGTTCATCCGATAATACATCAGCGCCAAGTTTTTGTCAATCCTGACCGGCATCCTGATCCTCTCGCTGTCCCATCGCTTGACCTCCCCCCAAGACGGCCTGTCGAGCTTCGACCAGGGCCTGCTCTTCCTCCTCGCCCAATGGCTTGGGGGAGAGCCAGCCCTGGACAGGCTTGGCGTAGACACGAGTCGCCCCCCGCCCATAGAGGGCCGAGACGACGACCCCGTTCCCCTCACCGTCCGCCAGCGCCAGGGCAAAGCTTTGATCCCCCCCCGTATCCTGAAAGGCCCGAAAGCGCACCAGCCCAATCCCCTGCACTGTGTGGGCCAGAGCCGCGTCCACCTCCTCGATGCGAGCGACCAGCCGCTCGGTGCGCGCCGTCGTCTCCCCCAGGCGTGCGGACAGGTTCGCCAGAGCGACCGCCGTGTTGGCGTCCTCCTTCCCTTCTCCGGTAAACAGGCTTTCATAGTGAGCGCGCAGCTTGCGCAGTTGCGCCTGCAGGTCCAACAGCCACACCACGCCGACGACCACCAGAATGGTCAGCGCTACTACCCAGATCAACACCGCTACATCCATTCTCCACCTCCTACTCCACCCGCACCGGCCCCAGAATCACTCGATCTCCCGCCAAGTGGCCCGTCAAGTCTACCACAGGAAGCCGCCGAAGGGAAGTCATCCCATACAGCCCTACCTCCAGCCAGTAATCACCGGGCGACAGGTCTGCCGGGACGACCAAGCGGTAGGGATCAATGAAAGACTGGCCCGGCAGCCACTTGGGAAACCACAGATACGTAGGGCAGGCACCCCCCAAGGGCGTATAGTCGTGACCCAAGACAGGGCGACCAGCGCCGTCTATCAGGTGAATAAAGACCGTGTAGCTGTCGCGCGGGGTGGTCAGGGCGTGCCAGGTCAGGGTCAGGTGAAGCGGACGGCCCGCCCGGACGGCCAGCGGTTCCTCCCACCCGGCCTCTCGACCGCGCCACCCACTCCGCGCTCGAGCATCCAGCAGCGCGACCTGGTTACCTAGATTAGCCACCGCCCCCTCCAAGACGCGCTCCGCCGGGCATTGGGAATTGGGCAGCACCTTGATCGTCTCCAGTTCGACCGTGCTCCTCCCCGTCGAGAGGAGCAGCTCGGCCCGCCCGCCGCTCAGGTCTGCATACCCCAGATGCAGGGCGTATTCCCCCGGTGGCAGCGTGAAGGGCACTGGCAGCTCGTACCGCTCCGCCACGATCTCGCCCGGCAGCCACTCCGTGGTGAGCAGCCGACTGTCCGTCGTCCAGCGCGCCTCCGTCGAACCCAGCCGGGCATATGGCATCCAGATTCCCGCCAGCGGCTCTGTCACGCTCTGATACAGGATCAACGTCAGCGGTTCGCCCACTCGGACGGCCTGGGACGGTAGGTCGTAGCCCAGAATGCGGACCCGGTCGTCGGCCCAGACGTCCAGGGGATACTCGGGAGCCGCATCGGCCGCCGGCGGGACGACCACGCGGTAGAGGACCCTCTCCGGCAGCAGTCGAAAGCCAGCCTCCCGCAGCGCCGGCCGATAATCCGGCACGTAGACCGCCTCCCGCCCCTGCTCGAGCTGTCTCCAGACCGCCTCGGCCCACGGGATGGCCGTGGAGACATAGACCAACGCCACGTCCTCCTCGTCCAACGCTCCATCCTGGGTGTAGGCGTGGACCCACAGAGGTGTCAGGTACTCCCAGGCCGCCAGGAGCGCTGCCCCCTCTCCGGTCCCAGCGAACCGCCGATGGACCGCCGTGACCCAGTTCTCGGCCGCGGTAAAGTCGCGCAGAGATATGCCGCGCTGCAGGTTGGTCACCGCCTGCACGAACGGCCAGAGGAGCACGAGGAAGACAAAGAGCACACGCGCCGCCCATCCCATCCCGCGTCCCGCCTTGCTAACCGAATCCCAGAGGGGGGCGGGGGCTAGCACCCCCACACCGGCAGCAATGGAGAGGGCCGCGAAGGGAATGAGCAGATACGCCATCACATCCTGAACGGTGTTGAGGGTAAAGAGCAAATGACAGGCGAGAAATGATCCCAGCAGCAGGGCCGGCTTGGGAAGCCGCTGGACGAGCCAGAGCAGACCGACGACGAGCAGGGCGATCACCGGCAGGGCGAACTGGAGCCGCAGCAGGGACCAAAAGACCAGCGCCCGGTCGAGCTGGTCGGCCAAGCCAAAGTGGAACAGGTTAATCCGCAGTCCCTGGGCCGTGACGTGGCCCCAGAACCCCTCCCAGGTGCGCATATCGGTAGGGCCGAACGGGACGGAGGGACTGCGCCAGGGGTAGTAGAGCAGCGGCGCCAATCCCAGCAGCGCACATCCCGCCAGCATCAGCAGCACCCGGCCCTGGCACAAGAGGCGGGGACGGACCGCCAGAATGAACAGTCCGTAGGCCGGAAGGCCCATCAACGTGATGGGATGATGGGTCACGGACAACCCCACGGCCACGCCGAACAGTCCCAGCCAACGATCGCGTCCGGTGCGCCACCAGCGGATCAGGAGCCACAGATGCACGACGACCAGCGCCGCGCTGACGATGTGGGCGTTGGCGTGGATGCCGTGCTGCCAAACATCGGTCGCCGTGGCGAGGGAGAGAGCGGCAAAGAGGGGGGCCCAAAGGCGCAAGCCGCGAGGTACAATACGGGAGACGGAAGACGCCGCGACCAGCTCCCGGACGATCAGGTAGACCCCCGTCACCGCTCCGGCCCCCACCGCCGCCGACAGGAGATTGGCGCGCCAGGCCACGGTCCCCACCGGTACGAGGATCTGCCACAGCTTGGCCAGCAGGATGTAGAAAGCATATCCCGGCGGATGGGCGATGCCCAGCACCGCCGGAACGAATTGGTATTCGGACGGATCGCCGAACAGCACACCAGGAGCGGCCGTCAGCCCGTACAGGGCGAACACGACGGCGAAAACGAGAGCCGGGAACAGACGCTCCGCCCAACCCGTGCCGGTCAGCGGCCGATCGCTCACCGGGGCGACCACTTCTCACCTTTCATGTTTTAGATGGAATGTACCCCTGCTCCTCTAGATAGGCGATCACCCTGTCCAGGCTCTCCTCCGGCGTCTCCTCCGCCGTGTGGATCACAATCTCGGCGTTATCCGGCTCCTCGTAAGGGTCCGAAACGCCCGTAAAGTTGGGGATCTCGCCGGCAAAGGCTTTCTCGTACAGTCCCTTTACGTCCCGCCGCGCGCACTCTTCCACCGGGCATTCGACGAACACCTCGATGAATTCGCCAATCTCCTGGCGTGATTTCGCCCGCCGGGCGCGATAGGGGGAGATGAATGAACACAGCACCGCCACGCCGTTGCGGGTCAGCAGTTTAGCCACAAACGTCACCCGCTCGATATTGGCGTCCCGGTCCTCTTTGCTGAACCCCAAGTCGCGGGTCAAACTCTGGCGCACGATATCACCATCCAACCGTTCCACCCTGAGATGGCGGGCGCGCAGTTCCTGCTCGACCAATTTCGCCAGAGCGGTCTTGCCCGCTCCCGACAATCCGGTGAACCACAATGTAAATCCGCGTTGCTCACTCATTGACAAATTGCTCCTTTTAATTTGGAATTTGAATGGCCCCGATCGCCGCCTGCAGAGCCTGCGCAGAAATAGCACCATGCCGCAAGAGCCTGGGCGGGGAAGCGGTGCAGTCCAGAATCGTGGATGGAATGCCCACACGCGAGGGGCCCCCATCGAGAATCAAATCTATGCGATCCCCCAGTTGCGCCTCGACCTCTCGGACGTTGATAGGGCTCGGCTGGCCCGACAGGTTGGCGCTGGTGACCGCCAATACACCTCCCACAGCATCAATCAGGTCCCGGGCCAGTACCAGATCGGGCACACGCACGGCCACAGTCGGGCCCTGACTAATCGAGTCTGGAACCAATTCGGACTTGGGAAACACCAAGGTCAGCCCACCAGGCCAAAACCGGGCCGCCAATCGCTGGACTTGAGGCTCACACTTGGCCGGCACCCGCGCGACCCGGTCGAGATAGCCAGGCCCGGATAACAACAGCGGGATCGGCTTCCTGGCCGGGCGCTGTTTGGCCTCGTATAAACGAGCCACGGCGTCAGCTCGCCAGGGCAACACAGCCAGCCCATAGACTGTATCGGTCGGGAAAGCGACCAGCCCACCACTCTTCAAGACCTCGCTAGCGCGCTGCACCGCGTTCTTATTCGCCGCGTGAATCACTTGAGCCTTCACATTTACTCCTCGAAGCCGGGCTCCGATAACCGGTCCAGACAAGACACGCGACCGCCGCACACGCGGGGTCGCCAATGGAAACCGTATGACAGGGCACAGATGGAACGAATCTGATTTTACCCGTGTTTTTCCACGTTGATCTGTGTCCAGAATTCGGTCCAAGATCAGGCTAACAGCCGATGGCGAGAGTATAACATAGCTCACCACGACCGTCAACCTGGCTCCCCTGCAACTTGTCAATCTGCCCTATTTCTGGTACGATTCGGGCATAAAATCCGTTCGACAGGAGTACGAATATGACACCAGTTCATATCGTCCGACACATCGCTCTACAGCGCCGCCAGCGCCGCCGGGCCGAAAAAACCAGCGGCGTACGACAGGCCATTCGTATCCTTGGTGTTCTGCTGCTGATCGTGGTGTTTGCCATCGTGGGAGTTATCGCCAGCGGCGTGGGAACCACCCTGGGCACATACGCCTATTTTACCCGCGATCTGCCCGAGCCGGAACAGATTGAGGCGGCTGAGAAGAGTTTCGAGACCACCAAAATTTACGACCGGACCGGCGAGACGCTGATTTACGAGGTGATTGATCCCTTTGGCGGGGATCGCACCTGGGTATCGCTGGAACAAATCCCCGACTCGCTCATCTGCGCCACCATCGCCAGCGAGGACAAGACCTTTTGGACCAATCCCGGTTTCGACTCGCGCGGCATCGCCCGCGCCTTCTGGTCGAATGTCCAGGATCAGCAGATTCAGGGTGGCTCTTCCATCACCCAGCAGCTCATCAAGAACATTGTCATCGAGCCAGAACGGCGGTACGTCAGCGCCGAAGGTCCCGAATGGAAGGATTACGAGCGCAAGGTCACCGAGGTACTGTTGGCCTATCGCATCACGCAAAACTACTCCAAGGAGCAAATCATGGAGTGGTACCTCAATACCAATCCCTACGGTAACCTGGCCTATGGCATCGAGGCTGCCGCTCGAGTCTACTTTGGCAAGAGCGCCAACGATTTGACCCTCTCGGAAGCGGCAACTCTGGCGCCTGTCCCTCAATTCCCCCGCATGAACCCCTTCGACAACCCGGAGGAAGCCCGCAAACGCCAGGGCATCGTGCTGGATGCGATGGTGCGCCAAGGATGCATCACCCGCGAGGAGGCGGTGGCCGCCAAATACGAGCCGTGGAACCTGGCCAAGTTCACCGAACGATTCGGTATCGAGGCGCCCCATTTCTCCATCTATGTCCGCAAGCAGTTAGAGGACATGTTCGGCCCCGAACTGGTGTATCGGGGCGGATTGCAGGTCTATACCACCCTGGACCTGGACCTGCACGAGCAGACCCAATGCGTGGCTCGCGCTCAGGTCCGCCGCCTCTCCGGCGAGGATGAGATAGCGGTGATCCAGGAGGCCATAGACAGCGGATGTACGGCCGCCCAATTCCTGCCCCCCCTGCGCGACTATGACGTGGGCCGCGACCACGAGGTCAGCAATGCCTCTGTCGTTGTCATCCGCCCCGGCACTGGCGAGGTTCTGGCCATGATGGGCAGCCTGGATTACTGGGACGAGACCATTGACGGCCAATTCAATGTAGCGGTGGATGGACAGGGCCGGCAGCCCGGCTCCTTGTTCAAGCCCTTCACCTATCTCACCCTGTTGGCCCAAGGCAGCAACGCGGCCCACATGTTCCTGGACGTGCGCACCGCCTTCCAGCAGGCATCCGGCGCGCCCTACGTGCCGGAAAATTACGACCGCAAGTACCACGGTCCACAGCGCATGCGACTGGCGCTGGCCCGTTCTTATAACATTCCCGCCGTGGCGGCCCTGGAACTGGCCGGCGTGGATAACGTGATCCGCACCGCCCACCGTATGGGGATCAGCACCCTCAACCGGGGGCTGGACTATTACGGCCTGAGCCTGACATTGGGCGGCGGCGAGGTGCATCTGTTCGATATGGTGTACGCCTTTAGTGTCTTTGCCAACGGCGGCCGGATGTACGGCGCCCCCATCCCGGAGAGTGAACGCCGCGCCGGGTACCGTGAACTCAATCCTGTGACCATTCTGGCGGTTTACGACCGAAACGGGCAGGTCCTATACCGGTACGAGCAGCCCGACAGCCGGGACATCCTCTCACCTCAATTGGCCTATCTGATGAACTCGATCCTCTCGGACCGCCAGGCCCGGTGGGCCGGGATGGGCATGAACAATGCGCTGGAACTGGCCAACGACCGGCCCGCCGCTGCCAAGACCGGCACCACCAACAACTTTTGGGACGCCTGGACCGTCGGCTATACTCCCCAACTGGCCGCCGGTGTGTGGGTGGGCAATTCCGACAACAGCGAGATGAAAAACCTGCCCGGTCTGCGCGGCGCCGCTCCCATCTGGCACGCCGTGATGGAATACGCGTTGCAAGACGAAGAGATCGTGCCCTTCGCGCGGCCGGACGGCCTGGTTGATCGAGCGGTTTGCGCCATCTCTGGCAAACTGCCCACGCCTCACTGCCCCACCGTCAACGAAATTTTCATCCCCGGCACCGAGCCGACCGAGCACTGTGACATTCACCAGGCCTACCTGGTCAACCGCGAAACCGGACGGCTGTGCACCGTCCAGACGCCTCCAGAACTGTGCGAAGAGCGAATCTACCAGGTCTACCCGCCCGAAGCGGCCGATTGGCTCGCCAGCCTGCCGGAGGACAGCCGTCCGGCTACCCCGCCCATCGAGTACGACACCACCTACGGCCCCTCGCGCAGCGACGCCGAGGTAGCCATCATCAGCCCCACCCCCTACGCCTACATCCAGGGCACCGTGCCCATCAGCGGCAACGCCCGGGGCGGGGATTTCAACTTTTATCGCGTGGTGTTCGGTCCGGGCCTGTACCCCAGCGAGTGGTTCCAGATCGGCCCTGACCACGGCAACCAGGTGGACTATAACATCCTCGAGTTCTGGGACACCTCTGGGCTGGACGGCCTGTACTCGCTGCGCCTCCAGGTGGTGGACCACGCGATGCAGCTCCGCGAGGCGACCATCCAGGTGACAGTGGACAACATCTCGCCCACCGTCACTATAAACCATCCGATAGAGGGAGGAGCATACGAGGTTGGATACGACGAATGGGTCAACGTCAACGCCGTGGTGGAGGACTATTCCATCGCGCGGGTCGAATTCTATGTGGACAACCAGGCGGAGCCTTTCGCCGTGCGCACCGTCGCCCCCTTCAACGTCAACTGGCCGCTGGGAGCCGTCGGAGAACATACCTTCCACGTCATCGCGGTGGATGAAGCCGGCAACAGGACCAAGAGCGACCCGGTGCGCATCCGGGCGGTGCCCCGGCGAGGAGGAAACTAGGGTTTGGTAGCAATTCGTAGGACGGGTTGGCAATCTGTCCTCGATACCCATGCACGTAACGAGAAGGAGGTGCCATGTCTGACCCAGGAAAGAAGAAACCGCCCATCAGCGCCCAGGACCTGTACAACCTACGCCTGATCACCGATTGCCAGCTCTCGCCAGATGGGGAACAGGTCGTCTTTTGCGTCCAGCGCGTGGACGAAGAGAACGAAAAAAAGTACACCAACCTGTGGATCGTTCCCACAGCTGGGGGACAGCCTCGCCAGTTCACCCACGGCGACCAGGTGGACAGTCACCCCCGCTGGTCGCCCGATGGCAGCCAGATCGCCTTTCTCTCCAACCGAGGGGACGTGGACCAGCCCCAAATCTATCTCATCCCCCTGGGTGGAGGGGAGGCCCATCCTCTCACCGATATGAAAGGCGAGTTCGATACCTTTGCCTGGTCCCCCGATGGACAGCAGCTCGTCTGCCAGTTCCGCCAGAAGGACCAGGAGGCTATCGAGCGAGAGCAGGACGAGCATCAGAAAGAGCTAGGCGTCGTCGCGCGCCACATCACGCGCGTTTTTTTCAAATTGGATGGCGGCGGATACCTGCCGCAGGAGCGGTGGCACCTCTGGACGATTGATGCCCAAAGTGGCCAGGCTCAGCAATTAACCAGCGGCGACGTCTACGACGAGATCGAACCGACCTGGTCACCGGATGGCAAAGAGATCGCCTTTTGCTCCAACCATAGCCCGGACCCAGACCTCGACCCGGACGCGATGGACCTGTTCGTCATCCCGGCCGCTGGGGGAGAAGTGCGCAGGATCGAGACCCCCCTGGGACCCAAAGCCAAGCCCTCGTTCTCGCCAGATGGCGCGTGGATCGCCTACCTGGGCCACGAGGGGCGCGGGCAGTGGTGGAAGAACACCCGCGTCTGGATCGTCCCGGCCCAGGGCACAGGAGAGGCCAGAAACCTGACCGCATCCTTCGACGTGAGCGTGGCAAGCGGGACGATCAACGACCTGCCCGGCCACCTGCCTCTGCTCCCTCCTGCCTGGTCGAAGGATAGCGACCGGCTCTACTTCCAGGTCACGCACCACGGCAACACCACTCTCCAGGCAGTGGAATGGGCAAACCCCGAAACGGGCCTGGAGAGGATGGTGGGCGAGGAGGGGGTTGTGGGAGCGTTCAATTTCGACCGCGAGCAGACCCGGCTGGCCTACTTTCACGCCGATATGACCGATCCAGGACAGGTCTGGGTGCGAGAGGTGTCGGGTGGGACCGTCGGCGCTCCCCGCCAACTGACGCAGGTTAACTCCTCCCTCCTGCAGGCGCGGGACCTGGGCCAGATCGAGGAGGCGTGGTTCGAGGGCAGCGCCGGCAACGACCTGCAAGGCTGGATCATCAAGCCTCCCGGCTTTGACCCCACGAGACAATATCCCTCCATCCTCGAAATTCACGGCGGCCCCCGGGTACAGTACGGCAACTATTTTATGCACGAGTTCTACGCGCTGGCTGCCCACGGCTATGTGGTCCACTTTTGTAACCCCCGGGGCGGGCTGGGGTATGGGGAGGATCACGCCAAATCCATCGTGAACAACTGGGGCACGGCCGATTACGAGGATTTGATGGCCTGGGCGGACCTCGTCCAGGCGCTGCCCTACGTGGATCCCGACCGCATGGGCGTCACCGGGGGCAGTTACGGCGGCTACATGACCAACTGGATCATCGGCCACACCGACCGGTTCAGGGCCGCCGTCACCCAACGCTGCGTCAGCAACCTGATCAGCATGTACGGCTCTAGCGATTTCAACTGGGACATCCAATCCGAGTTCGGAGACCAGCCGCCCTGGGAGAACGTCGAGAACTATTGGCGGCAGTCCCCCCTCAAGTACATCGGACGCGTCAAAACCCCTACCCTCGTCATCCACAGCGAGCAGGATATGCGCTGTGCCATCGAGCAGGGGGAGCAGATGTTCGTCGCGCTCAAGCGATTGGGCGTGGAGACGGAAATGGTCCGCTTCCCCGACGAGCCCCACGGCCTCTCGCGCGGTGGACGGACCGACCGGCGCATCGTCCGGCTGAATCACATCCTGCGTTGGTTCGACCGCTACCTCAAACCAGAGCAGGGCAGCGGCTAGCTACATCCGCAGTGGGCGCTTGAGCGCCTGAACGGTCACGACCCGGCCACGTAGGGGATCGTCTGCGGCCCTTCTGGTAAGACGCAGACGCAGGCGTCAGGCCCGTAGCGGGCCAACAGTTCTGCCAGCGTCTCCTCGATCTCGTGACAGGGACGCAGCAGCGCAGCGCGGATCTCTTTGTCGGAGAGATAGCTGCTCTTGACGTACACGTCGGCCCGGCATTGAATCTGGGCCTGTAACTGGGCCTCCCACTGATCCACCATCAAAAAGCCCGGCTGGCGCAGAACCTCCAACAGCTCCGCCGGACTGTCCGCCATGTGCAGGATGTTCTTGTACTCGCCGTGGTCCGGGATGCCGTCCCAACACTCGGCCGCGACGATGATGCTTCCCCCCTCCCGCACCACTTGCGCCGCCGCCGACATCCCCTTGACCGCCTGGTAGAGGTTCAGGTCGAGGGGGTACCCCGAGTTGGTGGTGATGACGATGTCGAAAGGCGCGTCTACCGCGATCATAGCGGTCTGGCGGACGGCGTCGCTCCCTGCGCGATGGGCCGCCCGCAGATCGCCGGCGTATACCCCGGTGATGGCCCGCTCCCGGTTCAGCGTCAGGTTGAGCAAAAAGGTCGGCGCGGTCAGGAGCGCCGCTTCCAGCATCTCCTCCCAGACCGGATTCCCGTCGGTAACCCCCCAGGCGGCGCCGGGATGGTCGAGCATGGCCGCGCCGTGGTTCTCCAGGATCGAGCGCGTCCCCGCCACGCCGGGCAGAACCGCCTTGGGCCCCCCGCTGAACCCGGCAAAAAAGTGCGGCTCGATGAATCCGGTCAGAATCTTGACCGTCGCCTCGGCATAGACCCGGCTGACCAGAACCTCGTGCCCAAAGCGCGTCCGCCCCAGGCTGACCAGTCCGTCCGGGTCGGAGCAATCGTGCTGCACGATGTGGTAGCCGTCCACGATCTCGTCCCCCAGCATGCCGCGCAGCTCCTCCTCCGTGTTGGCCCGGTGCATCCCCAGCGCGTTGAGGAGCGTGATCCGCTCCCGGTCCACCCCGGCCTGTTCCAACTCGGCCAGCAGGGGGGGCAGGAGCCGGTCGTTGGGCGTGGGGCGGGTCAGGTCGCTGAACACGATCACCACCGTGTCGTCCGCCCGCGCCAACTCGCGCAGCGGTGGACTGCCCATCGGCTGGCGCAGCGCCTGGACGATGGCGGCCCGTTCGTCCGGCAGCCCCTCCACAAAGCGCGGCTCGACCACCGTCACGTTCTGGTCGGGCAGGTCGACCCACAGCCCCTCCCGTCCATACGCCATTTTGACGCGCATCACACACCCTCCATGGCAAAGAATTCTGGATACGCGCCCCCCAGCTCCTCCCGCACATCGCCAAAGACGTGGGGCGCGATGGGGAGCATCAATTCCAGCATGCGCAGGCACACCTCCCGAATTTCCCACTGGGCCTCCCGCGAGATGCGCAGTCTGAACACGTGCAGCAGCTCCCGAAAATTCATCGTGACGATGATGCGCGTGGCGGCGGCGTTGGGGAGCGCAAAGCGGGCGTCCTCTTTCCGTATCCCCAGCTCTCGCAGCGCCCGGTAGATGGCCTGGACATCGTCCGAGAACCGCTCCCAGATCGCTCGCGCCTGCGGGTTCTCTGCGATGGCGGGGGGCAGCACCCATTCTGGGTCGGACATGTCCACGTATCGTTGGCTTTCCTGACTATTATGTGTCACGATGCTGTTAGCGACAAAGTTGTGGTGCGGCCCTTCCATCACGATGTCGTAGGTATCAATCTCCCCAATAGATTTGCACGTGGTGATTGGTCGGAAAGTAGCCATAGTTCGGCTGATGTGTCTAGCTGTTCTGGGTTGAGGCTGTACAGGTTCGAGGCTACCGAAATGGTCCGCATATTCATGCTCGTGCCCGTTCACCTTGTGATGACATGCGGTGCAGAGAGTTACCAAATTCTGGCTGTCCGCAACGAGGTCCTCATCTTGCCAGACTGGAACGATGTGGTGTAACGTTAACCTCCCTCCACGCTTACCGCAAAGCCTACAAGTAAAGTCATCCCGTTCGTAGATTTCTCTGCGTAAAGTGTCCGATATTTGACCTCGTAGCGCAACAGACCTGCGAGTTACGCCACCTTTCCATTGCGGATTGCGGGCGCCGCTCTTGGACTCGGTCAAGCGTGTGAGACCTTTTGCGGTGTGCATACCCGTTCTACCACCACCTGGACGACGATTAGGATATTGCCTCTTTGGTTTCTGGAGACCCAGGCTCCGAATGACTTTTCCCAGCCACGCATCAGAGACGCCGAGCTCGCGCGCAATATCGGTTCTCGTGCGATTATTTGTCAGATATTCTTCGCGCAACCACTCTCTGTCTGGCAATGGAATCCCGTTGACTGCTATCTCGAGCTCCTCTTGCAATATATCCTCTAATCGCCTCCAACCTTGCCTGGTCAGAAATAAATGATCCCTAGTGGCACGCAGGCAATGACCACTCTCCATCTCAAACTCTAGGCATTCCTTTCTGCCACAATAAACAACATCTCTCACTCTGCTTTGCGTGATATACCCTGTTTCCTCATCAAGACAATTCAACTTGACAAGCCATAGTCTACTCTTGGAATGCCAGTGTCTTTTCATATCAAACAATTCCTTCACTGTCCGGCATTTGATAGAGCGATCCTTATTGGTTAGCTCTGTCACCGCATCCCCATCTATGCAATAGCTCGCCAGGCGGTGGCGCACGAGTTGGTGCGAACAGGCCCGCGAAATGCCACCGATCTCAAAGGTCGCCGACGCGTGCTCGATCAGACTCTCGTGCCCCTCGCGCACCCGGGCTCTCAGAAACTTGCCAGCGTCGCCCCGGCTCTCACTGCGGTAACAGACCCGCCCCGCGTGCTCCAGCAACTCTTCCGGCGTACCATCCCCGCGCACATAGCGGGTGATACCAATCAACTCGACCTCCATCTCCCCTCCTTGCGATACACTCAACTTTGATCTGAGCAGCAGATTCCCTCGCCGGCAAACTCGCGTGCCCCGGTGTCCGTGTACCCAACTGACTTGGCCAACACCACACTGCGCTCGTTCTGATCGTTGACAATGTAGAGCGGTTGACGGCCCGAGCGGACGACCCAGCGCGTGCAAGTCGTCAGCACCGCCTTGCCCCATCCACGCCCCTGGACGGCCGGAGCGGTGCGGACAAACACCTCGGCGAAATGGGGCGAATACCAGTTCGTCCCCGATTCAGCGGCTATTTCCCCGTGGGAACGGATGATAAACCGGGGCAAGCCCCCCAGCCCCTGCTCCGCCACGACCAACACGTTGATGGAAGCCGGCAGACTAAACAGATCGAGCCGATAGATGTGATTGATCTCGGGACGCTCGATCCTCATCACACGGTCCACCGCCTCGCGCAGGTCCGGCGTCGTGATGATATAGTAGGGGCGACCCGGCGCGAGGGCCTGGCGCAGCAGATCGTCGGCCGCCTCGACGCTGGGCGTGCGCAGCACGACGGTGGGCCGAAACAAGTGCTGACCAGTCTGGCAGACGGCGACGAACCCATCCACTCGGCCTGCCGGCCCCTCGTGAACATACAGGGTGGTGCGCCGGGGGTCGTGATAGAAGGCGTAATAGACGAACAGGGCATCGGCCGGAGTCGAAAAATGAAGCAACGATCGGACTCTCAAGCGCAGGCTTTCCAGGCTGGTCACCGCACCTCCTCGTGTTCCACTCCCCACCCTCTCAGCACCAAAGGCAGCGTCACTTGCCAGGGCACCCACACCTCCACCGGCGTTCCGATGACAGGGGAGAGCAGCTCGGCGGCCCGCACCTGGTAGGCGTCGTTGACCACCCGCGTCCCAGGCCCGAGCTCTCCGACGGTGACCGCCAGCGTGGCCGTCAATCTTCCCCCGCTGGACAGGCTGTCCACCGTCCAGGTGACGACGGTCCATCCCAGGTCCACCGTGCCGGTGGTCGGAGCCGCCCATCCACCATCGGCCCGGGCAAAGGTCGTGCCCAGCGGCGTCACGTCCGTGAGCACGATGGCGGTGAGTGTGAGAGCGCCGGTGTTGGCGACGCGCAGCGTGTAGGTCAGCGCCACCCCGGGCTGGACCGTTTCGGAGGAGGCCGTCTTGACGACCTCCAACGGGGGGAGGGCCGCTCGCACCGCCGCCAGCGCGTCCACGATGCCCCACCCGTAGACGTGGTTCGGTACGTCGCCGCCACAGGTCTGGGTTGTCGTGTGTGGCCGGGCGGTATGGGTGATGAACCATTCCGCGGCCTCCACGTCGCCGACGAGATCGGGCGCTGCGGAATACAGCAGCGCCACCGCGCCCACCACGTGGGGGGCAGCCATCGAGGTACCCTGCTTGTAGCCGTACCACCCGCCGGGAAGGCTTGACCAGATCGCGAACCCTGGGGCTGCCACGTCCGGCTTGGGTCGTCCAGAGCCATCCACCATCACGGGTCCCCGGCTGCTGAACGAGGTGGCGAGATCGGCCAAGTCAGTCGCCCCCGCGGTGAAAACCGCGTCATAGATGGCAGGTGGGTCACGCACCGTGCTGCACGAGGGGCCGCTGTTGCCCGCCGCCGCGACGACCAAGATGCCCCCGGCCCGTGTGTTCTCCACCACCGCTTGCAGCGTGGCCCAGTCGCATCCCTCCGAGGGGGGGCAGGTCCACGAGTTGTTGACGACGTGGGGCGCCAATGCGGGGACTCCATCAGTGAACGGGTCTCCGCGGATGGGGTAGGGGGCCAGAAAGAACTCGAAACACTCGGCATAGGCCGCCGGCGTGCCGACCCCTTCGTCCATGTTCCGGCAGCCGATCCAGCGGGCGCCGGGCGCGACGCCGATCTGATTTCCCGCGCCGTCGTCGCCGACCATGGTGCCCATCGTGTGGGTGCCGTGGCTGTTGTCGTCGCAGGGGATGGCGGAATCCGCGCCGCAGACGCCCCCGCTGGTGTGAATCGCATCGTGCCAGTGGTAATCGTGGGTCGCGGCGACGCCATCGCCGCTGTAGCCGCGGTACTGGCGGATCAGCGCCGGGTGGTCCCAGTCGTACCCGGTATCCTGCCCGGCCACGACGACCCCCTGGCCAATGTAGCCCAGTGCCCAGACGTCGGGGGCGCGGACGCGGGCCACGCCCCACTCGACCCCCTGAGAAGCCAGTGAACGAACGCCGTCCACCTGGGGCTGCGGCCACACCTGGCGAGCGCGGGGGTTAGCAGCGATACGCGCTACCTCCGGGCGAGCGGCTATGCGCGTGACGAGGTCGCGGTCGCCACGCACCGCCAGCATGTTGACGATGTAGAACGCGCGGTAATCCACACCGCTCTCGTCCAACTCGACGCGCAGAGGAGCCTGAGCACGCACAGCCACATCCCGCAGCGCGTCGTAGACGCAGCGCAGACGGGCCTCCCGGGAGGGTTGACTTACCGCCGCGCTGAGGTCGGCCTGCTCTGCCAGCACCACCAAAAAGTCGGTCACGCCGCCATCGGCAACGGCGTCCCACACCTGGGACGCCACACCAGCCGGAGGAGTCGCCAAGACAGCCTGGGGAGCAGACCGGGCGGATACCGTCAACCCTGTCAAGAGCAAAGCGATCCCGCTCAATGCCAGCCCTATACCGAAACGACCCTCATTCATCCTTTCATTCACCCAAAAATGTAGCTACTCGCCTGCTCCTGCCGGACGGCAAATCCGGCAACTCTATCCGTGTAAAACGGGCCAAAAAGCAGGGTGCAAATCCGCTCTGAGCAAGACGCGGCAAACAAATACGGTGGCAGTGCCTCAAGATTATATCAGATTGACGAATTCTAGCACAATCACAGAGTAAAGGAAAGCGAGTTATCAGCCCTTGCTATTTTGCACAAGTGTGGTATAATATTTGCGTAGGATGAAGTAGGTTTTGGCTGTAATTTCAAAGACTGCCCAGACTTGCGGAGACTGGGCAGTCTTTCTGTTCTGCCCACGCTGCTTCGCCCACAAAAATAAACAAATCAAGTATCTTATCAATAGGCAGGCAAGGTGGTAGTTGTACGGACGCTTCGCGCCCACACCCCCTCCGCCCCCACTTTGAAAAGTTACCAAATCAAGGAGTAAAGGAAAGTGACTGAAAAAGAAACCGGAACCGTAAAATGGTTCAGCGACGCCAAAGGATATGGCTTTATCTCTCGCGAGACCGGAGATGACGTGTTCGTCCACTTCTCGGCCATCGAGGGTCAAGGCGATTTCCGCTCACTGCGCGAGAATCAGCACGTCGAGTTCGCCGTCGAGCAGGGACCCAAGGGATTGCAGGCCGTCCAGGTGAGGGCCCTGTAGTCAGGCAATGGCAAAGAAACTATACGTGGGCAACTTGAGTTACTCAACCACCGATGCCATCCTGTCTGAACTCTTTGGAGAAATCGGCCAAGTCCTGTCTGTGAACCTGATTACAGATCGTATGACAGGTCGCTCCAAGGGCTTTGCATTCGTCGAGATGGCGGATCAGAACGCAGCTCTGGCAGCGATCAATCAACTCAACGGGCAGGAAGTAGACGGGCGAGCTCTCAAGGTTGCAGAGGCGCGCCCGAAGCGAGAAGACGGGGGAGATCGAGGGGGCGAACGGCGCCGCCGCTGGTAGCTCAACTCTGAACAAGATGTAAAACCGCGCGGCTTCTCCGCAGGCCGCGCGGTTTTTCTGTTGACAGCTTGTGTCATATCCTTTGACTTGTCGTCAGGAATAGAACCCCATCGGCTGAATTTGGGCGACTACTTGACAAAAGCATCCTTTAGTAGGATAATGTACGCCACACTCAGGAGGACAGCATGGCACAACCATTCGAAGTAACCGACGACACATTCGAGGCTGAGGTACTCCAAGCTACGAAGCCAGTCCTGGTGGATTTTTGGGCCGAGTGGTGCGGTCCCTGTCGGATGATCGCACCCGTGGTGATAGAGATCGCCGACGAATACGAGCACCTCGTCAAAGTGGCCAAGATGGATGTGGACGTCAGCCCTAACACACCCACTCAGTTGGGTATCCGGGGGATTCCCACATTGATCCTATTCAAAGGTGGCGTGGAAATAAAGCGCTTTGTGGGCTTTCGGCCCAAAGAGGCTATGGTAGAGGAACTGCTACCACACATCGAGTGATGTGAACTTGACGCCCCAGCCGCTATGTGGTAAACTAGATGCACGACCAAATACTGAACGACTGTGAATGGGAAGAGTAGGCACTGAAACGGGGTTCAGAGAGTCGGGCACAAGCTGAAAGTCCGATACCAGCGCCAGTGTTGAATGGGCCCAGGAGTCGCCCGCCGAAGCGGATGGATTGAGCCATCCGAGGTAGTCCGGGCCGGAGACGCCACCGTTATCAAGGCTGAGGGTATCGTCCCTGGCATGTTCAGAGGACCGTACCCGCGAACGAGTGAGGCTGGCCTATCACGCGCGACGCGCCGTCATCGGCGCGTTTTTGTTTCAGCGATGCAAAAGGCCGCCTAACCAGGGTGGCACCGCGAGTGTCGAGTTATGACGCCCGTCCCTGAAGAGGGACGGGCGTTTTGTGTTCCAGTTTTGATTCTGAACGAGGGAGGTATTAGCATGGCAAAGAAACGTATTCTCACCGGAGATCGGCCCACAGGCAGACTCCACCTGGGCCATTACGTAGGGACTCTGGCCAACCGCGTACGATTACAGGATGAATATGAATGCTTCTTCATCATCGCCGATTTGCACGTGCTCACCACCAGGCCAGAGAAAGAGCACCTTCTCGAAACGCACCACAACGCCCGTCAGATCGTGCTCGATTATCTGTCGCTCGGTATTGATCCGGACAAGAGCACTATCTTTATCCAGTCGGCCATTCCGGGCACCTACGAGCTCAACCTGATCCTGGAGATGCTGATCAGCGTGCCCCGCTTGGAGCGCGTCCCCAGCATCAAGGAGATGGCGCGCGACGCCCGGCTGGAGACGTTGCCCTTTGGCCTGTTGGGATACCCCGTGCTCCAGGCTGCCGACATCCTGCTGCCCCGCGCACACCTGGTGCCGGTCGCCAAGGATAACGAGGCCCACGTAGAAGTCGCGCGCGAGGCTGCCCGGCGATTCAACCGCCTCTATGGGCAGGTCTTTCCCGAACCCCAGGGGCTGATCGGCGATGTGCTCGTGGGCACTGATGGGCAGGCCAAGGCCAGCAAATCGCTGGATAACGTCATCTATCTCACCGACGATGCCGCGACGGTCGAGCGCAAGGTGCGCGGCATGTACACGGACCCCCAGCGGGTGCGCGCCGACATTCCCGGTCAGGTCGAGGACAACCCGGTCTTTATCTACCACGACGCTTTCAATCCCGACAGTGCGGAGGTGGAGGACTTGAAAGCGCGATACCGGCGGGGAAAGGTGGGAGACGTGCAAGTCAAGAAAAAGTTGGCCCACGCCATCAACGCATTCCTCGAACCCGTGCGCGAGCGCCGCGCCCACTACGAAGCGCAGCCTGGATTGATCGAGGAAATCCTGTACAGCGGCAATCGGCGTATGCGCCGCGAGGCGGAGGAGACGATGCGTCTGGTGCGGAAAGCGATGGGCCTGATGAGGGTAGAAACCCACTTTAGCCTGCCTGCGCAGAACGCGTACTCGCCGGGCCTGGTCTACTGCTGATGGAGGCGTGAGATGTACTTGACAAAAGTCAGAGTCAACAGCGAAACCTATCCCACCCAGCGCTGTTATCCGTTCAACATCCCCATCCTTGGCGAGCCATCGGAGTTGGTGTTCAGAAAGCGCGTTGTATTTTTCGTCGGTGAGAATGGATCGGGGAAATCAACCCTGCTGGAAGCCATCACCAGAAAGTGCGGCATCCACATCTGGGACAAGCCCAAGCGGCACGTGGCCCACCACAACCCCTACGAAGATCGCTTGAAAGACTATATCACCGTGACGTGGAGCAATGGGCACGTGGCGGGGTCCTTATTCAGGGCCGAGACGTTCTACGACCTGGCAGATTTTCTCGACGACGTCGCGCTCTGCGATCCGGGGCGGCTGAAATACCACGGGGGCCAACTCCTCAATACGTTGTCGCACGGCGAGGGCATCCTGAGCTATTTCAGCGGCCGGTACCACGTCAAAGGGCTCTACATTTTGGACGAACCCGAGGCTGCGCTCTCGCCTGCGAGTCAGGTCAAGTTCCTGCAGCTATTGCAGCAGTTGGAGGCGCAAGGACACGCCCAGTTCATCATCGCCACCCACTCTCCGATCTTGTTGGCATGTCCAGGAGCGCAGATCTTTAGCTTTGACTCATCCCACATCGAGGAAGTGAGGTACGAGGAGACCACACATTACAGGATTTACAGACAATTTTTGACAGATCGGAGCGCCTTTCTACAAAGCTGAGTCTCTGACCTGAGAAAAGGAGGGAGGTTATCGAAAGAAGCCAGGCAGAACAGAAGACAGGCAGATAAAAGAGGGATATTGCCATCTGGTAATAGCAACCTCGAAATAAATTCACATCATTCAAGGAGAAAACGAAAATGACCCAGTACAAATACGTCCTAGAAGAAAACGGTATGCCCACCTATTGGTACAACATCCTGGCGGATATGAAGAAACCGCCGCCGTTTTACTTGCATCCGGCGACGCTGGAAGTGATGGATGACCCGCCCATGCCACCGCCCGTCTTTCCGATGGAGCTGATCAAACAAGAGTTCAGCAAAGAGCGATTCATCGAAATCCCGGACGAGGTGCAGGATGTGCTCAAGATGTGGCGACCGGCCCCCCTATACCGCGCCGCCCGGTGGGAAAAGGCGCTGGACACCCCCGCCAGGATCTATTACAAGTGGGAGGGCGTCAGCCCGCCCGGCAGCCACAAGCCGAACACCGCCATCGCGCAGGCCTACTATGCCAAGGAGGAAAAGCTGGAGGGCTTTGCCACCGAGACCGGCGCCGGGCAGTGGGGCAGCGCCCTGTGCTTTGCCGCCAATCTGTTCGGATTGAAATGCAAGGTCTTTATGGTGACCATCAGCTACCACCAAAAGCCCTACCGCCGCGTGATGATGGAGACCTGGGGGGGCAGCGTCGTCCCCAGTCCCAGCTCGGAGACGAACGCCGGGCGGGCGATCCTGGAAAAGGACCCCGAGACCACAGGCAGTCTGGGGATCGCCATCAGCGAGGCGCTGGAGTACGCGATGACCCACGAGGGATTCAAGTATTCGCTGGGCAGCGTGGTCAACTTTGTGCTGCTGCACCAGACGGTGATCGGGTTGGAGGCCAAGAAACAGATGGAGATGGCGGGCGACTATCCCGACATCGTCATCGGCTGCGCGGGCGGCGGGAGCAACGCTGCCGGCCTGATCTTTCCCTTTATGCAGGATAAGCTGAACGGCAGTCAACCGAACTTGCGCGCCATCTTTGTCGAGTCCACCGCCTGCCCCAGCATGACGCGGGGCACCTACGCCTACGATTGGGGCGACACGGCCAAGACCGGCCCCGTCGCCAAGATGCACACCGTGGGCCACGGGTTCATCCCCGCTCCCGTTCACGCGGGCGGACTGCGCTACCATGGCATGGCGCCCAGCATCTGCGCGCTGTTGGACCAGGGACAGGCGGAGGCGCGGGCCTACCACCAGAACATCATCCTCCAGGCCGCCGAGAGCTTTGCCCGGGCCGAGGGCTTTATCGTGGCCCCGGAGACGGCCCACGCCATCCAGGCTGCCTACGACGAGGCGATGGCCTGCAAAGAGTCGGGCGAGTCCAAGGTCATTCTCTTCAACGCCAGCGGCCACGGTCTATTGGATCTGGCAGCCTACGACGCCTTCCATCGCCAGGATCTGCCGGATTATGAACTTGAACAAGAAAAGATTGAGCAGGCGTTGGTAGAACTGCCCCAAATCCCGAACGGATAACGGGTGATCCGCTCGCAAGCCATCGGTGGGCGAGAAGAAACACTCTTCTCGCCCACCGGTGCACTTGTCTACTGCCGACTTTGGTGTACAATCCATCTATCAATAATCAGCCGGCTATGCCAATCTAGGTTAGTACGCTCCCGCCAAAATGTCAACCCAGGAATCGAGAGGAGAATCTAGCACATCTTTGACGACCTGAAATTGAAGATAAGCTGTTTTATAAACACAACGTGCTCATTGAGGAAATTGACGAGATCTTGTTCGAGCAGCCGCATATCCGATTTGTGGAAAAAGGACATCGGGAAGGTGAGGATCTGTATGCTGCCTATGGACAGACAATGACAGGACGCTGGTTGATCGTGTTTTTCGTTCTGAAGAGTCCACACGAAGCCTTGATGATCAGCGGGCGAGATATGAATCGCAAGGAGCAACGGTTGTATGCCAAAAGATAGAGTGAGTAGCATTTCCGGTTCGCGTAGATTGGAAGAGATGGCCGACTTTTGGGACAGTCACAGTCTTGCGGACTATGATGATCAGACCTACAAAGTCGAAATGGTTTTTGACCCATCGGCGCGGAGGACGACAGTGACAATCGAGCCAGAGTTGATGGCAGATCTATCCCAAGTGGCGCGGAAACGCAGGGTCAGCACACAAACGCCAGTCAATGTTTGGCTACGCCAACAAGTTGACCGGTTTATGTCACAAACGTCCGAAGCAGAAAGCCCCGTGTGCTAACACCGTGTCCTGAGAAACTGGTATGAAAATCACCTATCGCGACCAGGAATGGGAATTGGAAGGGCGCTGGCGGGTGCGGGACGCCATCAAAGAGGTGGGACTGTTACCGCAGACGGTGCTCGCCGTGCGCGACGGCAAGCTCCTGACCGAGGACACACTGCTGGATGAGAACGACGAGATCAAGCTCGTCGCCGTGATTTCGGGCGGATAGGGATGAAATGTCGCAAGTGCGGCCGGCCGGCCGTCTTTAACATGCGCCAACACAAGCTGGCGCTCTGCCAAGTCCACTACCCGGAATGGTTCGTCGCGCAGACCGCACGCGCTATCGAAAAATATCACATGTTCACTCCCGATGACCGGGTGCTGGTGGCGGTCTCTGGCGGTAAAGACAGCCTCGCTCTGTGGGACGTGCTGCTGCAACTAGGCTATCGGGCCGATGGGCTGTACAT
Organism: Chloroflexota bacterium; assembly: GCA_011048615.1. GTDB lineage: Bacteria > Chloroflexota > Anaerolineae > B4-G1 > B4-G1 > DSDT01. Next base: position 4,653 of record DSDT01000368.1, on the reverse strand, counting down.
TGATCTGGGCATTGACGACGGCGTCGGCTATTCAGCCGCTTCGCGCGCCAAAGTCGAGCAGTTTGCGGCCGCGCGGGCCAACGCCCATTTCACGATAGTGGACATCAAAGCCGAGTATGGGGAGACGTTGCCAGAGGCGGCGCGGCGGACCCGTCGCGGACGTGGCAAGCCCTGCTCGGTCTGCGGCCTGATCAAACGGCACGCCATGAACCGCATCACCCGCGACGGCGGCTACGATGTGCTCGCCACCGGTCACAACCTGGACGACGAGGCAGCCGTGCTCTTTGGTAACGTGCTCCACTGGCAAACGGGATACATCGCCCGTCAGGCCCCGGTGCTGCCGGCCTCGGGTGAGGGTCTGGCCCGCAAGGTCAAGCCGTTTTGCCGCTTCTACGAGCGGGAGACGGCCGCCTACGCCCTCATCACCGGCATTGACTATATCTACGACGAGTGCCCCTATGCCGTGGGCGCGACCAGCATCCGCCACAAGGGCATCCTCAACCAGATGGAGGAAGAAGCGCCCGGAACCAAGATGCAGTTCTATCTGGGCCTTCTGCGGGCGCGGAAGGAAGGGCTGTTCCGCGAGCTGGCCGAGGAAGTGGAGCTGCATCCTTGTGCCAACTGCGGCCAACTGACCAGCGCGCCGGGATTATGCACGTTCTGCCGGCTGTGGCGAGAGGCACCCGCGCCATAAATGCATAGGGATAAACGCGCTACCCCTCGCCGAAAAGCTCGAGCCACTCTTCGATCTCTGCGGTCGAGAGCTGCACCTCCCGTTCCTCCTCGACCGCTGGCGGGGGCGCCACCGGCGGCTCTAGCTGCTCCGCGAACACCTCCGACCGCATCACCCGTGCGCCACGTCTCTGCGCCGCTTCGATGACCTCGTGGTCGGAACTGACGACCGTCAAACGGCGCGGGTCCCGGGCGCGGCGAATGCGCTCACACAGCACGCTGTCAGCAGTTCGCCCGGTGGGGGCAAAGATAGCGTCCACGCCTCCTCCCGAGAGACTCCACGACCGTCCTCCGGGCATTCCACGGTCGAACACCACGGTGATCCGACTGCCGGTGCGAGCGGCGTAGGACCGCAGGCGGAGCACCAGCTTGGCCTCGTCGTCGGGGTCATCCAGGTGCAAGTTGGGCAGTTTGCCCACGAGATTGTGCCCATCAACCAACAGCGACATAGCTCCCAGCCCAGACTTGACTAATTGCGCGAACCGCGTTATCCTTACGGCTGCTGGGGAGTGGTTGGGGCCCGGTGGCTTCCCCGGTCTTCAAAACCGGTGGCGGGTCGCGCAGAGCGAGCCGCGGTGGGTTCGACTCCCATCCACTCCCGCCAACATCATCACGAGGCCGACGATACAGATCGTCGGCCCGTTTTTACCCCCTACAACCGGCGCCCCAACTCTTGCACCTGCTGCCGCAGTTGGAGGATGCGAGTCTGTGTGTCCGCCTCAGCCGGGAACTGGGTCAAGCGATGTTTTGCAAAGGCCAGCTTGGTCGTCAGCCGAAAGTAGCGCCCCAGATTCCACCAACCCGTCAAATCACCTCTGAACAACGTCTCGACCCGCACCCGCACGCGCTCGAGGTAGGAGCTCACCACCTCGTAATCCCTCCGACTCAGCGTGCCCTGCTCTACCTCGTCGATCAGAAACTCGGCGATCCACTGCCGTTCCCGCACTGTGGCCCACGAGATGACGACCAGCAGAATCAGCACGCCCCCCCAATCGGAGGCCAGGGCCAACGCGCAGGGCCAGCACCACTCGGCGCCCAGCGTCACGCCGCCGTTGTGGACCGCGTGAGCGCTCATCCCCGCTGCCAAACCGACGACAGGCGCGACGATTTTCAGCCCCCAATGGGGCGAGGTCCGCGCCAGCGCCATCCCCAACCCCGTCAGGCCGGTGAACAGGGCGTGGTTGAGGCCAAAGAGAAAGGCTCGGAATACCGCCAGCAACGCGACGTCGCCCAGGCCGGATTCCGCGAACGTGCTGCCAAAATAGAACACGTTCTCCACGGCGGCAAAGCCGAATCCGACCAACCCGCCGTAGATAATGCCATCGAGAGGACTGTCTAGCTCGTGGCGAAAAAAGAGCAGCAGCAGAAGCAAAGCTCCGCCCTTGAAAATCTCTTCGGCGATGGGAGCGACGACAGCCGAGCCGATGAGTCCCGCCGCCATCGGATCAACGAGTTGGGAAATGGGTACGTCCAGGAGAAGTTCAACGCCGAGGGAAAAAATGATGGCCGGAACCGCCCCCCACAGAAAGGCGGCGATCAGCAGGCCGAGCGGCTCTTTCTCGTAACGGTCGAACCACCACAGGAAAAGCGCGTAAACGGTCATCGGCAGGATACCGATGACGAGGACGAGAAAAACGCCGAACAGGACCGTCATATCATTTACCACTCCAACGAGCGCAAATAATCCTTCAGACCATCCCGCATATCGTCGCGGCGCAGGGCCATGGCGATGTTCGCCTTCAGCTGACGAAGCGGATCCCCGGCCGCCATCCACTCCCCCTCAATCGGCTGCACGATGACGGAAGAACGGGCTGCCAACCGATCTACCGCATCGGTCAACCACAACTCGCCCCCCTTCCCCGTCTCCGATCCGGTCAACACGTCGAACAACTCGGACGTAAAGACGAAATGGCCGATCTGCACCCAGTTAGAGGGCGCCGTGCCAGGAGCGGGCTTTTCGATGATGCGGGCCATCTCGTTCCCCGAACCGGGCTTTAGCTCGATGCATCCGTACAGGTGCGTCTCGTCGTCGGGAACCGACTGGGTAGCGAGGACAGCCGCCGGCTGGTAACGGTCGAAGGCGTCACGCATCTGCCGGGGCACCGGCACGTCACCGATGATGATGTCATCGCCAAACATGTAGTAGAACGGCTCGCCGGGAGTCAGCCAGGGACGAGCAGCCAGAGCCGGGGCCCCGTTTCCATAGGGGAGGGATTCGGGCTGCCGCACAAAGATCAGGTTAGCCATGTCAGAGATACGCCGCACGTCTTCCAACAGTTCCAGTTTGCCCGTCTTTTTCAGGTGCTCCTCCAGGTCCACGACCGGGGCAAAGTGATGTTGGACCGTCTCGCTGCCGGCGCGCACGACGACAATGATCTCGGTGATGTCGGCCGCGACCAGGCTTTCGACGTGGTACTGGATCAAGGGTATTCCGGCGATGGGGAACATCTCCTTGGGGATCGCCTTGGAAGCCGGCAAGAAGCGCGTGCCGTAACCCGCGATGGTGATGACGCCTTTCATAGATACGCCTCGCTTTCGATCTGGATATTACTCGTCACGTGATACGTTCGAGCATGAGGAATTGAAAAATGGGGGGCGTTCCACCCGCCACAGCGCGTAGACGCCGACCAGAGCGACGGCCCCACCGACGACGTACCCCTCCACGAAAGAGGCCTGAGTGACGAAAATGGCCACCAGGCCCAGGAGAAAGGCGACGACGTAGAGCGATAGGACGGCCTCCCGCTTCGTCATTCCCGCCGCCACCAGGCGGTGGGAGATGTGGTCCTTACCTGGCGTCGTGGCGGGATTGAGACGCCGCTTCAAGCGAGAGATGATGACCAGCGTGGTATCAAAGATGGGCAGGCCCAACACCAGCACCGGCACCATCCAGGTGACAAAATCGACGTTATCCGGGAAACGGAGCTTGATACCTACGGCCGCCAGGGTAAAGCCGAGGAACAATGCACCGGAATCCCCCATAAAGATGTTGGCCGGATTCAAGTTGTAGAACAAGAATCCCAGACACGCCCCCAGCACCGCCACCGAGAGTGAGCCTACCAGGTACTGTCCACTGAAAGAACACATCAGGGCAAAAAAAAGGGCAGCAATGGCTGCCACGCCGCCAGCAAGACCATCCATATTATCCAGGAAATTCACGGCATTGGTGATATAGCCGACCCACAATACCGTGACGACCAGGTTAAGAACGGGATGACGGAAAACACCGACGTAAACGCCGCTGGCATAGAGCAGCAGCCCGGCGAGGGTCTGGCCAAGCAGCTTGACCAGTGGACGCAGCCCCCAGCGGTCATCTATCAATCCCATGAAGGAGACCCCTGTAGCGCCCACCAAGATGCTCCCGAACTGGACGAAATTGTAGGTCCGACCCAGGATGACGGCGGCGGCGATGACGGTCAGGTAAATCGCCACCCCTCCCATCCGAGGGACCGGGCGAAGGTGGATTTTACGGGCTTCGGGCTGATCCATCACGCCCACACGGGGGGCCAGCCAGCGCGCCACCGGGGTGGCGCCGATCGCCAGCACCAGCGCGCCAGAAAAGATGAGCAAATACGTCGTCATATCCTAAGGCGTCTCCCGCAGACTCTCGATCTGGACGACCAAGTCCTGAAGCATCTCTTGCTGGTTTTCGGGCGCCAACCCGAGAGCCCTTTGAGCGTGGAACAGCGCTTGCTCTGCATCACCGATCTGACTATACAGCCGCGCGATCACTTGATGGACGTTCCAGGCGTCACTCACATTCGGCTTCAACTCCAAGGTGTGCGTCAACGCGCGGATGGCATCCGCCCACTCTTGAGCCGCGATGTAGGTATCCCCCAGCGCCCGCCACACCTGCGAGTTCTTGGGACTGATGACGAGGGCCTCTTCGTAACAGTGGGCCGCTTCCTCCAGATTGCCTTGCTG
>DSDT01000198.1 GCA_011048615.1 Chloroflexota bacterium | reverse complement strand
GCCATCGAGCGGGGCATTCACCCCTACAAGTGGACCATGTCCAACATCGAAAACATGCGCCGCCAACTGCGGACGATGGGCGCCATGTTCGACTGGGAACGGGAGGCCATCTCCTGCCTGCCGGGCTATTACCGTTGGTCTCAGTGGTTCTTTCTCAAGCTGTACGATATGGGATTGGCCTATCGAAAGTACTCGCCGGTGGACTTTTGTCCCCAGTGCAACACCACCCTGGCCCGGGAACAGGTGTGGGGCGAGGACCGCCACTGCGAGCGGTGCGGCACCCCGGTCGTCAAGAAGGAGCTGGAACAGTGGTTCTGGCGCATCACCGACTATGCCGACGAACTGCTCGATTTCTCCGCCATTGATTGGCCGGAGCGGGTGGTCACGATGCAGACCAACTGGATCGGGCGGAGCGAGGGCGCCAACGTCACCTTCCTCTCCGAGCAACAGGATCCCATCGTCGTCTTTACGACCCGGCCCGACACGCTGTGGGGCGCGACCTTTATGGTGCTGGCCCCGGAGCATCCGCTGGTGGACAAGCTGACCACGGAGGAGCGCCGGGAGGCGGTGGCGGCCTACCAGGTCCAGGCCGCCCGCCAGACCGAGATCGAGCGCCTGTCCACCGAGAAGGAAAAGACCGGCGTCTTTATCGGCGCGTACGCGGTCAACCCGGTCAACGACGCGCGCATCCCCATCTGGACCGCCGACTATGTGATGATGACCTACGGCACGGGAGCAATCATGGCGGTCCCCTCCCACGACGAGCGGGATTTCGAGTTCGCCCTCAAGTTCGGCCTGCCCATCATCCCGGTGATCGAACGGCCCGATGGCCTCGCCAAATCCTGCGTGGCCGAGGGAACGATGAGGGAGGGATTCGCCGAGGCGCTGCGCGAGGCCGGCATGCCCTTCGAACAGGGCGGCCCGCACCTGTGCGTCACGCTGGACGAGGCGCAGGTGGATCGGTACGTCGAGATCGCCCAGGCCCACGTACAGCCCGGCGCCTGGACCGAGGTGATCGGCGCCCGCTGGGAGTTCGTCTTTGCCGACCATGTCCAGGCCCTTGACTCGGCCGCAGCGGACCAAGAGATCCTCGCTCGCTGCCAAACCCTCGAACCGGAGCTGGCGGACAAGCGCACCGTGATGGAGATGCTGTGGGAGGTCGAATTCTACCGGGATGTGCTGTTCCACCACGAGTATGGCCGTATGATCAACTCGCAAGAGTTCAGCGGCACGCCGGGCGACGTGGCGGTGCAAACAGTCACCCAATGGTTGGAGCAGCAGGGGAGCGGCCAATTTGCCATCAACTATCGCATGCGAGATTGGCTGATCTCGCGCCAGCGGTATTGGGGCACCCCCATCCCCATCGTCTACTGCGACGTGTGCGGCACCGTTCCCGTGCCTTATGAGGACCTGCCGGTGCTGCTGCCGGAGGATGCCGAGTTCCTGCCCACCGGGGAAAGCCCTCTCAAGTACCATGCGGGGTTTCTGAACACCACTTGTCCCCGGTGCGGCGGCCCGGCCACTCGCGAGACCGACACCATGGACACCTTTGTCTGCTCGTCGTGGTATAACTATGCCTACATCAGCCCGTATTACAAGGAGGGCGAAACGATTCGCGCCGATTCGATCCCCTTCGACCCACAGGAGCTGGCCTATTGGGCCCCGGTGGACGTCTACACCGGCGGCATCGAGCACGCCACGATGCACCTGATCTATACCCGCTTCTTCACCAAGGCTATGCGGGATATGGGGGTGGTGGATTTCGACGAGCCGATGCTCGTCCTGCGCAACCAGGGCATCATCCTGGGCGAGGACGGCGAAAAGATGTCCAAGAGCCGGGGCAACGTCATCTCCCCCGACGAACTGGTCGCCCAATACGGGGCCGATACCGTGCGCGGCTACCTGATGTTCGGCTGGCGCTGGGAGCAGGGCGGTCCATGGGATTCGCACGGCATCCAGGGGGTCTACCGCTGGCTGCACCGGGTGTGGGACCTGATGCTAGAACCGGCTGAGACCACCGGCGCGCCCTCCGAGCAAGAGATCGCCGACCTACAGCGCTGGACGCATCAGACTATCCGGCGCATCAACGACGACATGGAGGCCTTTGCTTTCAACACCATCATCGCCGGGTTGATGGAGTATACCAACGCGCTGCAAAAGGCGAAGGAGACGGCCGTATATGGGACGGAGGCCTGGCAAGAGGCCATCGAGACCCTGCTGCTGCTCCTGGCCCCCGCCTGTCCCCACATTGCCGAGGAGCTGTGGGCCCGAACCGGACGGCCCTACTCCATCCACACCCAATCCTGGCCCGTCTACGACCCCGATCTGGCGGCCGAGGAGATCGTCACGCTGGTGGTGCAGGTCAACGGCAAACTGCGGGCCAGGCTGGAGGTCCCGGCCGACATCACTGAGGAGGCCGCACGCGAGGCCGCCCTCTCCGATGACAACATCCAGCGTCACCTCGAAGGACGGGCAATCCGCAAGATCATTTACGTGCCGGGGCGGCTGGTCAACATTGTGGTGTAACGTCGCGAATTCTGCCAGCCGTCAGGCGCCCGGCCTCTCCTCTAGTCGCCGGGCGCTTGGCTTTACCCCACGCCGGAACGTCTTGACGTTTGTCAAATAAGGTGATAGGATAGAATAAGCGTATTCGGTCAACCCTTAGAGATCAGATCACCAAGCGACAAGAGATGAACAAAGGCCAGCACATCCTCATCGTCGATGACGATGAAGGGGTCCGTGACAGTCTATCCCTTATACTCAAAAAACGAGGGTATGAGGTAGAGACGGCTGGAACGGGATACGAGGCCCTGGACAAAGCCCACGAACATCCATTCAACCTGACGCTGCTAGACATCCGGCTGCCGGACATCGCGGGGACCGAGTTGTTGAGCACCTTGAAAAAGACATATCCCCCTATGATGGTGATCATGGTGACCGCTCACGCATCCATGGAAACGGCTGTGCGCGCGCTCAACGAGGGCGCATACGCCTACGTCACCAAGCCTTTGAACATAGAATACGTCCTGGCGACGATCAAACAGGCCCTGGAAAAGCAGTACCTGACGCTAGAGATGGAATCCCTCTACCGGGCCATCCGCGCCATCGGCGAAGCCACCTCGCTAGATGATATTGTACGAGCAGCCGCGGAGGGAGCCGCTACGCTGGGGTTATTCTACTGTTCCCTGGTCCTGGTCTCGGCCACCGACGCGAGAGGCGCGCCCACACGATGCGACGCGTTCAGCGGATACGTGCAAGGAGATACGTGGAACGCAAAGCCGCCCATCGTTGACATCTCGGTGCCCGATTCGCCCATCGTCCACCGCTTGCTGCATGAACCCGATTTTGTGCTGGTCTATGCCGACATTCATGACCCTCCGGGGCCTATTCCCGATCACATTCACGTGATGTTGCAGGCCGTGGACGTACGGGGTCTGGTGATAACCGGACTGAATCCCCGGGGCCGTCCCATCGGATTTTTGAACTTTGGCAGCGCCGACTCGCTACGGGATATGCCGGACCAACACCTGCGTCGGATTCGGGCCTACGCCGATCAGGTCGCTACTGCGGTGGAGAACCGGTTGCTGTTGGACTCGCTGGAACAGGAAAAAGAGCACATGGACCTGCTCTACCGGCTGAGTCAGCGGCTGGCAGAGAGCCTGGACGTACACGACGTGGCTCAGTGGGCCCTGGACGAGATATGCCACGTGTTGGGGGCCCTGCGCGGCGTCGTGATGGTCCGCGCACCGCAGGACGATCGCTTGCGATTGGTGGCCGTCTCCGGTTACGACGCCGAGTCGGTCGAGATTCTGGATCGCCGGATCAACCTGCGGGTAGGCAAGGGATTGCTCGGCTGGGCAGCCGCACACCAACGCCCAACTCTGGTAAGCAACGTGATGCAGGACGAGCGATGGATCACGATAGCCGGATTGGATGATTGGGTCTATTCGGCCCTCAGCGTGCCCCTCATCAGCGGGGAGGAGTTGGTCGGCGGGATGAGCATCTACAGCGACCAGGTTGGTTTTTTCACCGTCGAGCATCTCCGTCTGGCGGAATCAGCCGCCGCCGCCGTGGCGGCGGCCATCGTCAACGCCCGTCTATTCGAGGCAGAGCGCCAACAACGCCAGGAGGCAGAGACGTTACGCAAAGCGGCGCTGGCCCTGGCGACAACTCTGGATCGAGAGGAAGTGATCGAACGGATATTGGCCCAACTGCAGCAGGTCGTGCCCTACGACAGCGCATCGGTCCAACTGCTCGAAGGTGACCAAACCAGGATCGTGGGAGGGCGCGGCTTCCCCAACTTGGAGGAGATCATTGGTCTTTCCTTCCCCCTGGGAGAAGAAAGTCCGAACGACCAGGTGATCCGCACCCGGAGACCCTTTATCGTCGAGAATGCGATGGCAGACTATGCCGAGTTTCGCCGTGAACCCCACGCCCAGGCCGGGATTTGTTCCTGGTTGGGCGTGCCTATGCAAGTCGGCGAGCACCTGGTGGGCATGATCACCCTGGACAAACAGGAGTCGAGATTCTACACCCAGAAACACGCCCGCCTGGCCGAGGCCTTTGCTGCCCAGGCCGCCATCGCTATCGAAAACGCTCAACTGTACCGTCAGCTCCAAACCCACGCTGTCCAGTTGGAGGAACGGGTGCAGCGCCGCACTGCCCAACTTCAAGCCCAGAACGCCCGCCTGGAAGCGATCCTGAGCAGCACCACCGATGGGATCATCGTCGCCGACGCTCGGGGGGAGATCCTGCAAACGAACCCCATCGCCCAATCGTGGCTCACCCACATCCTGAGGCCGCAGGATGGGCAGCAGTTCTACGATGCGGTTCAGGAGTTGGCCCTGCGAGCCGCCGAGCAGCCGGTCACCATACTGGAGCTGTCCGGGTTCGATCTGGAACTCGTGGCCGCGCCGATCGGGTATCTGGATGGAGAAGATGCCGCCGCTGCCGTCGTCATCGTCGTCCACGACGTCACACACCTCAAAGCGCTGGACCGGATGAAGAACCGCTTCGTCTCCGATGTCTCTCACGAGTTGCGCAATCCCATCACGACGATCAAACTGTACGCCACGTTGATCCAACAAGCGCCGATGGAAAAACGGGGGGAATACCTGGACGCGCTGATACAAGAGGTAGATCGGCAAGCGAGGTTGGTGGAGAATATCTTGCAGATATCCAGAATAGATGGGAGGCGAATGGAACTGGCGACTCGAAGGCTCGATCTCAATGAGCTGACCGAGAATGCCGTGCTGGGACATCAAATCTTGGCCCACGACAAACAGCTATCGCTAGAGCATCATCCGGCGAATCCAGGCCCCATCGTGCAGGTAGACCCAGAACGGATGATGCAAGTGCTGAACAATCTGGTGGAAAACAGCCTTCACTATACCCCGGCCGGGGGTCGAGTGGTCGTTTCCACGGGAAGCGATTACCTGGATGACCGGACCTGGGCCGTCGCGACGGTGGTGGACACAGGATTGGGCATCCCCCCACAGGAGCTGTCGCATATCTTTGAGCGATTCTTCCGGGGCTCTCATCCCCGAAAGCTCAAGATTTCAGGAACAGGGCTGGGATTGGCCATCGCCCGCGAAATCGTAGAATTGCACGGTGGACGGATCACAGTGACCAGCGAGGTAAACCACGGCAGCACGTTTACTGTCTGGTTGCCCTTAAGCCACACCTCTTAGGTTACAATCGGAGGGAGATGATGAACAAACAACGCATCCTGGTCGTAGACGACCACGAGCCTCTACTGGCAGCCATCCAGGGTATTCTGGAAGGAGAGGGTTACACCGTCTTTACTGCTACCGATGGCATCAATGCGCTGGAGCTGATGGAGGAGATCAAGCCGAATCTGATCATCGCCGACATTATGATGCCCCGCATGGACGGGTACGCCCTTTACGAGGCCATCCGCATCCATCCAGAGTGGATAACCGTGCCGTTTATCTTTTTGACCGCCAAGGCCGAGCGGGAGGACAAACTAAAGGGGAAGGGGATGGGAGCCGAGGATTACCTCACCAAGCCCTTTGATCCCGAGGAGCTGGTCGTGGCAGTCAGCAGTCGGCTGGGGCGCGCTCAGGCCATTCAGGAAGCCTCAGAGGAGCAGTTCGAAAAACTCAAGCAGCAGATCGCCAATGTGTTAGGGCACGAACTGCGGACCCCCCTCACCTACGTCCGGGGGTACACCGAACTGGCACTGGAAGAAGTTCCCGACTCGGTCGAGGGCATCACGGACTATTTGCAGGGCATCAAGCGTGGAGCCGACCGTCTGAACCGGCTGGTGGAGGACTTGATGATGATGGTCCAAATAGACACCGGTCGAGCGGCTGACGAGTACCACATGCTGGTCTGCATCCATCCCAACCTGGAGGCCGTCTTGCAGGCCACTATCCAACGGCACAAGGCGGCCGCCGCAGAAAAGGGCATCGCCCTGGAATTGATCACCAGTCCCGATCTGCCATCGGTGCGGATATGTGAACCGATCTTTACCAACGCCCTGGGCCGGCTGATCGAGAATGGCATCAAGTTCTCCCGAAACAGGGGCTCCCGGGTGACGGTGAGCACTCAGGTCATGGATGGCTGGGTGGAGATAGCGGTCACCGACTATGGCATCGGGATTGCCACCAACGAAATACCCCATCTATTTGAACGATTCCGGCAGATTGACCGAGATAAAATGGAACAACAGGGAGCTGGCCTGGGCCTGGCTCTGGCCAGAGAATTGATCCACCTGCACGCAGGAGAAATAACTGTGGAGAGCACTCCCGGAGAGGGCAGCACGTTCACCATTCGCCTGCCCATCGTCAACGATTAGCGCGGGTTTCGACCGAATCCTGCCAATAGTCAAGAGTCATCAAGGAGGAAATTATGGTACAAGCGAGAGGGTATGTATCCGGCGCGAACGAAGTGCACCATATCACATTCTACGGCCTGTCCACTTGCATCTGGTGCAAACGGACGCGCCAATTTCTCGAAGACGAGGATGTGGCATTCGACTATATCTACATAGACCTGCTTCACGGCTCCGAGCGAGAAGAGGCCGTGGAGCAAGTTCGCCGTTGGAACCCGGCGACATCCTTCCCTACTGTGGTGGTGGACGGCGAACAGAGCGTGGTGGGCTTCAAGCCCGAGGAACTGGCACAGATACTGGAGCTATAGAGATGACTAAAGAGATTATCATCCCCCCAGAAAAAATAGACCAAGTGTACGCGAGCCTGGATCAATGGGCCGAGTCTACCGGCTACCACCTCAATCCCAACCGCGAGTTCACCTGGGGACTGGTCGAGGGCTTGCTGATCAACCGAGAACGGTATGGATACCAGGCCTGCCCCTGTCGGCTGGCAGTCGGCGACAAGGAAAAAGACCGGGACATCATCTGCCCGTGCGAGTACCGCGACCCCGATCTGCGTGACTGGGGAGCATGCTACTGCGCGCTCTATGTCTCGGACGAGGTCCTGCGAGGTGAGAAAACGATCCAGCCTATACCAGAACGCCGTCCACGGGAAAAACAACCCTTCTAGCAGACCACCAGAGCGACGGGACAGCCATTCTCTATAGGAGCGACGCATGATCTCATCCAACATTGGAGACGCCTTCCAACGCGAGACAAAATATCAGCGCGGCCATCTGCCCGGCGGGCGATTGGATTGGGCAAACAAGCCGCCGCCCTACAAGCGCTACCCCTCGGCCCCCCAGATCGCTCTCAGCGCACCCCATGTGGAGCACGGGCCGCCGATCTGGACCGTCATCCAGCAGCGGCGCAGCGTGCGCCGCTTTCGAGATGCCCCGCTGGAAGAAGCCGAGCTGTCGCAGCTGTTGTGGGCCGGACAGGGGATCACCCTGACCAGCCAGGGGTTAGGGTTCCGCGCGGCCCCCTCAGCCGGCGCCCTGTACCCCATCGAGACCTACCTGGTCGTGCACACCGTCGCGGACATCGAGCCCGGCATCTACCACTATGCGGTCGAGCCGCACGCCCTGGAACAACTGGCTGCCGGCGATTTCCGCACCCAGATCGCTCACGCCGCCCTTGACCAAGAGATCGCGTACTGGGCGAATCTCGTCTTTGTCTGGACGGCAGTGTTCGAACGCTCCAAGTGGAAGTACAAGCAGCGGGCTTACCGCTACATCTACCTGGACGCCGGCCATGTCGCTCAAAACGTCGCCCTGGCAGCCGTGGCTCTGGGCCTCGGCAGTTGTCAGATCGCAGCGCTATACGACGACGAAGCGAACGCGCTGCTAGACGTGGACGGCGTCGCAGAAAGCACCATCTATATGACCGTCGTCGGCCAACCCAAGTAGAGAATCCCAACTGAGAGGAGGTACAACATGGGAGAACGAGTCATTGTCCGTCAGAACAGCCAATTCGAGACCCACGTCTTGGCTATGGACCCCCACAATCCCGACGATTCCCGGTTCCATCCCGTCGCGGAGGTGCATCACCTCACCCCCTACGGCTTGCTGCTGTCGGGACTGGGATCATGCACGGCCATCGTCCTGCACACCTATGCCCAGCATCGCGAGGTCGCCTTGCAAGAGGTGGAACTCGATTTGACATACGACCGCGTCTTTGCCGAGGATTGTGAGCAGTGTGAAGGGATTGATGAGTATCACGAGCAAATCACAGAGAAAATCCGGCTGATCGGCGACCTGACACCGGACGAGGAGCGGCGGCTCTTTATGGTCTCTAAACACTGCCCCATCCACAAGATGCTCACCCAAGGGATCACCGTGCAGTCATCCCTGGCAGAGGAGGAAACGACATGACCGACTCTATCGCCGTGGGTCAGGCCGCTCCAGACTTTGAACTGACCGACGTACAAGGCCGCACGATCCGGCTGTCGGATTATCGGGCCCAGGAAAACGTGGTGTTGGTGTTTACCCGGGGGTTTACGTGACCCTACTGTCGAGCGCATCTCGCGCAGTTGCGCGAGGCGTATGACGCTTTCAGGCAGAGACGCGCCGAGATTCTGGTGATCGGTCCCGAGGGCCCCCGCCGCTTCAAACAGGTGTGGGACGAGCAGCAGTACCCCTTCGTCGGGTTCGCGGACTATAAGCATACCGTCGCTGACCTCTATGGGCAGCAGGTCAAGCTGTTAAAATTGGGACGCATGCCCGCCATGCTGGTCGTGGACCGCCAGGGGATCATACAATTCACCCACTTTGGCGATGACATGGCCGACATCCCAAAAAACGATCAGGTCTTGGCCCTGTTGGACCGCCTGAACCGCCTGGCCGAAACGCAGGACACGTGACAGTCACACACCCAAAGCCGAGCGGAACACTTGAACTGGACAATCAACACGTGCATAGAACATAAAAGGAGAACAACGATGGACTGGAACACACCTCAAGGTATTCTACGGCGTGGCATGAGCCTGGAACGAGATGGATACAACTTTTACACCCAGGCCGCCGAACGGGCCTCCAGTGAACGGGGCCGGGCCATGTTCCTCGACCTGGCCAATCAGGAGGAGGATCACCTCAGGTTGCTGCTGGCCGAGTATCGTGCCTTGGAAGAAGGACAGGGCTGGATCCCTTACGATGAGGCGATGCAGACCGACTTTTCCCTGGATCCGGCCAATCCCGATCTGCCGGGTGATGAACCCCCCGACCCCATGCCCGTCTTCACCCCTGAGCGGGAGGTCTCGCTGCAAGGGGACATCGCCGCCCTGGAATTCGGACTGGAGACCGAACGCATCTCGCGCGAGATTTACGCCCAGGGAGCCGAGGAGACTGACGACTCTCACGCCCGCCAGGCCTACGAGTTTCTAGTGAAACAGGAGGATGCCCACTACCGCCTGCTGCAGAACACCCACAATTACCTCACCCAAAATGGCACCTGGTGGGACGACGAAGAATACCCATTCTTCATCGGATAGACAGCAGCAACAAGGAGAACCCTCATGATACAGAACGACCTCACTATCCGCATCGGCGGTGAGGCGGGGATGGGACTGGAATCCAGCGGGGCCGGATTCGCCAAAGCGCTGACACGCGGCGGCCTCTATGTCTTTGGCCTGCCCGACTATTACTCCCGCGTCCGGGGCGGCCACAACTTTTTCTCCATCCGCGCCGCTCGACAGCCGCTCTACTCCCACGCCGAGCCGATCCACCTGCTGCTCGCCCTGGACGTGGAAACGATCCGGCGGCACGTAAACACTCTCGTCGAGGGCGGCGCGGTGGTCTACGACCAGGATCAGCAAGACGAGCTGTCCGACGACCTGCGCCGCCCCGACGTCAGTTTCTTCCCCGTCCCCTTGACCGCATTGGCCGAGGAAAAGGGAGGTCGTCCAGTGATGCGCAACACGGTGATCCTGGGAGTTGCGGCCAACCTGCTCGGATTCGATCCCGCGTACATGGAAAGCGTCATCCGCGATAACTTTGCCCCCAAAGGGGAAGCCGTGGTGAATGCCAATCTGCGCGTCGTTGAGGCCGGCATCGAGGCCTCGCGCCCTTTCCAGCAGGAATACCCCTTCCGACTGGAGGCCGTGCCTGACGCCCCGCCCCGGCTGTGCCTCAACGGCACCGAATCCTTCTCCCTGGGCGCGTTGGCTGGCGGCTGTCGTTTCGTCGCGGCCTACCCGATGACCCCCGGCTCGCCCGTCCTGCACTGGTTCGTCGCCCACGCCGACGAGTACAGCGTCGTCACCAAACACGCCGAGGACGAGATCGCGGCCATCAACATGGCTGTGGGCGCGGCCTACGTCGGCGCCCGCTCCCTGGTCCCCACCTCCGGCGGCGGGTTCTCCCTGATGGTCGAGGCGCTGGGCCTGGCCGGCATCACCGAAACCCCCATCGTCGTCTACAACGCCCAGCGTCCCGGACCAGCCACCGGCCTGCCCACCCGCACCGAGCAGGGCGACCTGCTGTTCATGCTGCACGCCTCCCAGGGCGAATTCCCCCGCTTCATCCTGACCCCGGGCACCATCGAGGAGGCGTTCGACAGCGGATGGCAGTCCTTCAACCTGGCAGAACGGTACCAGACCCCGGCCCTGGTCCTCAGCGACCACTATCTGGCCGTCGCGTACCGCACCCTGGAGATGGACGGGCTGAACTTTGACGCGGTGGAAATAGACCGGGGAGAACTGCTGACCAAAGAACAGTTGGACAGTTTGGAAGAGCCTTACCGCCGCTTCAAGTTCACCGAGTCCGGCATCTCGCCCCGCGCCGTGCCAGGTCACCCCAATGCAGTCTGGACCACCACCGCCAACGAGCACGACGAATACGGCGCCATCAGCGAGGATGCGGCCAATCGAGTGGCCCAGGTGAACAAACGGGCCCGCAAGATGCAGGGCGCCGAGGAGGACGTGCCGCAGCCAACCTGGTACGGCCCGCAGGAGGCCGAGACCACCCTGCTGTGCTGGGGCTCCACCTACGGCCCGCTGCGAGAGGCGGTGGACCGGCTCAACGCCGAGCAGCCCCGGCGCGCGAACCTGCTGCACTTTGGCGCGCTCCATCCCTTCCCGCTGACCGCTACCCAGGCCGCTCTGGCCGAGACGAACCGGACCATCGTTGTGGAGGGAAACAGCACCGGGCAACTGGAGACCTTGCTACACACCCGAACCGGCCGCTCGGTCGCCGGTGCAATTCGCCGCTACGATGGCCGACCCTTTACGCCCGAGTACATTCTAGCTCATTTGCCGGAGGAGGTGTAAGATGTTGACGCGCCAAGACTTTGAAGGAAAGGAACGACCCACCTGGTGCCCGGGCTGCGGCAATCACGCCATCCTCAACGGGATCAAAATGGCGCTGGTCGAACAAAACATCGCCCCCCACCAGGCCTTTATCGTCACGGGAGTCGGCTGCGGCAGCAAACTGCCCCACTATATGAAGATAACCGGGTTCCACACCCTCCATGGACGGACGCTGACCGTGGCGACCGGCGCCCGTCTCGCCAACCACGGCCTGCCGATCATTGCCGTCCACGGCGACGGGGATGGCTATGGAGAAGGGCTGAGCCACTTTCTCAACACCGTGCGGCGCAATCTGAACATTGTGGACGTGGTACAGGACAATCGCATCTATGGCCTGACAAAGGGCCAGTACTCTCCCACCAGCGAGCAGGGCAAGCGCACGCCGACCTCGCCGCATGGCGCCATCGAGCAGCCAGTGCAGCCGTTGGCCCTGGCCATCACTGCCGGCGCCACCTTCGTCGCCAGGGGCTACTCGGGCGAGCTAAAACACCTGGCCTGGCTGATCGGCGAGGCGCTGCAGCACCCCGGCTACGCCCTGGTGGACGTCCTCCAGCCCTGCGTGACCTTTAACCGGAACTATGCCTACGACTTTTACAACGAACGGGTCTACAAGCTGGAGGAAGAGGAGGGTTACGATCCCAGCGACCGCCCGGCCGCTTGGCAGAAAGCGTTCGAGTGGGGCGACCGCATCCCCATAGGCATCGTTTACCGCAGTGAGCCGCTCCCGACCTACGAGGAACAGATCCCGGCCCTCCAAGCCGGCCCGCTGGTGGATCAACCGTTGGAAAAGCTGCGAGCAGAGCAGTTCCAAGCTCTCCAGGCAGAGATGGCCTGAGCCTCCCCATTCCCGAGACCCTAAAAGCAGACCTTTTAGGGTCTCGGGACAGAGAACAGCTAGAACAAGGTCAACTCCTGGCCTAGCATCCGCTCCCGGATAGAATTGACTCCGATCAGGTGCTCGTCGAGCACACTCTCCACGTCAGCTTGAACGCCGGGCGTGAGTGGGCCATTGGCGGGATGAACCAGTGCCGTCGCCACCAGCGGCCGGTCCAATGGCGCGCCGATCTGCGAGAGGACGTAGACCGTGACCGCCCGCACCGTCGGAATCTGGGCCACAATGTCCTGGGCCGCCAACAGAGCCAGCACATTGTAGACCTTGCCCACGTGGGAGATGGGATTTTTGCCACAGGCCGCCTCCAGGCTGGCGGAGCGGAACGGTGCGATGACCCCATTGACCCGATTACCCCGCCCGACCGATCCATCGTCCCCCATCTCGGCCGAGGTGCCGGTCAACGTCAGGTAGACCGCGTCGTTGGCGACGTCGTCGGCGGTGTTGACCATCACCGTGACCGACCGATGGTCGAGGCCCGAGGCGTACTCCTGGATCGCCGCCTCGGTCGCCCGCTTGACTTCCTGATACTCGGCCGCGTCACCAATGCGCTGAGCCATCAACGGCAGCGCGACGGTCAGCGTCAAGTGCCCATTGCGACGCAGCCCCATCACCTTGACGTCCTCGCCGATGGGGAACTCGTCTATCAAGCGGTAATTGATGTGCTGGGCAGTCTCGTAGACGGCGTGCTCCAGCCTGGAGCGAGGCCAATGGCTGACTCCAAAGCTGGTATCGTTGGCCGTCACGTGATCCACCACGTACTGCAGTTCCTCAGCCCCCCGGCCGGCATAACTATCTACGACGACGTGCCGATCCGGGTCCAGGCAGCGCATCGTATCCCGAATGTGCTGCTTGGCCGCCTGAATGGCGATATCATCCATGGGTACTTTTTGTCCCTGGAACGCCGGCGTACCCCGGCCCGCGATTTGGATCCGCATGGGGACCAGCATACATCCACCGCCGTAGGTCACGTCCACCTCTCCCGCCACCAACTGGACCTTGTCGAAATTGTGATGGAGGAGCACTCCCAGGTTCTCCTGGCACCAGCGGCTGTACTCCACCGATACCCGCTCGGCAATCCCATCGCACAGACTATCGGGATGGCCGATCCCCTTCCGTTCCACAATTTCGACGGGGACATCCTCGATGAACTGGCCGGTCGCTTCCACGACCACAACGTTTCGTTCTGTCACAACAAGACCTCCTGTCTCTATTTTCCCCGACGGGGGCAGCCCCAGATAAAAAAATCCCCTCCTGGAGGATAGAAGGGGCACCATCACGGAACCTCCTCTCATCTTCCAGAAACACCGTTCTGCCGGAATTGGCACCATGCAAGTTGCTGGTTGCCGAGGCTTCTCAGGGCCGGTCCCTCCACCTCTCTGGATAAGAGCATCGCCGGGCTATTCAATTTGTCGCCGATGATACCACAGAGATACTAGACTGTCAAGACTTGCGATTTAAAACATTCAATGCTATAATATATCTATCTGGGGCGCGTAGCTCAGTTGGTTAGAGCGCTACACTCACATTGTAGAGGTCAGGGGTTCGAGTCCCTTCGCGCCCATATCCCGACCTTTGACCTATCGGTCTCAAGCCGCGAGTTAGGCGCTCTTCCTACCCATCGCGGCTATTTTAGTACGAGAATCCCTCTATGCCCACACCCGAGAGTACCAAAGGACGATTCCAGGCAGATTGGATGATCAGCAACCTCCGATGGCTGCTTCTGGTCAGCGTGGCTCTGGTCAACTTGTTGAACAGTCCCCTCGTGCGCGGCGGCGACTTGGACCTGTTCAGCTACATCCCGCAAATCATCCTCCTGATTGTCACCGCCCTCTATAACCTCATCGTAATGCTGCTGCTGTCCACTGGCTCCCTCAGACGGATTCTGCCGGTTATGACATTGATCGTGGACACGATATTCACGATCAGTTTTGTCGTCATGTCGGGCGGATTTACCAGTCCACTGCTGTTCTTTACCCTCTTTCCCATCATCACCGCCGCTCTGCGCTTTCCATGGATCATCAGCCTGCTGGATACGCTGGTGATTATCGCAGCCTGTGGGCTAGCTAGCTATGCCATCAACCCCCTCACGCCCTGGTCCAATATACTCACCTTTGCCACCAGTTCTCTGATCCTGGTACTGGCCGCTCTGGTCAGTGGTCTGGTGGGCCATCAGATGAAACAGATCATCGTCCACCGGCGCCGGCTCGAGGAGGAGGCCGAGCTTCGAAAACTGCGCACTGCTCAAGAGCACTCTCGCGTCATTTTTGAATTGGCCAGCACTCTCAGCGCCACGCTCAATTATAACAAGGTCCTGGAAACGGTGTTGGAGGTGGGTGAGGCCGGGATTCGAGAACTGGGGCAGCCTTCCTCCTCCCACGTCAGCCTGGTGATGCTATTCGGTCACAATGATCTGCACATCGCCTCCTCGCGCCACCTGCCATACCGGGATCAGAATACCACGTTCGAGGGCCACAGAGGGGTCATCGCCGAGGCGTTGAACACCGCCGAACCGATCATCACCAACGACCCGGCCTCAGATCCGGAGCTTGGCCAACTCATCGTCATGCATAGTTGTAAGCAAGCCATCGTCGTTCCCCTACGGGCCGGATTCGAGAACTATGGCGCCGTCGTCTTTGCCAGCAACCAGCCCGACACGTACCAGGAGGATCAACAAGACCTGCTCATCGCCATCTGCAACCAGGCGATCGTCGCCCTCCAAAACGCGCAGCTTTACCAGAACCTGATTGAGGAGAAGGAACGCATCGTCGAGGTGGAAGAAGACGCGCGCAAAAAGTTGGCCCGCGATCTGCACGATGGGCCCACTCAGAGCATCGCCGCCATCGCGATGCGGCTCAATTACGTCAGGATGCTGCTGGATCGGGAGCAAAACATCTCGCAGACGACCGAGGAACTGGTAAAAATCGAGGAACTGGCTCGACGCACGACGAAGGAAATCCGGCACATGCTCTTTACCCTACGCCCGCTCATTCTGGAGACCCAGGGGTTGCGAGCAGCGCTGGAACAGTACATCGCCAAACTGGCCGAGGCGGATCCCGAACCAGTGATTCGCCTGGAGGCAGAGCCAGAGGTAGACAAGGTGCTCGAACAGAATGCCCAGGGCGTGATCTTTTACATCGTCGAGGAGGCCATTGGCAACGCCCGAAAACACGCCCAGGCCAACACCATCTGGATTCGAATTCGCATCCAGGATAAAACCTTCATCGCCCAGGTGGAGGATGACGGGGTTGGCTTTGACGTTGACGCCGTGCAGAGCCGCTACGATGAGCGCGGCAGCCTGGGCATGATCAACATGCACGAGCGCGCCGAACTGGTCAGCGGCCAGTTGAGGATCGCCTCCGCACCGGGTCAGGGCACGCGCATCACGTTGATCGCGCCGCTGCGAGGGCGGTAAGCGATGCCCGAACCTGGCCCGACGCTGAACCAAGGCTGGCTGTGGCTGGGCGGCTCTCTTCTCGCAGCCGTCATAGGGGCCAACGTGGCCTGGTTCTTCCGCCACCCCCGTCCCGGCGCCATCGGTCGCATCGTCACCCGCTGGATCGCCACCCCGTTTTCCCCGTGGTTGCTCCAGCTCGTCCGCCTGCTCTACTACTTGGGGCTGCCCCTCGCCGCGCTGGTGTGGGGCCAGGATGCCCTCGTCGGGCGGCTGCTGGGGCTGCAGCGGCTGCAACTCCCCCCCTCTTTAGATGCAGGGGGCAGCAGTGTGAGCACAGACCTGGTCGCCAATTGGCTCGACTGGACCCGTGACGTGGGATGGACGGCGGCGCTGGGGATCGCAGCCTGGGGACTGCTGGCATTGGGTTGGCTAGCGTATCGCCGCGCCCTCGCCTCCGGCGTGAAACCCGTCCCAGAGAGCGATGTCACAGTCGCCGGTGTGAACAGTTCCAGCTGGCTGCTGGCGCGCGAAGCCGCCTACCACGAGGTACACTGGGCCTTTTACCGCAATGCCCCCATCCTGCTGCTGGGTGCCTATGGGGGAAGCTGGATGGGACTCGCGCTCGTATCTCTGGAGGCCCTGCTCAACCCGGCCTGGCGAAACGATCTGGCCCATCCACGGCAGGCCCCAGAGCGCCTGATGCGGTTCGGATTAGCCGTCCTCAGCGCTCTGCTCTTTCCCCTGACCGAAAACCTGTGGCTGACGTGGGCCGGCCACTGGACGGTCTCCTGGGGAGTGGCTGCATGGGCGCGAGCGATACCCCTGCCCACCGAACAGCGACTCGACCAGGCCAGCGCGTAGAGCTCTGATCGGCCACAGGCCAGGCGCTATGGCCATGGGCGCGCCACTCTCACGGTCCCTGTCAGACCAAAACCAACGCCAGCACAATCAACAGCGACAACATGACCGCCGCGATGATGCCGATGCGCTTTAGATCGGTGATGACGTAGTGGTACTCTTCTTGCAGATCAACTGCTCGAGATTCAGGCTGCACCGCAGCCACCTGAGAAGCTGCCGCGCTCCCACCTTCCAAGTCCGGCCGAACCATCTGGGCTGCTGAAAGACGTATGGGTCGTCCCTTTTTTTTCTTTGTCATACGATATCACACTCTCCTCGTAACTGCTCAAGGTTTTAACTCGGCAATGACAACGATGCGATGCGTGCTAATGCGGTATGGATAACAGGAGATCAGCGTCAGCACCGGGCTAGAAGTCGGATACATCACACTGACCTCTGTGGGTTCGATAAAGCGTTTCTGGGTCACGACGTAGCGATACACCCGGCTGGCGGTGTGCACAAAGACCTCGCTGCCCAGTTCAACCTCTGGCAAATCCCGAAAAATCTCGCCAAAGATATCGTTGTGGGCCGAGATGATGCAATTCCCTCTCTCGCCCGGATTGGCGCTGCCCACGTGATGCCCGGCTCCCTGCTTGAGCGACTCGTCATCGTCCCCCTCGACCACCGGAGCGTCCACACCAATAGAAGGAATCTGAATCCGAATGGCCTGCTCTGGACCCGGCGTCGGCAGCGGCATGGGGGTGATCTCGTCCACCAAATCCCGCAGGTGAGCGGGAATCTCGGCCGTCCCCACCAAGTCTGGGGGCGTGTGACCTCCCGGCAGCACGACCACGTCGATCAGGGGCGTCGGTGTGGGGGCAGGCAGCGTGGGCAGTTGAGCCTGTTGAGCCTGACTGGATTCGACGTTAATGTTGTGCAGCGTATCCAGGGAACTGAGCAGCACCGCCACCAGCCCCACCACCAACACCACCTCGATCACCAACAGGCTCTTGTCCCGCAGCCAATCCCACCGAATCCGGCGCGGAGATCGGACCTTTTCCACAGTGCGCTCCCCATCCACAGCGCGTGGGCGATACCGAGCCGTGGCTCCCACTTCGCCAAAGCGCCGATGCTCGGTGGGTAAGAGCGGCGGTCGAGGAGCAACCGGCTTGGGCGCCAGGGGATCCAGGCCGTTCACCTCGGCATCCTTGCCCACCTGGCGCAGACGCTCCAACCGCGCCTCCCGTTTGCGGACGCGCATGATCTCTTCCAACTCCTCTATGGTCAATTCGTCAACCGAGCGCCGATCCTTCATCCTATCCCGATTCTATTCGTGCGACTGCAAACACCTCCCGCTCAAAGAACCACCGAAAGGGAGGCCAGTTGAACAATATGTACCGCGCGATCCGCAAGATCACCCCCTCCTGCCGATTCTGGGGAGGCGTGTCCAACCAGACTTGCGGCTGGAATCCCGTACGCTTCAACACCCGACGGAGGCTGGTCAGGCTCTGTTCGTTCACGTGCACGTCCAGGTTAGCCGGGATCACGGAGCGGGGGTCCTGCGGATAGCCGACTCCCTGCCCCATCAACACGCGCACGAGCCGTACCAGGGGATATGCGTACCGGTCGTACCAGACGTTGGGCGCGGTGTGAATGATGAGCTGACCGTCGGGCCGTAACACGCGCCGTGCTTGGGTCAATGCGTGGCGCAATTCCCACGGATGGAGGTGCTCGACCAGATCGAACATCAACACCCGATCAAAACAAGCGGCGGGAAACGGCAGCCACTTGGCGTCCGCCTGGTAGACCGCGCCCGCGTCCCGCGCCAATCGCAGCGCTGCCGACGCAAAGTCCACCCCATAAGCGATCACCCCCAACCGCGCGCAGTGACGGAGGATCTCCCCCCGTCCACACCCGACGTCCAGCACCCGCATGCCCGGCGAGACCTGGGCGGCCGCAAAGGCCTGCTCCAGCCGCCGCGAAAGCAGCTCTCCCTCGCTGGCGATGAACTCGTGATACCCCTCACACGCGCCCAGGAAATAAGCCTCGTCGTACAGTTCTGGGCTGACCGGTCGACTCTCTTCGCTCCCCAATCGCGCCTGGTTGTACATGAATGATGGCATTATAATCTACCGCGTTACCCCCGTCAAGCGCTCCATTCCACTCCGCAGAGCCTGACCCAACAGGTGAATTTCCTCAATTTGCAGCAGCACCGCCAGCACACCATAGATCGCGGTGCCGATGAGACCGCCGCCAGCGACCAACAGCAACTCCCCCCAGAATCCGTCCGGCAGGACCGGTGTCACTCCCCTCATCAGCAGATGAACCGCCCCCCCCATCACGATCGAAGCGCACGCCGTTTTGAACACCAGACGCCACACGCCATGCCCTCCCAGCCCTCCCGCGCGCCGTTGTAACAGCACGAGCATGATCAACGCGTGAGCCGCCAGCTTGAGCGAGTTCGCCAGAATCAGGCCATTCAGCGTCAGGGGGGCAAAGAGGGTCGGGATCAGCGCCAGGTTGCCGTACAGGCTGACCGTCACTGCCCCAACCAGCGCCGGAGTCCAGGTGTCCTTGCGGGCGTAAAAGGCAAAGATGAGGGGCTGATCCACGGCGGCAAAAATCAGGCCGATCAGGTGACAGCGCAGCGCTTCCACCGTGCCCAACGTGTCTATGAAGGTGAAATCCCCGTGCTCAAAGACTAATCCCACGATGGGATTCGCCAGCACCCACAGCCCCACCGCCGCCGGAACGGTCAAGGTCAGCACCAGGCGCAGTCCCTGCGCTAGAGTCGCTCTGAACGGGCCGGACTGTCCATCCGTCGCCTGCCGCGACAACGTGGGCAGGATCGCGATCGAGATCGCCAGGGAGACCAGCCCCAGGGGAAACTGGATCAGGGTAGCTGAATACTGCATCCAGGGGATGCTGCGGGGGCCGGTGCGGGAGGCCAGGTTGTAACTGAGAATCACCCCCAGCGTGTCCACAATCAAGCCGAGGGCGATCGGCACGTAGAGTTGCCCGATGCGGCGCAGGGCGACGTGACGCAAATCGAACACCCAGCGCAAACGTCCGTCGCGCAATCCCGGCCATTGCAAGGCGACCTGCAGGGCCGCTCCCAGCAACAGCCCCCAGGCCATACTCCGCACTCCCCACCGCCGGCCCAGGAGCAGCGCCAGGACCACAATCGCGGCGTTATAGGCCGCGGCAGTAAAGGCCGGAAACGCGAACCGCTTCAACGCATACAGCACCCCCGACACGATGCCGGCCAGGTTGAGAAACAGCACCGCCGGCAGCATGATGCGCAGCAGCTGGACTGTCTCGGCCTGCAGGTCGGCGTCGTACCCACCGGCCATCAGCCACACAATCTGAGGAGCCAGCAGCTCACCGACCACCACACACACCGCCAGAACGACCACGGCCAGGGTCAGCAAGGTGCTGACCAGATGCCACAGCTCATCCCGCCGCTCCGGCCTGGTGTAATCGGAAAGCACAGGGACCAGGGCCGAGCTAATGATCCCTCCCACCAAAAAGTCGTACAGCAGCGTCGGCACGCGGATAGCGACTTCTAGCGCACCGACAGAGCCGGTCGCGCCGAAAAGCCCTGCTTTGACCACCTCGCGCACCAGGCCCAACACACGGCTGGCGACGTTCCCCAGCGCGATGACCCCGGCCGCCTGCGCCACATCTACCTCTGGCTGACGCGGCTTGAATGGCGTGCGATATATCTCGTTCAACCTTCCCTCCGACAAGTACGTGCTCCACCAGCACCATCTGCATTCTACTCTGATTTGACGAGGACCACAACCCTGGCTCCTATCCCGCCGATACCCCTCATTTGCGTCAGAGGCTGAATCGTGGTACAATACACCGGCAAGTTGGGGGAAATAAAGCACGTGACACCCCATCCTGGTGTGATTTAAGGAGGCACTGTGTCGTTAAGCAAGAACGAAAAAGAGATGATTATTCAAGAATACGGTCGAGCACCCAATGACACCGGGTCGCCAGAAGTGCAGATTGCACTCTTGACCACCCGTATCAACCAATTGACCGAACACCTCAAAGCCCACAAGCACGATGAGCACTCGCGCCGCGGCCTGATCAAGATGGTGGGCCAGCGCCGACGTCATCTGACCTATCTCAGTCACAAGGCCCCCGAACGGTACAAGGAGATCCTCCAACGACTCGGGCTGCGCAGGTAATACATTGTTAGCATAGAATCACCCAACGAGTAGATGTGGGTAAGGATTCCACATCTACTCGTTTGGCGTACTTGAGCAAATCATTGACCCGTGCTCACACTGTAGACGGAGGCGAGATGAGCCTAACCGATCACCAGTTTGTGAGCACACCAATCACTCGGGCACGAGTCCAGGAATTGGGGAGTGTCGCGCAGACGACGAACACCTGGCTACGCCACATTCCCCAGTCCCTGATCTCTGTGCCTGACTTTTAAGCATGGAGGTGCAAAATATGACTACTCACAAATTTACTGCCCCACTGGGGAATGACACTATTGTCATCGAGACCGGCAAACTGGCCCAACAGGCTGGCGGCGCCGTCGTCATCCAGGATGGAGAAACCATCCTGCTCATCACGGCGACGATGTCGCGCACACCCCGCGAGGGGATCGACTTTTTCCCTCTCACCGTAGATTTTGAAGAACGACTCTACGCCGCGGGCCGCATTCCTGGCTCCTTTTTCCGCCGTGAGGGCCGTCCTACCGAGTCCGCTACGCTGACCGCGCGGCTGACCGACCGACCACTCCGGCCGCTTTTTCCCAAGGATATGCGCAACGACGTGCAGATCATCATCACCCCTCTCTCCCAGGACGAGGAACACCAAGCCGACATCCTGTCCATCATCGGAGCCTCGGCCGCCCTCACCATCTCGAACGTGCCCTTCAACGGCCCGGTCGGAGCGGCCCGGGTGGGATACATTGACGGTGAAATCGTCATCAATCCCCCCATATCCGAGATGGAGAACAGCGCCCTCGATCTGCGGGTGGCCGGTACGGCCGACGCCCTGTTGATGGTCGAAGCCGGCGCCAACGAGGTCAGCGAAGATATTGTCATCCAGGCCCTGCGCCTCAGCCACGAGGCGATACAGGATGTCATCCGCGTTCAGAACGACATGCGTGAAAGTGTAGGAAAACCGAAACAAGAGTACCCACCGTATAAAACGGCGGATGAACTGGTCCAGATTATCCGGCAGTGGGGACACCGCATCCAGGAAGCTACCTGTCAAGCCCAGGACAAAACAGATCGAGGAGATCGCGTCAGGGCTTTGCGGGATGAAATCGTCGCACAACTGGGCGCCGACTGGGAGGAAGCCGAGATTCGGCGCGCCTTTGAGGACGTGGAGCGCGAGATGATTCGCAAGCGCACCATCGAGGAGGGCATCCGCGCCGATGGCCGGGCTCCCCAAACCATCCGGCCTCTGTCCGCCGAGGTAGGATTGCTGCCCCGGGTTCACGGCTCCGGCCTCTTTACCCGAGGCGAGACCCAAGTCCTCTCCGTCGCTACCCTGGGCACCCCCCGGGAAGAACAGATGCTAGACGATCTATCGCCCGAAGAGACCAAGCGGTACATCCACCACTATAACTTTCCGCCCTACTCCACCGGCGAGGCGTACCCTCTGCGCGGCCCCCGCCGCCGAGAGATCGGGCACGGCGCGCTGGCCGAGCGGGCGTTGCTGCCAGTGATCCCCGACGAAAGCGAGTTTCCCTACACCCTGCGCGTGGTCAGTGAGGCCCTGAGTTCCAACGGTTCTACCTCGATGGCCAGCGTATGCGGCAGCACCCTGTCCCTGATGGACGCTGGCGTGCACATCAAAGCCCCCGTCGCCGGCATCGCGATGGGCCTGATGATGGAGAGCGGACGGTACCAGATTCTCAGCGATATCCAGGGCCTGGAAGACCACATTGGGGATATGGACTTTAAGGTCGCCGGAACACGTCAGGGCATCACCGCCTTGCAGATGGACATCAAGATCGCGGGGCTTTCTGACGAAATACTGGCCGAGGCATTGGAACAGGCTCGCCAGGGCCGTCTGCACATCCTCGACGTGATGGAACAGGCCATGCCCGAACCGCGCGCCGACCTCTCACCCTATGCCCCACGGATGACCATCATCCACGTGGACCCAGACAAGCTAGGGGCCGTGATTGGGAGCGGCGGCAAAACAGTCCGGGCCATCCAGGACGAGTATGACGTGCGCATTGATATCGAGGACGATGGCACCATCTACATCGCCTCTGTCAACGGTCCGGCCGCGGAAAAAGCCCGCAGCAGAATCGAAGCGCTAACCAAAGATCCCGAGCTCGGTCACATCTACACCGGGCGCGTGGTGCGCGCCACCGATTTTGGCGCGTTCGTCGAAATCCTCCCCAGCACCGACGGATTGGTCCACATCTCACAGCTAGCCGACTATCACGTCGACTCGGTTCAGGACGTGGCCGAAGTCGGCGACGAGATCATGGTGATGGTGACCGGCATAGATCACGAGGGCAAGATCCGGCTCTCCCGCCAGGCCGTACTCGAGGGATGGACGTTGGAGGAAGCTCAGGCCGCCGACAGACCGGGAAGCGGGCGGAACAACCGCAGCGGGAGAGGAGACGGGGGCAATCGGGGACGCCGGCGGAGATAAGCCCCAGGTTCACGGGCCGCCCCTGACTACCGACGAGAGGAACTGTGGAACACACACCCAGAGAATCCGAGAGCGAGCAACGACCCGGCAGTCAAGCCTGGCGCTGGCTGCTGCACGCGCTGCGCGAGTTAGCCGAGACAGTCGTGCCAGCCGTCGTCATCGCCCTGATCATCAATCTGTTCCTGGCCCAGGCCACCCAGGTGCTGGGCCAGAGTATGGAGCCGAATCTACACACCAATCAACGGGTGGTGGTGGAAAAAGTGACCTATCGCTTTCTTCACGGCCCTCGGCGGGGAGACATCGTCGTGATCGAGATGCCGGACCAGGCCGAAATGCTGATCAAACGGGTCATGGGACTGCCCGGGGAGACCATAGAGGTGCGCAACGGGCAGGTCTATATCGAGGACAGGGTGATTGAGGAACCTTGGACGGTCAATCCCGGTGGAAGGAACTATGGCCCGCAGGTCATTCCCCCTCTACACATATTCGTCTTGGGAGATAACCGCGGCGCTTCCAACGATTCGCGCAGTTTCGGCCCCGTGCCCATTGAGGATGTCGTGGGACGGGCTTGGTTCTCTTACTGGCCGACAGAACATGTCGGCTTCCTAGAATAGCACACCAGCACATCTCCAGATGACAAGAGGCCGGGCGCAAAAACGCCCGGCCTTTTCCGTGTACCCGGTATCTCCAGAACGAGATTTCAGCGGGAAAAGGCGGCGAGCCTCCCAGATCGGCCCAAATTGGACCCGGATGAATGCGTTAAAAACGAATTCTTGACAGCCCACAGGCTTTGACATATAATGCAAAGCGCTGACAAGCGCCTCAGCGAAAGGAGCGTATGTCCACCATTGACCAATCTATGACGCATACCTCCCGCCACGGTCTATTTGCAGGGTATCGTGGCAGACGCATTCGAGAAGCCCTACAAGCCTACCTGTTCCTGTTCCCAGGCACTCTGCTGTTGATCGTCTTCAATCTTTTGCCCGTCGGTTACGCCCTCTACATCAGCATGCACAAGTGGCGCATCCAAAAGGGACATTTCCTCGCCTTCGAAAACTACCTCAAGGCCCTTGGAGAACCGATAGACGTGGTGTGGGTGGTAGGGGGGATGGGCCTGTTGGCCGCAGCCTGGATGGTGTGGCGCAGCATCACGGCGGGAACATCCAGCTGGGGGTTTCTCCTGCGCGCCGCCGCCGTGCTGATGTTACTCTTTGGTGGGCTGGCTCTGATCGTCGGATTCCCGAATATGCTGGAGAACGGAGATGATGACCTCTTCAAATCCCTGTTGACCACTTTTTTCTACTCCCTGGGGACCGTTCCCCTGCAGATCGTCCTGTCCTTCCTACTGGCTAACATTCTATTCCAAAACATTCGCGGCAAGACGATGTGGCGCATTCTATATTTCCTGCCCTATGTCACTGTCGCGGTTGCTTCGGCGGCGGTGTGGCGCACCATCTTTGATCCCAGCCGCGGCGTGATCAACACCTTGCTCAGCTTGGCTGGCGTCGCTGAGGGCAATCTTCCCAAGTGGGTATTCGAGGCCAGGGGAGTCAATCTCCTGATCGGCGAATGGCTGGGGATAGAGATACCCACCTGGGCCGCCGGGCCCAGCCTGGCCCTGGTAGTCATCATTCTCTACAACATCTGGACCTATGTGGGGTACAACACCGTGATCTATCTGGCCGGATTGGGAAACGTGCCCACAGAGATGTACGAAGCCGCCCGCATAGACGGCGCAAGTCAGTGGGAGCTGCTGCGGCACATCACCATCCCCCTCGTCTCGCCGACCACTTACTTTTTGCTGATGATGGGCATCCTGGGCACATTCCGGGCCTTTAATCACATCTATGTCATCACCACCGGATACACCTTGGGGTTTCCTCAGGGGACCACTATGACGACCAGCATCCTGATATTCAAACACTTTTGGGAGGGCCACCGGTTTGGCTACGCCTCAGCCCTGGCTTTTATCTTGACTGGAGTCATGCTTAGCCTGACCTGGGTTCAAAACCGGCTGTCGGAAGGACGGGTGTTCTATGGCTAGCGAGCCGACGACGCCGACGCACATTCCCCAGGTCTATCGCAGTCGCGGCATAGTCACACGTGGCCTGATGTACCTGATCCTCACCTTGGGCGCTATCGTGGCTGTTTTTCCCTTTATATGGATGCTCCTGACGGCGTCCAAGACGTACGGAGAACACAGCCAGAGAAAATTCTGGCCGGTGGGATTGACGGCCGCCCCTTACGCCAACCGGCCGGCCACCCAGACAATCATCGTCCCCCTCCACTCCCCAACTAACGACTGGCACGGAGCCGCCTCATCCTTCAGTCCCCACGTAGAGGGCAGCATTCCCGTCCAGGCCGTGACTCCGTTCGTGGAAGAGCTCCTACGAGCAAAGGAGACATCTGTGCCCTTCAATGTGCTCATCCTGGCCCTGGACTCGACGAACGACGAGGTACAGAATTACGACCGCTTTATTCTGACCATGGGTTCCCGCATCGTCGAACAGTTCTCCACCCGCATTGATTTGAAAGAATGGGGCGGCCCGAACTATGAAGGTTCCGCGCGAGGACGCTGGGGCCCCCATTTCGAGGTCATCGAAGCTCACCCCGACCATCTCGTGATCAAACAAGGCTGGAACATGCTCTACATGTTCTTTGGCAACTATTTCTCGGCCTGGAAACAGGCCAATTTCGCGCAATACACGCGGAACAGCATCATCACCACCACATTGACCATCGCCGGGGTCGTGATCACCGGTACACTGGCGGCTTATGCCTTTGCCCGAATGAATTTTCCTGCCAAAGGGCTGCTGTTCACCGCCTACCTGGCGACGTACATGATCCCGTGGACAGTAGTCATGATCCCGAACTATTTGATCATCATCGCCCTGGAGGACTTTTTCAAGCAAACGTTTGGCATCCCCAACGCTTGGTACAACAACTGGACCGCGCTGACCATCCCGTTCATGGTCAATACCTTTACCGTCTTTCTACTCCGCCAATTTTTTGCCCAAATTCCTGACGACCTGTTCGACGCCGCGCTCATTGATGGATGCGGTCACTTGCGCTTTCTGACCCAAATCGTCCTGCCAATGTCCAAGGCCCCGCTCATGTCCGTCGTCATCTTTAACGGCATCTGGGCCTGGAACTCGCTCCAGTGGCCCCTGATCGTCACCAGCACTCCGAATTGGCGCCCTATCACCGTGGGATTATCTGGCTTTATCACCGAGGCCGGGGCCGAGACTCAATTGATTATGGCTGGTTCCGTGATCACGACCATTCCCATCCTGGTACTATACTTTTTTACCCAAAAACAGTTTACCGAAGGCATCGCAACGACTGGTTTGAAAGGATAATCCACACCATGCAACTCACCGGACGACAAGGGAGGTGATGCTCGGAAAAATTACTGCCCAACAATCTACTGGCCGAAAATTCTAGTTTACCTATTGGAGGAGAAAAAGTGATGAACACCCGAAAGCTAGTCGCCGTATTGATCGTCTTGGCCCTGGTTCTTCCGCTGGCCGTTGCGTGTGGCCCGCAGGAAACCGCACAACCTACAGAAGCGCCGGTGGTACAGCCTACTCAAGCGCCCGCAGAACCGACAAAAGCGCCCGAGCCGACCCCGGTACCCCTCTCCTACGATGTCGAGATCTATGGGGATCTGGAAAACCTGGACCCCAGCGGCCAGATCGTCGTCTACTGGCATCAGCACACGAGCTCCCGCGACGAACTGATGCTGAGCCTGATTGACGAGTTCAACCGCACCAACGAGTGGGGCATCACCGTCCAGGGCGAGTCTCAGGGCGGCTACAACGATCTGTATCAAAAGATCATCGCCGGCATTCCAGCCAACCAACTCCCCAGTATGGCAGTAGCCTACCAGAACCAGGCCGCCACCTATGCCGTGCAGGGCGCGTTGGTCGCACTGGACCCCTACGTGGAGAGCGAAATGTGGGGCTACAGCCAGCAAGAACTGGACGACTTTTTCCCCATCGCGCTGGGCGCCGACATTCTGCCCCAGTTCGAAGCGCGGTATGGCTGGCCGCCCTACAAATCCATGGAGGTCATGTACTATAACGAGGATTGGCTGGGAGAACTCGGCTACACCGAGCCGCCCAATACCTGGGACGAGTTCGCCGAGATGGCCTGCGCCGCCGCTCAACAACCCTTCTCCGGCGCCACCGGTGAGGGCAGCAGCTATGGCTACGTCTACTCCATTGACGCCTCTCGATTCGCCACCTTTGTCTTTAGCCGGGGGGGAAACATCATCAACGAGAACGGCACCGGGTATGCCTTTAACAACGACCCCGGGCTAGAGGCGCTGCTCTTTCTCAAGGACCTCGTAGACCAGGGCTGCGCCGCGGAGCAGACCGAGAGATACGGCGACCAGAGCGACTTTGGCGCGGGCCGGTCCCTCTTCACCATCAGCTCGATCTCTGGGCTGCCCTACTACAAGACTGCTGTGGACGAGGGAGCGGGCTTCAACTGGAGCGTAAATCCGCCGCCGCACACCACCTCAGAGCCCCGGATGAACATCTATGGCGCCAGCCAGTCCATCTTTGTGAGCACGCCAGAAGAACAGTTGGCCGCCTGGCTGTTCATCAAGTGGATGAGCGAGCCTGAGCAGCAAGCCACCTGGGCCAGCGGGACCGGCTACTTCCCCACCCGCGATTCGGCCGCGGAAATGCTCAGTGCTTACTTTGAGGAACATCCCACCTATCGAAAGGCATTCACCTTCATGGCCATGGACTATGGCATCGAATCCCCAGTGGCCGGCTACGACGAGTGCCGGGCTGCTGTCGAGGAGATGCTCACTGCTGTCCTGAGTGGAGCGGATGCCGAAACCCAGCTCAACGCGACAGCCGAACAGTGCAACGAATACCTGGAAGAGGCCGCACCCTAGACTCCTTGACACCCAAAATGCTTTACTTTGACAATGGCACATTAGCAAACGCCCGGCGATAAAGTCGCCGGGCTACGGAGCAGCGCCCGATGAATCGGGCTTAGAAGCCCCGTGAACGGGGCCCAAGCTCTGTAGCCGGGGCACTTTATGCCCCGGCGGGCCTTGCCCGGGAACTAGGCCGCCCAAGGTAGAATGGGCCATTGGCAAGTTACAAATGAGACCAGATTTTACCGCAGAGCCCACAGAGAGCGCAGAGTTCTCTCGTGTTTTTCTCAGCGGGCTCTGCGCGCTCTGCGGTGAGTTTCAACCTCGTCGGTTTGAGGCGTAGCTTTGTTAGGCTTTTAGGCGCATGACCCTGTGCGCCGACCGCTGAAAAACAGAGCGGGTTGTGAGACAATGATCTCACAACCCGCTCTCCGTCTGAACAATGACCTAGAGGAACTCTTTGAGACTGTGCTCCACGGCATAAGCCGCCGCTTCGGCCCGATTGGTCAGATCCAATTTTTTGAGAATACTGCTGACATAATTGCGCACCGTTCCCTCACCGAGAAAGAGCACCTCCGCAATCTCTCGATTCGTCTTTCCCTCCGCCACCTGAGCCAGCACCCGCAACTCTTGATTGGTCAAATTGACAAAAGCCTCTGCGTGTTCCTTGCGGGCCGCCTCGCGCACGCGGGCAAACACCCGCTGCGTCAGCGCGGGGTCCAACAGCGCCTCCCCTCTCCCCACTGCTTCCACCGCCTGGATCAAATCGTCACTGCCGATCTGCTTGAGGACGTAGCCACACGCCCCCGCAGCGATGGCATCGAACAACATATCATCCTCAGCGTAGGACGTGAGCATGATCACCTTGATGTCAGGCATCTGTTCGACAATTTTTCGGCATGCGTCAATGCCACTTCCCCCCAACAACCGAATGTCCATCACGACGACATCGGGTTGCAGCAGCAGGCTCTTTTTGACCGCCTCCTTAGCCGTCTCCGCCTCGTCAATGACGGTAAAACCAGGGTGACGGTCGAGCAGCGTGCGCAGCCCGAGCCGTACTACCTCGTGATCGTCTACGATAATGATTTTGAGTGTCATACCCCTACCTGTCAGATCAATATGGGATGGTGAGCGTCATAGTCATCCCCTCATTCGGGGCAGTGCTCAGATCCAGCTCACCGTCAAGCAGCCGGGCTCGCTCCCGGATATTTCGCAGCCCCTGCCCCTTGCTATTGATCGGCAAAGCCTCCAACCCAATGCCATCGTCGGAGATGCGGAGCTGCAACGTATGGGTATCATGGCGCAGGCTCATCCCCACTCGACGGGCACGGGCATGCCGGGCTGTGTTCGTCAGCGCTTCCCGGGCAATCTGAAAAATGTGCTGCCGGCGCTCGGCCCCCAGCGTAGGAAGACCTTCACCATCCACGACAAACTCGGTCTCCAACAGGGTATTGATCTGAAAATCCTCGAGAATCTTGCGCAACCCAGTCTCCAAATCATCGTTGGGCAACTCGCCTCGCAGATCAAAAATGTAACGCCGGATATCCTTGATGGTCTGATTCAAGCTCTCAATCGCTCGCGTCAACTGGGCCTGTGCCGCCCTTGGCTCCAATAGCATGCTATGCCGTGCTCCCTCCAGCATCAAGCCCGCCGCGTATATAGATTGGATGATCCCATCGTGCAGTTCACGCCCGATGCGCTCCCGTTCGCGAGCCAGGGCCTGGTTCCGTTCCGTGCTCTCCAACCATAGATCAATCTCGCTCAGCACCGCCCTCAATGCCTGCACAATCCCATAGGTGATAGCAAGGCCACAAAGACCGCGGTAAAGCGAGACCGGGGTAGAGGTGACCTGCAAAATCATCTCCTCATTGAGCCACCTGCCGGGAAAGAAAGGTACAGCCGGACCGATTAGCCCACCAAACAGGGACCAAAACCCCAGACCAATCCCAGCCACTCTCAAGTAGGGTTTGACCAATGACAATTGCGCCCTGTGAATCGTCCGATACGTCTGGCGACGCAGTCCCCACATACCTACCAGTCCGCCCGGCGCCACCAGACCATAGCGGGCGGTCAATTCTCCCCCCAACAACACCTGCTCAATCGGCACACCGACGCCATACGCAATAGCCCACCCACACAGCCACAGCACTCCCAACCCTCCGGGAAGCAGCCATCCCACCAGCACCCGCTTCACCTTGCTGTCCTTCTCAGATACACAGGTCTGAAGAGCAAAGGTAAGAAAAGCCGTGTACCCGATGCCCAATACCAGCAACCGCACCCCACCCAAGCCAGAACCCCAATGGCTGAGGGGGACAAACTGAAACCAGGCCAAGAGGGCTTCACAAAACCCCAAGACCGCCAACGGCATCAACCCGCGGGCGATCTCCAGCCTGGCACTGCGGCGGGCCAGAAAGAGGATAGATAGACTCAGCACAAAAAAAGCCTGGCCGTGAAAGAGAGCCAGCGGCAAACGATAAGCGACGAGAGTCTCTCGCAGCCAGAGCATCCAATCATCCCACCTTTCCTTTGACCTACAGCAACCTGATTATACCAGCGATGAGCCGCTTGAGCAAGAGAAACGTCGAAAACGAGTTCGGTACAAACGTCAGAACAAATCGGGGAAGGATGACACTAATACCCTGTACAGAGTTGCACTATACTAGAACGGCGTATGACAAAGAAACTGGCATCCACACGTCTATTCATTATTGACGACCACGATACAGTGCGAGAAGCCCTCGAAGCAAGATTGCAAGCCACGAGCGAGGTGGATATTGTCGGATGCACCGGGTGTTGGGAGACCGGTTTGCAGGAAACCGAGAGGCTGAAGCCAGATGTCGTGCTTCTAGAGACCAAGCGCGCCGATGGTCAAGGGCTAGAAGCACTGCGCTGCCTGACCCAGCACTGCCCGACCACGAGCGTCGTCGTCCTCACATCTTATCCCGATACCCAAGAACGATTGCAAGCCCAACGCATAGGAGCCGTACGCTACATCCTCAAAGATATTGATACCCCTCAACTGGTGCGCGAGATTCAGGCCTCTGTGCGCCCCGCCGCGATGATCTAGTCGTCACGCACGACAGTGTACGCTCTCTCATCTTCCCCTCGAGCCCCTTTGCTTGACAAGTCACCAGCCCACTATTATAATGCGGTTGCGTAACTGCTCAAGTGCGTCGCACCGCGTAGGCAGTTATGCGGTTGCAATAAAAAAACCGGCCAACAGCCGGGCAAAGAAAGGGGGGAAGTGGGTGACTAAAGTTGTAATTGAGAATGGCGAATCCTTCGACTCTCTGCTGCGCCGATTCAACAAAAAGGTACAAGGTGACCGCGTGATGTCGGAGGTACGTCGTCGCCGTTTTTTTGAAAAGCCGAGTGTGATCCGTAAGCGCAAAAAGGCCGCCAAATTGCGCAAGAGCCGTCGGCAAACGATCAAAGATCAGCAGTCCTTTCAACATTAGCACTCAACGGCCAAGCAGCCCATGAACCTGAAGCAACGGTTGCAGCAAGACCTGAAAGATGCCCTGCGCGCCCACGACGAGCGGCGCAAGTCGGTCATCCGCATGGCCCTGGCTGCTATCACCAATGCCCAAGTATCCCATGGCGGCGAACTGGATGATGCTGGCTTGGTGAACGCCCTGCAGCAAGAAGCTCGACAGCGGCGTGACGCGATTGTCGAGCTGGAAAAGGCCAACAGGTCCGAGGCGCTGGCAGAGGCCCAGGCGGAATTGGTCATCCTTGAGACATATCTCCCCCGTCTGCTCTCGCGCGAAGAAATCACACGCGAGGTGAAGCGGGTCATCGAGGAGCTGGGAGCGACCGGTATGCAGCAGATGGGGCCGGTGATGAGCCAGTTGATGAAAGAGTTAAAAGACCGGGCAGATGGACGGCTCGTGAACCAAATCGTGCGCGAGCTGCTGACCAGTTAGCCCATCCACTGGAATTAGATGCTGCGCATCATTAGAGGGAGCGCGATACGTGCTCCCTCTTGTCAATTGTGAATCTCGATCATGAGCACACCCCCAACCGATGGCCAGAGTGATGAGAGAAGCACCACACCTCGCCGCACGTGGTGGGATAGGGTGCGCTTGTTTCTCCTGGGAACCATCCTCGCAGGGACAGCCAGCGTCGTGATGGTCCGCCCGCTGTTGCCCACCTCATTGCTGCCCATCAGCCGTGTCGCCCTCGAAGTGGGTGAAATCGCCCCTTCAGACATCCGGGCCCCCCGCAGCATCACGTTCGAAAGCGCCATTCGATACGCCGAAGAACAGGAACGGGCAGCCGCCGCTGTGCAGCCGGTCTATACGCTGCCCAATCCCGCATTGGCGCGCCAACAGCTCGACCGAACCCGCCAGGTGCTCGACTATTTGGGATCGGTGCGGGCCGACTCCCTCGCCTCCACTGCCCAAAAGCGCGGCTGGATGCTGGCCGTGTTCGAACTGTCCGATCTCTCCATCGACGTGCTCGACCGTCTCCTGGCCCTCCCCGACGTCAATTGGGATCGGGTCAAGTTTGAGACCTTGGACGTGATAGATCAAGCGATGCGCGAACAAATCAGGCCGGGGTCTTTGGAACAAATCCAGGAGACCATACCGGCGCGAGTCAGTCTCGACCTCTCCAATGAGGAGACCGCCGTCACCATCCAGCTGGCGCGACAATTTCTGATCCCGAACTCGTTCCTCGACCCCGACGCGACAGCCGCGGCCCGCTCCCACGCCCGCGAGCAGGTCCAACCGCCGCTGCGCACCTTTGGGGCCGACGAGATCATCCTGCGAGAGGGCGAGCGGGTCGATCCCCTCGACATCGAGGCCCTGGATCAATTTGGGCTGCGACAACCCCAAATCAGGTGGAGCGATTGGATCAGCGCCATCCTGTTGGCCGCATCCGGCACCGTGCTGCTGGGCCTCTACCTGGCGCGCTTTCAGCCCTCTATCCTCTGGCAGGGACATCAGTGGGCCCTCGTCGTCCTGCTCACGTCAATCACGGTGCTGATAGCCGGTTTGATGGTGCCTGGCGGCGAGGCACTGCGATATCTCAACCCGGCCCCAGCGCTTGCTCTGCTGGCCTCAGCCGCTCTGGGACCTCACGCAGGAGTAGCCACTGCGGTCTTTCTCGGCGGCACGATCGGCGTCATCGCCGACTACTCCCTGGAGATGACAGCTTACGCCACGCTGGGGGGATTGGTGGCTGCTCTCACCCTGGGCCGGGTGGAGCGCATCAGCGCGCTGTTTCGCTCTGGAGCCTACGTCGCCCTGGCACAGGCGACCACCATCCTGATCTTTCGCCTGACCCTGGGAATGACCCGCCCCCAAGCACTGCTGGCCCCGATATTGAGCGGCGTAGCAGGCGGCGGGATCTCGGCCAGTCTGGCGCTGGGTGGACTGTTCATCATCGGGCCCCTGTTCGACCTCACGACGACGATGCGCCTCATCGAACTGAGCCGCCCCAACCATCCTCTCCTGCAGCGTCTGCTACGCGAAGCTCCTGCAACGTACCACCACAGTCTGGTGGTCGCCAACCTGGCCGAACAGGCCGCCGAGAGCATCGGCGCCGATGCCCTCCTCACCCGGGTCGGCGCATATTACCACGACGTGGGCAAGATCGCACGTCCCTACTTTTTCACAGAAAACCAGGTCGAGGGTATGAACCCTCACGAGCGGCTCGATCCCCAAACCAGCACCGAGGTCATCGTCGGGCATGTCCGGGATGGCATAGAACTGGCCCGACGGTATCGCCTGCCCCGCCGCGTTCAAGCATTCATCGCCGAGCACCATGGAACGAACTGGGTCAGCTTCTTTTACAACAAGGCGGTACAATTGACAACGGAATCGGAAGCGGTGGACCCGAACCTGTTTCGCTACCAGGGGCCAAGGCCTCAGAGCCGCGAGACGGCCCTGGTCATGTTGGCCGATAGCTGTGAAGCAGCCGTGCGCTCTGCGCGCCCGTCCAGCGCCGAGGATGTGGCGGAAATTGTCACTCGCATCATCAACCAACGCATCAACGACGGCCAATTGAACGAGTGCGACCTGACACTACACGATATTGATCTCGCACGGGAGACCTTTGCCTCCTCCCTGAAAGGGGTCTTTCACCCACGCATCCAGTACCCCTCGCCAGAAAAAGAAGCCAGTACGTGATAAACGTCTGGACCAAAAGCCCGGACAGTCTGAAATGAATGTGATATGAACGTGGAACTGCCCTTATCTTACCTCATCGAAGTACAGATTGACCAACAGTTTGACGATCAGTTGGCCTCCCGACCGCTGCGCCAGACCGCCCAAGCCGTCCTGGAGCACCAACAGGTGCCCGGACCGTGCGAATTGGCCGTGGTCGTGTCTGATGATGCCGCGCTGTACGAACTCAACCGGCGTCATCGTGGAGTAAACGCCCCGACCGACGTATTGGCGTTCCCCGACGATACCCGGGGACCGTTCGTCGGTGCGCCGGGCATGCCGCGCTACCTGGGTGACGTCGTCATCTCGTTTCAGCGGGCCGAGGTCCAAGCCAGCGAGGCCGGCCACGACACTCTGGCCGAGATTCACTTGCTCGTCGTCCACGGCATACTGCATCTGCTGGGATACGACGATACCACCGAGCAGCAGCGGGCACGTATGTGGGCTGTCCAGGCCGAGATTCTCCAATCACTGGGCATCCAGGCACATCCTCCAGCACGGTCACAATGCACAGATCGAACCTCGTGAACAGCTTTCGCTTCGCCTTTGCGGGTCTTGGATACGCCCTGCGCACCCAACGTAACCTGCGCATCCAGGTCGCCATAGCTGTGGCCGCGACCGCGTGCGGGATGTGGCTCAAGCTGTCACCGAACGAGTGGGCCATATTGGCGGTGACCATCGGCCTCGTCCTGGTGAGTGAACTGCTCAACACAGCTCTGGAGGCCGTGGTAGACATCATCAGTCCCGACTACCACCCCCTGGCCAAAGTTGCCAAAGATGTGACGGCCGGAGCAGTTTTGCTGACGGCCATCATTTCCATCATCGTGGGACTGTTGGTGCTGGGAGTGCCATTACTGGAGCGATTCCGTTAGCATACCCTGGCAAAGAATCAAAAATAGGGCAACATGCCCTCGAGTCATTCAAAAGATACGAACGAGCCGCCAGTACAGTGAAAAACCAGAGGAGGTAAAAAGTTACGTGAACACCAATCAACCCGTCTATCTGACCACCGAGGGGTTAGAGGGACTGCGTCAAGAACTGGATCACTTGATCAATGTGAGAAGGCCAGCCCTGGCCGAACGCCTGCACAAGGCCATTCAGCAGGGCGATCTTTCGGAAAATGCCGACTATCAGGCCGCCAAGGAGGAACAGGGATTCCTGGAAGGGCGCATTCAGCAACTCGAGAGCATGCTGCGCCACGTATCAATCATCGCTGAGAACGTCACCAGCGACGAGGTAATCCTGGGCAGCACTGTCACTGTCGTGGAGAAAGGCCAGGAGGAGACCGAGACCTTTCGCATCATTGGCCCGGCCGAGGCGAATCCGATGGATGGCAAAGTGTCCTACGAATCGCCGCTGGGCCAGGCCCTGCTGGGTCACCGGGTAGGAGACACGGTCTTTGTCGCAGCACCGGCGGGAGAAATCGCCTTCACCATCGTCGCCATCGCGTGAACCGCTCATGCCCCTGTTAGAGGTCCGCCACCTGCACAAATCCTATCCCGATGGCTGGACGCTGACAGACGTCAGCTTTGCCGTCGAGAGCGGCGACCTGGCCTGTCTGCTCGGGCCCTCCGGCTGCGGCAAGACGACGCTACTGCGCCTCATCGCTGGCCTGGAGACACCCGATCACGGTCAGGTGCTGGTCCTTGGCCAGGACGTGACTCGCGTCCCCCCCCACCGGCGCGGATTTGGCCTCATGTTCCAGGAATACGCCCTGTTTCCCCACCAGGACGTTTTTGGAAACGTCGCCTTTGGGCTATGGATGCAGAACTGGGAGCGAGACGCCGTGGCGAAACGGGTGGCCCAGGTGCTAGAGTGGGTCAGTCTGACCGGTTTCGAGCATCGCGACGTGAATCAGCTTTCGGGTGGGGAGCGCCAGCGGGTCGCTCTGGCCCGCAGCCTGGCCCCGGAACCTCGCCTGCTGATGCTGGATGAGCCGCTGGGCGCGCTGGATCGCACGCTGCGCGAGCGGCTGCTGGAGGAACTGCCCGTCATTCTCCGCCGCGCCGGCGTGACCGCCATCACCGTCACCCACGATCAAGAGGAGGCCTTCGCCCTGGCCGACCAGGTGATCCTGATGCACGCCGGTCGGACGGTACAGCGCGGAAGGCCGGAGGAGGTCTACCGACAGCCGGCTTCGACCTGGGTGGCCCGCTTCCTGGGGCTGACCAACCTGCTCGACGCAGACATCGTGGCGGGCGGATGGGTCGAGACCCCCATCGGCCGGCTGCAAGTCGAAACAGAGGGAACTGGGGTGAGAAATTCGAGCCGGAAGATGCAGGTGTTGATCCGTCCAGAGGCCGGGCGACCCGGAGCTGGCGGCCCCAATCCCCTGCACGGCACCGTGACAGACCGCTCGTTTCGTGGAGAGTACTACCGGATCGAGATCCGTCACGCCAGCGGCGTCACAATCACGCTGAACGCTCCGGCCAACATCCCGCTGCCCGCCCCTGGCGAACCAATCACCCTGTCCCTGGACCCCCAAGCGTTGGCCCTCCTCCCCACCGAGGAGCGTCAGCTATAGCGGCTACCATCCCAAACCCAGGCTAACCGGGCGGCCACCCCATGGCTCGTCCGCCCAACAGATGGACGTGCAGGTGAAACACAGACTGACCGGCCGGCCGGCCGTTGTTGACCACCAGACGGAAGCCATCCGCCACGTGCTCCTGCTCCGCCACACGGCGGGCGACGACAAACAACTGCCCCAACACAGCCGCGTCCTCCTGGTCCACCTCGGCCACGCCAGAGATGTGACGGTTCGGCACGATGAGCACGTGCGTGGGCGACTGAGGGTTCAAGTCCCGGAAGGCGGTCACTTGCTCATCCTGATAGATGATCTGCGCCGGGGCCTCGCCCCGCACGATGCGACAAAAGACACAGTCTTGCTTCCTCACGACAATACCTCCCCCACCAATACCCCA
The DNA here is from genome assembly GCA_011048615.1 of Chloroflexota bacterium. Lineage (GTDB taxonomy): Bacteria > Chloroflexota > Anaerolineae > B4-G1 > B4-G1 > DSDT01. The sequence continues at coordinate 3,500 of DSDT01000198.1, read as the reverse complement.
TTCCGAGCGCCGACCAAATACGTCAGAGTGAGATGGTTGTGCAGATTCCCCTCCGCCCGCGTGACGACGCGCAAATAGTTATCGGTCAACCCGGTCCATAGACCCTCCCGCTGCTGCTCCCACAGCACCACCATATCCCGGCCCACAAATCTCCGACGGAAGCAGCGGGCCAGGTCCGCGCCCAGGCTTCGCATAGCACGCGCCCGCTCAGCCTGTACACCGCGCGCCACCTGGTCAGAAAGCCGGGCTGCTGGCGTGCCCGGTCGCGGCGAGTAGGGAAAGACGTGCAGCCGCGCAAACCCAATCTCGGCCACGTACTCGTAACTGGCGCGAAAGGCCGCTTCATCCTCGCCTGGGAACCCCACGATCAGGTCAGTGGTCACGGCCAGATCCGGCACACCGGCGCGGGCTGCTGCCACCAGAGACGCGAACTCGGCGGTCGTGACCTGGCGGCCCATGCGGCGCAGCGTCTCGTCACAGCCAGCCTGAAGGGGGATGTGCAGCTGCCGACACAAACGGGGATTCTCCCATAACGCAAAAAACGACACGTCCAGATCCCAAGGCTCCAGGGACGAGAGCCGCAGACGCGGCAGATCGGTCTGGGCCAGCAGCACGTTCACCAGCCGGTACAACCCCCGCTCCTCGCCCCACTCCCGCCCGTAGGCCCCAAGGTTGACGCCGGTCAGCACGACCTCCTGGCAGCCCTCCTCGACCCGGGCCTGGACCTGGGCCACTATATCGCTCACCGGCCGACTGCGGGATGGACCCCGCAGCAAGCGCACGATGCAATACGTACAGTGATTGTCGCAGCCATCCTGCACCTTGACGAAAGCGCGGGTGCGCCAGGGGAGCAGATCTGGGCCTGCACTGGCAAGGTGGAGAGGCGGCGCCACCACGTCCATCGTGCGTTCCTTTTCATCGTTGGGGATGACCCAATCCACGCCAGGCAGGTCAGCGCAGCGGCGTGGTGCCAGGGTCGCATAGCACCCGACGACGGCGATGCGGATCTCGGGATTCGCGCGGGATAACGATCGGACAGAGCGGCGCGACTTGCGCTCTGCTTCCTGGGTGACAGCGCAGGTGTTGACGATACCCACGTCGGCCCGGGCAGCGTCGTCCACAATGTGGTAGCCGGCGACCGTCAACTGGCGCGCCCACTCCTCCAACTCGCTCTGATTCAACCGGCAGCCCAGGCTGTGGAGATAGACGTTCATCCGCCGATCCTACGGCGCGTCCACGTGCAGGTTGTCAAAGTAAACCTCGACGTTGGGTTCAAAAAAGGAGCCGGCGTAGAGGCCGATATCCCCCTTGGCATACCGGCCATCTTGAACCTGGGCTAATTGGACACCGTTGACGACAAAGGTCATCATCACACCCTGACCGATGACCTCCAACCGGTTGGTCGCCATGCCGTGGTTGATCGCGTCGGACGGCAGCCAATCGTCACCGCTCAACACTTGCCACACCCCGTCATCATACACGCTGATCTGATAGTAACCATCGCCGCTGATGGAGAAACGATAGAAATGGTTGGGATCCTTTACGCGTACCAACACACCGTACTCGTTATCGTCAGGACCGGCGACCTGGGTCGCCTCGACCGTGAGATGGAAATCGGAGAACTGGCGTTCGGCAGAGGCCCACGCCAGACTGTTGGGCACGGCGACCAAGACACGCATCACCCCATCCCTGTAGCCCACCTCGGCTGTGGCGTCCGATTCGGCCCGCCAGCCGCTCGTCGGATCAGAGAAATCGTCGCTCCAGGGCAGCATTTCGCCTCCGCCGCCCGATCCACAGGCGACTAACAGCAGCATCAGCGCCGCTCCCACCCAAGCTGTCCTCAGCCTGATTGTCACCGCCATCTTTCCCCCTCCTATCCAACGCCGGTTCAGGGCCTGGTTACCAACAGGTTGTCGAACTGAACACGAACGGCTCCCGCCTCATCACTGCCCGCTCCCAGCCCCACGTCCCCCCGCCTCAGCGCATCGTCGATGACCGACTCGAGCAGTTCGCCGTTGGCATAGAAGGTCAGCTGATCTCCTCGACAGACCGCCATCACACTGTTGACCTCCCCCCCGGTCTTGATGGCAGGGGAAAAAGACATCCCCCGTCCATCGCCGGTGACGAGTTCGAGGCTACCGCCGCCCACCCGCCGAAAGATGCCATAGTACCCGTCGGCGCTGATAGCAAAGTAGTAGAAATTGTCCCAATCGGTGTGGCGACAGAGCAGCCCAAAATGTCCTGACGGAGAATCGGATGTCGGTTGAACGTCCACTTCGACGATGACATCGCCAAAGCTGCGATCAGGAGTGGTCCAGACAAACCAGTTCGGCACGTAGAGTTGGATAAAGTACGCCCCACCGCTGTAGCCCCGCTCGAACTCGGGCTGTCGCTCGATACCCCATCCACTCCCTGGATCGTCAAAGCCCTCCTGGAGAAGCACTCCTTGACCGCCATCAATGCCTGCGCAGCCAGACATCACCAAAGACAACAGTATAACGATCAAGCAGCTTTTCAAATGACGGCGCCATCGTATCATCATTGCCTCCTACTGGCATGCCGGTGAGCGGCGGGCTGAACTGGCGAGATTATAACACGGGCGACTGTTTTACTCAACTTGGCGCTTCCCGTCGGCGCGTTGCTCATCTTGAATGACTGTGCTATAATCACACCGCTTCAAGCTATCGGTTGAGCGGACTCTGGGGCGGGCTCTGCACTGTTTTACCCACCGGCAGGCGACCTCATTTTCACAACCAAGGAGTGCATATCATGACCACAAAACGGGTCAACACAGAGGACCGCCGTAAGGCAGAGAGTCATCGAGAGGAAGGAATCGCGGCCTATCAGGAATGGGAGATCACTCGGGCGATCGAGTGCTTTGGGGCAGCCGCTACCCTGGTCCCCAACGAACCGGCTTATCACCTCCACCTCGCGCAAGCCCTGTCCCGCAGCGGTGACTTTGACCAAGCCCTGCGGGCTCTGGCCGACTTTATCCGTTTGAAACCGGATTCCCCCCTGACGAACCGGTTTCAATCCCTCTTTGGGGCCGGTATGGACGAGGTCGAGACACTCCTCACCAACAAAATGGCAGAGGCGGGGATACCTATCGAAGAGATCGGGGCCGCGATTCACCTCTGGGTCGAGTACCGCATCGCTCTGGGCAGTGAGCCGCTGATCGTGCAGCAGCCAGCGGCCTGGGCGGCGGCCATTGACTATACCGTCCGCAAGGTCAATCTGCGCCCCGTGAAACGGCGTGACATCGCCGAGTTTTACGGTGTCAGCGAGCAAGCGGTCAAGGACCATCACCAACATCTGGTTGATTCCCTCGACGTGATGCCCTGCGATTACCGCTATTTTACGAGCGACGAGAATCCGTTGGATAAACTGGTCGAAGCAGCCGAATTACTGGAGCGCCTGGAAGCCCGATTTCAGGAACCCTAGCCGCGAGGCAACTCGGCGCTATGATACAACGGGGATCGTAAAGGCAAAGGTGCTCCCCT
>DSDT01000334.1 GCA_011048615.1 Chloroflexota bacterium | reverse complement strand
TGCCAGACTTGCAAGTGGATCGTGCGGTCTCCGACCTCGATCGGGACGTAGAGACTCTCGCCCTCTCCCGTCAGCACCTCGCGGATGGCAACCTCGCGTGGAATGAAGCGGGGGTAAATCGCCTCCTGCCATCCATCGGCGGTGATGTGTTGGCGAAAATACCCCATCTCGTAGAGAAAACCCACTGCTACAAAGGGCAACCCGATATCGCTGGCCTCCTTGCAATGATCCCCGGCCAGCACCCCCAATCCCCCCGAGTAGATAGGCAGCGATTGATGCAACCCAAACTCGGCCGAGAAATAGGCCACCTGACGCTCCACCAGCTCAGGGTACTGCTCTGGGAACCACAAATGGCCGTTTCCCATATCCCGGTCGAGGGCCATCAGAGTTGCGTCATACTGGCGGAGAAAGAGCGGATCGGCGCACACTTCCGCCAAGTGATCCCCTGCCATCTCTTGCAGCATCCGGACCGGGTTGTGGCCCGTACTACGCCACAACGAATAGTCCAGCATCTTGAACAGATCGCGGGACTCGCGATGCCAGCTCCACCAAAAATTGTAGGCCAGCTCCTCCAACCGCGCCACACGGGACGGGATCTTGTCCGATAATAAAGCAGGTTCGACGTACACAGATTCTCCTCCTAGCAGATATGTCACTCCCTCGGGCTAACCATACGCCTGATCGTAGAGGCGCCGATAGGTCGAAACAGCCCGCTCCCAACTAAAGCGTTCCAACATCAGAAACCCACGATAGATCATCTCGGCGTAGCGAGCCTGATCCGAGACGTAAAGTTGTATGGCCGCTCCCAGCGCCTCGGCCGCACCGGATACCATCCCGTCGAATAGCGCCGTCCCACGCCGGTCCGCGATGCGATCCCCCTTGGGCTCCTGATTCCAGTAGGCGCAGTCCACGATCTTTCTCCAGCCCTGCACGTTCTCGGGAACGGAGGGCTCGCGGAAGAGAAATCCGGTCGGGGGATCATCCAAGCTGTGAAACGAGTCCACCAGGTCCTGGCCAAATCGGCTCAAGCCGACGTTGGAGTAGGGAACGACCTGCTGCACCAGGCCGCCGGTGGCCCGCGCCACGACCGGCATACCAGCCAGGTACGCCTCGGTCGCCGCCCCGAAAGGCTCGTAGAGGGAGCCCATCACCATATAAGAGCTGCCGTTCTGCAACGCCTTGAACGCATCGAAGGACAATCGGAACGGAAACACCTTCACTTCGCCCGGCCGGTCGAGGGCCAGGCGGCGGAGAAACTCTAGCCCCATCAGACCTTCAGCGCCGGGCATCGGCGTAAAGATGTACCGCGCGCTGTCTCGGGGCAGGTGCCGAATCGCCTCGACGATGACGTCGAACCCCTTTTGACGCGGGTCGTCCCGGCCCATCACCAGGAAGACCGGTTTCCAGGGATCGGAGAGGTCAAGGTCGTCTCCCCACGCCTCCCGGTTGGGATCGGCGGCCTGGGCCAATTCCCGCTGGTACGCGTCGAGAACCTCGGCCAGCGTCTGGCGCCGATCCCACTTTTCCTGCTGGATAGCCGTAAAGTCGGACTGCTCGGCCTGGTCGCGTGCCGCCGGCGAGAACGGAAATGCCAGCTCGCCAAAGAGGCCGTTGTCAACGCCCACCACCCCCTTGTCGGTCAGCAAATGCTGCAGATGGGGGGCAAATACCTGCGTGTGCAAGGGATCGCGCACCAATTCCCGCGCAAAGGTCTCGGATACCGTCGAGATCGGCCCGTCCATCAGCGGGATCATCTGAGTCAGCACGTTCTCCTCGTTCAGCCGGAGATGCGAGATCAACGCCGCCGCCACGTCCGAGTCCACCCCACCCAGGTACCGGTCGTAGGGATTGTGAAGCGTGAGCACACACGTCGCCGGCCGCACGTCCGGGCTCAATCTCCAGGCTCGAGCGACGCAGGCCGTCTCCCAGTCCTGGAGGTGCAGGACCACGTCGTCCACCCGCTTCAATGCAGCCAGAGCTGGGGGCACTGCCGCGCAAAAGAACAGGGCGTCCTCGGTCAATCTGGCGGGGAGGATCGGGTTGGCGTACGGGTCCATCGGCCTGGTCGGGTCGCGCAGGTTGGTGTACGGGTCCACTGGCGCGGTGAAAAAACCCTCGGCCGAAAGCAGGTACGTCCTGAATCCATCCCGCCCCACGACCTCGACCAGGGCGACGGAGTAGGTCTCTCCTCCCACCGAGAGGGGAAACGAGGCCCGGTTCGAAAACGACCGGATCTTGTTCTGTTCGGCCAGCCGGCCCAGATTCGTGATCCGGCTGAAATGGGGCGCGATGGTGAAACAGGCCTCGTGCTGTGCCATGCGCTGGGGCAACATGCCCATGACAGCGCCCAGCCCTCCCGATTTGGCAAATTCAGTCTCAAAGGTGACAAAGACAATCGTGCGTTGTCCCTTTCCCGGCTCACTCTGGGGCAAACCGTTCATCCCTCGACCTCCCGCACAACGATGCGGTCGAAAGCCGGGGATACGACCGCGTCGGCCAGAGCTTTGTGCTGAGCGATGATCTGGTGCTCGCGCTCCAACACGTCCACGACGAACGGCTCGAACTTGTCCCTGGCGCGTCGTTTGCGAGCCTCCAGAGTCGCGCGATAGTCCCGATCAATAAAGACCCGAAAATCGGCAAACTCGAGCAGAGAGGTGTACGTCCCCTCGGCAATCAACACCTGCAGGTCGCTGGTATCCAGCTCCTCGTGGGTGATGCGGTCCTCCTCGTAGACGACCAGCGGCTTGTAGATGGGGTTCTCCCCCCGCTTGAAAGAGCGCAGGTTGGAATCGAGAAAATCGAGCTTGACCTCGTAAGGTCCGACTTGCTCCAGGTTGCGGCGGCGCATCTCGTGGTTGGTCTGGGGCGGAAAGACGAAATAATCATCCTGCTGCAAAATGCCCACCTGGATGCCGCGCGCCGTCAGCAGGCGAGCGATCTCGGAGGCTAACTCGGATTTGCCGGCCCCCGACTCGCCCGCCACAGTGAGGGCAAACTTGCCCTGCAGACGGTCCATCAACAGGTCGCAGATCTCGCTGGCCCGGTCGGTGTGATGTTGTTCGATAATCAGTTTGTCACCAATCATCCTTTCGGTTCTCCTTCAATCGCTTGAACAGCCGCGTCAACTCGATCGTATACCTTCTGGCGATCAATATTGTCCGGCAGGGGACCGACAGTGGTCAGTTTGCGCTCCACGATCTCGCGGGCAAAGAGGGCGCACCGCTCCAGCGGATTTCCGTCCAGCAGAGCGACCAGAAAGCCAGCCCAGAACGAGTCGCCGGCCCCGGTGGCGTCGACCGCCCGGATAGGACGGGCTGGGATGTGGGTGATGCTGCCCTGGGAGGAGAGCAGCACACCATCGGCACCCATCGTGAAAACAACGATCTCGGGGCCCATCTCGTGAAAGAGGCGGATGTACTCTTCCGCTGGCCGGTCGCGCCCAAAGATGCGGGCGGCGTCGTCGCGGGATGGCTTGGTGATCGTCGCGTAACTCAGCAGCCGCCGCAGGACCTCCATCCCCTCCCGATAGTCTGGCCAAATCGCCGGGCTGTAATTGGGGTCCAGAGAGATGATCTTGCCCTGCTTTCGGGCCACCTGGAAGGCCCGCTCCACTGCCGAGCGGCACGGTTCACGAGATAGCGCCCAGGTGGAGGCGTGGATGACCCTGGCCCGTTCGATGGCCTCCTCGCTGATCTCGCTCGGCTCTAGCATGAAATCCCCGCTCCGAAAGGCCTCGAAATCGGCCGTGCGGGCGGTCCGCGAGACAAAGACGACACTGGTGTGCACGCGATGGTCCATCACCAGATAATCGGTGATCACGCCGGCCCGCTGTAGCTCCGATTTGATGAACTGGCCCATCGCACCAATGCCGGTCTTGGCTGCGATGGCCGCCTGCCCGCCCAGTTTTCCCACGTAAACGGCAATGTTGGCAGGCGAACCACCCTGGTATTTGCGAAACGTGTACGCATTGCGCAGCCAATCCGTCTCCTCGGTCGAGATAAAATCAACCAACACCTCTCCAACGGCAAGCACGTCCAGATCACCCTGGGGAATTTTCATCTCGTTCGCCCCTCCTTCAGACAGCTTCGAAATAGAGCGCCTCCAGATCGGAGAGCGAAATATCTTGGTCCGGCTGGAAAAAGTAGGCGGGAATCTCGAGGTCTCCGGTGTGCCCTTTCCCCGCCAACAAACTCTCGATCACCCTCAAGTAGCCCTCGGCGGTGCGCTCCCAGGTGTAACGAGACAACACCCGCTCCATCCCGGCCCGGTGGAAATAGTTCCACACCCGCTCCGATTTGATCACCCGCAGCAGTCCCCGGGCCACGTCATCCGGATCGGCCGGGTCCACCAAGACGCCAAACTCTTGCGCACCCTCCCACATGCTCTCCGACGGGCCGCCGTTCTTGGTCACCACCGCCGGCAGGCCGCAGCTCATCGCCTCCAGTGGAGCCAGGCCAAACGGCTCGTACAGGGCCGTCAGGGCAAAGACCGATCGTCGCTGGGCCAGGTAGCGATAAGCAGCCGCCAATTCCGCCTGACTGTCGAGGGGAAAGGCCACGATCTTGCCCCACAGATTGTGGGCCGCCATCAGCTCTGTGATTTCGTCCATAATCGCCTTTTCCCCGACGCTGAGAGCATCGTACCGGTGGAGCGGATCCTGGAGACCTCGCACCACGATCGCCAGGTTGGCGCGGGCGCGCAGGTCCTGATTGTGGATGAACGCCCGCACCAATCCCACGTGATTCTTTTTCGCATCCAGACGGCTGGACGCGATCACCAGAGGAAGCTGCCGGCGGACCTGGGCGATGTCGCGTATCATGGCCGCCTTGATACGCCGCTGTACTTTGACGTCATCAGCTCCCAGATCGGGAGAAAAGATCCGCAGATTGACCCCCGGCGGGACAACGGTAAACCGCTCGTCGTCCCGGGTATCCACCGCGCCACGATAGGCGGGATGACCATACTGCTCCATCCGCTCCTGGGTAGTGGACGTGATGATGCGGCTGGCGTGGTTCATGCCGACCCGTTCGGCCACGATCCGCCGCGCAAAATGAAACCGGGCATCAATCGCGGCCAGATTATCGCGAGTAACGCCCAATTTGTCCATCTTTTGCGCCCCCAACGAATGACCCGTCATCGTGTAGGGGATATTCATCTCCCGCTTCAGGAGCGCCCCTGAAAGCGCCCCATCCCCGTAATGGGCCGTGGCTGCCTCCGGGATGCCCTTCTCCTCAGCGTAGAATTTCAGAATGTTTGGGACCCATTCGCTGCCCAGGTAGGGCCACAACTCTTCCTTGCGCAAAAAACGGTCGCCCCCACAGGGCAACCGCACAATCCGAACGTTCTTTTCACCGGGATAAGCGTCCAGCGTCTCCTCAAAGCCAGGCCACTCGGGATCCACGATGCGGCGGGTGAGAATATCCACCTGGTGACCCATCCGTCCCAGCGCCAGGGAGACTTCCTTCACATAGACCAACTGACCACCAAAGTCAGGATGTTCCGTCCAATACCGATCCTGAGGATCGAAATTCCCCTGTGGGTTTATAAACGCGATGTGCATATCTATCCCCCTCGTCACGAAAGATGAATTGTACAGCAAATCGAATCGGTCGTCAATCTGCCTCTGATTCCAAATCCTCGCGCAGGCAACGAGCGGCGTCCCGTGCATCCGCCTGGCAGATGTAGAGTCCCAGGTGCTCAAATCCACCGCTCTCCTGGGTATAGGGAAGAAACTCAAAGTAGAGACCGGCCCCAGGGCCGTTGTGGGTCACCACGTTGTACGCGATTTCACGGCCCAGCCCTGGCATGATTCGATGCATCGCCCGAATCGCATCCCGCCACCCTTTGGCCACCGCCCCTAACTCGGCCCCACTCAACTGGTAGAGATAACCCTTGTCAAAATCACGGATCAACAACATCATGTCATAGGATCGGCGCATAAAATACGGCACCAGCAGCACGGCCGGGCCATAGTCCCGGATGACCAGCTCCGCCGGGTTCTCGCGCATCAGGTATGAGGAAAAGACCTCCCCATGCGCCTCCTCAAACCGCCGGTTGTCCCAAATACGTCGCGGGGCGACGTTGCTACACGCGATCTGCTGATGTCCGTGGGCGATGGAACAGCCGACCAGACAGCCATAGTTTTTGACGATGGAGACGAATCCCTGCGGCCGGCGGTCCATCCCGTTCTGCTCCAGCTCTCGATCTGACTCTGCCCCCCAACCGTTGAACAGCAGCGCCTGTTCCAGGGCCGCCAACCGCCCCACGACGATCTCTAGATCGGAAACAGGCATATTGTGCCAGTCTCGATGGTGCCACGAGGAGGTCCACTGGATAAAGTGCAGACCGCAGGCCGGGCGGCTGCGAGAAGTCGGGCAGGCAGAAGGCCTCTTCAGGGGATCGTCGAAACGGCAGGGCCGGGCGGGGTACAGGATAGGGTACAGGTTCTTGTTGATGAACGTGAACCCCTCGCTCAGAGCAGCGACGTCGACCACACCGGTGGTGCGCCCCTCGCAGATCACGCACGCTGGCTCCGTCGTCGCACCGGGGATGGAGCTCCGCGGACTCGCATGATCGTGGGGCCGCCGGGAGCGCGATGCATTGAACAGGATGCGCTCTCCATTCCGAGGATCGAGCTGGTACACCCCATCGGGCAAGAAGGGCATCCCCCCCAACTCTGCCTCGAACAACCCCGTCAATTCGGATCCGGAGAGCGCTGTGACATCCGCTGCCTGGAGGATGCGCTCCAGGACGCGCCGGTCAAGCCGCTGCTGGACCGGCCGATTCATACGCCCACTCCCACACCGGCATCGCCCAGGCCAGCCTGGGTCAGGAAATCGGCCACTCGACTCTGCCAGGTAAAGTAAGGAAGCGTGATGTGATAGGCATACGCTCCCATCCTCTCTCGCAGCGGGTCATCGGTCAGCAGCAGTTCCAGGGCACGGGAGAATCCCATCACATCGTCCACCGGCACGACGATGGCGCCCTGCCCCACCCGCACAGAGAGATCCCCTTGCGCCTTCACATCTTTTCCCATCAGGTACTCGGTCACGAAGGGAACCAGAGGGCTGGACACCACGGGCACGCCAGTAGCAGCGGCCTCCTGGGCCGACATGCCGAATCCCTCCATCACCGAGGGGGTGCAGTACACGTCCGTCACCGCATAGATGGTCGGCAGCAGGTCCCAGACGGAGCCAAGCGCTGCGACTCGATCTCCCACGCCTAACGTCCGAATCAGGCCCACCAGATCCCTGGCCAGGCCGGCCTGGCTCTGGTCAATCGAGACGATCAAAAAGCTGTCGGGAATCCGCTGCTGGAGGAGGGCAAAGGCCTCGATCAACACCTTCTTGCGCTTGGTCGTATCGGTGCGGCTGATCTCGGTGACGATCCGGGAGCGGCGCACTTCGGCCGGCGTCAACCCCGACCGCTGGCTCAAGAACTCCCAAATCGGGTCCGTGTCCGTCACCTGGCGGGGGTGAAACCGGTCCGGATCCACGCAGGGAGGCAGAAAGTAAATCGGCCCGGCATAGCCGTAATCGTCGCGCAGCGCCTGCCGGAGGGCGGATGAGGTCGCCGCGACGCCGTCCAGCTCGCCCCCCGTCAGCAAGTCCCGCTCGAGGGTGATGCGCTCTTCGATTCGCAGTTCCGCCCACTGCCCTGGGGAGACATTCCGCTTTTTGATCGCGCCGAGCGAGTGCGGCGTCCAGATGTGCGGGACAGGCGCCGGCAGCGTCTGCCGGTACAACTGGCCGATCCTGGCCCCGTCCCAGTAGTGAGAAAAGATCAGGTCTACAGGCGTGTTCTCAGCCTCCAGGAAGCGCGTCAACGCCGCCGCCAGGGCCGGGATGTGGGCCGCCATCTCCTCCTTGCGGACGAACTCGTCGCCACCATCCTCCAGGTAGAGGATGCGGCGCTGCTCGTCGCCGTAGCACACGCCCCGCTGTGGCCGGCCCGTCACAGGATGGAGGTAGCCGCCCCGGTTGACGACGGTCACCCGAAAGCTCAGCCGGGCCAACTCCCCGGTAAACCGGTTGACGAATACGTTCTGTCCCCCGGTATCCGGCAGCCCCGGCGTCACCTGCCACTGGTGGACGCCGTGGTTGGTGATCATCAGCGCATGCTTTCGGCGCGAGGTCAGGAATGATGCTCGCATCTCACATCTCGACAAGGCCCACCCATGCCATCTTTTCAACAAGTTGGGGCGAGATGATAAAGGCTTGCAGTATCCTGGCCTTTGGACCTTCCAGATGACGGCGTTCCCAGAAATATGGAGATGATACCACCAACCGGGGACGGTGCAGACGCGCCATCAACTCTACACCAGCTCGTGAAACAGGCTCAGATAGTCCATCAGGTGGTGCGTGGTGAGGAAATTCTGACGCACGTGCTCCCGCCCGGCCTGTCCCATCCGATCCGCTTCCTCGGGATGTTGCACGAGGTATAGCGTCTTTTCCGCGCATTCGGTCACCGAGTCCACCAAAAAGCCGGTCTTGCCGTCAATGATCTGCAGGGGGATACCGCCCACGTTCCCGCCCACCACCGGTCGCCCCTTCCACAGCGGCTCTGTCACCACCAATCCAAACCCCTCGCGCGTGGATTTCTGAATCACGACGTCGCTGATGGTCTGGAACGCGCCGACCTCCCGTCCACCCACACCGTGAAAATTGTGCAAGATGTGGATGTCCATGTCCTCGCCGGCGTGCCGGATGGTCTTGTCCAGGTAATACCATCCTTCGGGATCGTCCGAGGCCATCGAGCCGACCAGGGCCAGTTGTACCTCTGGGATCTGCTCCTTGACGATGGTGTAGGCGTCAATCACGCCCAGGGGGTCTTTCCACGGGTCAAAGCGGCTCACCTGGGTGATCAGCGGGCGGTCCACGGCGATACCGAAACGGGCCAGGACCTCGCGGGCATCGGCCTCCGGCATCGGCATATTTTTGGGCGAGAGGGGGTCAATGGTGGGCGTGATGAGGGCCAGGTGTTCAAAGTCCACGCCCGGGCCCACATACTGCGCCATCGTGAACACCCCAGCCTCGTATTCAGAGATGTACGGGGCAAAGAAATCCCAATAGTTGGGATTGGGATGGGAGGTGTCAATGTGACAGCGCCAGATCCAGTGCTTCCCCCCTCCGCGTCCGTGATAATGCAACATACCGGCCGGCTGGGGGTCGTGGATGATGGCAAAGTCATACGCCCCCTCAAACCTGGTCGCGTTCATCTCGTTATACCGCCGCCAGATAGCCTGCATGTCGTCGGTGAAGGGGATGTCCATGCCCTGTAGTCCATTGTGACAGGCCTTGGTGACGTTGAAAAACTCGTCCTCCCCCGCAATCACCTGCCACTCGGCATCCAAGCCCACGTCCCGCATCAACGGCGTCAACGTGTAGAGCATCTCGGCCACTCCGCCGCCAAAGGCGGTCGCATTGACGTGCACGACTCGCGCTCCGCGCAGCGGTTCGGCCAACGTGCGGATCTGCTCGATCACCTCTGCCCCGACAATCGGCTCGTAATCAGCCAGTCGTTTGGTCCCTATTTCGACCTTTTCGAGCATCTTTTCCTCCTAATACTCCAAGTTACACTTCCTCGTGCTGATGTCGCAGCAGCATTTCCAGTGCAAACCCGGTCACGGCGCCCACCACAGCGCCCGTCAACAGAGGGCTCAGAATCGGTCCCACGGCCCAACCCAGGCCGCTGATGGGAATCCACCAACTGGCCCGATGAACCCACTGCCGTAGAACGGACCACTGCACAAGCCCCATCACAGTTCCAATCATCATGCCCTGAAACACGATGATGTCGAGCTGCAGCGCCTCGAACACCGCATATCCCGTCGCCCAGCCGGCCGCGCTGAGCAGGACCCACCAGCCGGCCTGCCGGAACAGGGACCGCAGCACGAGCCATTGCAACAGCCCTACCACGATTCCAATCGCTACGGCAGGTAGAAACGCCCACCCGATGGCCCAGCCCAACAGGCTGACCAGCACCCACTTGATCCACAGTTCCCAGTCGAAAGAGGGTTGTTCTTCTCTAGGTCTCTCTTGGTCCACTATCTCACTGCGTCCCTCTGTGACGTGCGCTGTGGTTCTCTGTGTAACAATCGAGGCTGAATTATCACGAACAGAGCAGGGCTGCTGCTGTGCAGACAACCCTGCTCTCCCAAGTTCCACATTCTACCCTTTCACCGAACCGGCCAACATACCGCGCACAAAGAAACGCTGCAGCGCGAAAAAGACGATCAGGGGTACGATCATCGTGACGAACGCCCCAGCGGTAAGCAGGTGCCAATCCGATGCCCGCTCGCCCACCAGGCCCTGCAAGTACTGGGTCAACACCATGACCTCGTTCTTGGTGCCAAGAAATACCGTAGCGACCAAAAAGTCGTTCCACACCCACAAGAACTGGAGGATGGTGAGCGATGCAATCGCCGGGATCGAGAGCGGCAGGATCAGGCGAGTGAAGATGGTGAACTGGGAAGCGCCATCCATAAAGGCCGACTCGAGGATGTCTCGAGGCAGCGTACTGATGTAATTGAACAACAGGTAGATGGACAGCGTCAGGCCAAACCCGGTGTGGGCCAACCAGATGGCCAGCCAGGTTCCATTCAAGTCCAGGGTTTTATAGTCCCGCAGAATCGGGACCAGGGCGATTTGCAGGGGCACGACCATCAGCGCCACCACGAAGGTAAAGAAAAACTTGCGGCCTGGAAAGTTCAACCAGGCAAACCCATAAGCCGCAAAGGCGGCGATCAACAGAGGGATCACCACCGATGGGATCGTGACCGTCAGGCTGTTGATAAAGGCCTGGGACATGTCCTTGCCGGCGACCGTGACCCGGTTGCCGCTCGAATCAACGATCTCGACCTCTTTGCCGGCGACGGCCTGCTGATAGTTGCTCATCGTAAAGTTAGGATCGCTGAACGCCGTCCACCACCCCGTCCTTTTCGTATCATCCCGATGGCGGAACGACGTGACAAGAGTTCCCAGCGTCGGCAGTGTCCAGATGACGCACAGAATGATCAGCACCCCATACACTAGCACGCTCCCAATCAGCTTTTGTTGTTTTGCGCTGCCACCCATTAGAATGCCTCCTGTTCCTGGAACTGCTTCAAGTTATACCACATCACTGGTATAACCAGGATGAGCAGGACCATAGCGATAGCCGACGCTCGTCCATTGTGAACGAAGGTAAACATCTGTCTGAAGAACACGGTCCCGATCACGTGAGACCCGTACTGCCCCCCGGTCATTGTCCACACAATGTCAAAGACCTTCAAAGTCAGCAGCAGAATCGAAGTCGAGACGGTGATAATGGTGCCCTGAATGTAGGGGACCATGATGTTCAAGAAAATCTGGACTTCCGTCGCGCCATCAATCCGTCCAGCCTCCAAGAGCTCCTGAGGCACCCCTTTCAGCGCAGCCGACAGGATGACCATCGCATAGCCAGCCTGCATCCAGATGAACACTATGATAAAGAGGATCGTATTTATCGGCGCTTCCGAGATCCACCCGATCGGATCCGCGCCAAAAGCGGTCACCACAGCGTTGAGGAGACCGATCTGCGGCTGTCCAGCCGGCTTGAAAGCATAAACCAAGCGCCAGATCACGCCAGCGCCGACGAAGGAGATCGCCATCGGCAAAAAGATCAACGACTTGGTGATGACTTCGAACACCGGATGGGTGCGATCAGCCAGAACCGCGATGATCAGGCCAAAGATGACCGCCAAACCGGTCCCGATGACCAACCACAGCACGTTGTTACGAAAGGCTTCGAGCATCGTGCGGTCGGTAAAGACAAAGACGTAATTCTCGAGCCCCACAAACTGCTTTGTGGGAGCATCGAAAAAGCTGGCCCACAGGCTCCGGACCACAGGCATGAACAGATACCAGCCCAGGATAGCCAATCCTGGGCCGACAAAAACGAACGGCTGAATAGCCGCCGTCCACTGAGAGGGGAGCTGTTCCACTACCGCGTTGGCGATGACGAACAGCAGAGCTGTACCGCCCACCCCCCAGATGATCGCCACCACGGCAATCAACAATTGATGCGCCTCGCCTCCCCGAAGCCAGATAAACCCGGCCCGCATGACGATGAAAAATATGATGGGCACGGCTACAGAGAACAGCACGCGCACAATCCACGGCACAAGACCAGTCGGACGCCTTTCCCCTTCCTCCTCAACCTGCTCCTGTTCGGGTACGACCAACCAGAGACTGATATAGGCCGCAATACCGAGCCCAAAGAACAGGGAGAGAATGAGAAACGCCCACCGCACCCGACCGGGATCAAGCTGGTAGTGTTCAGCCAACCCGTCGCATACACCGCCTATTACGCGATCGTCGTCAACTGAACGTCTAAACGTCCTGGGTTTGGTTTCCACTTGGCTGCCTCCTTAATGCGTTGAATCTAATCATCAAAGCCGAGCAACCGCTCGATTCCAAGTTACCGACTCTACAGTTTTACTCGACAAAAACAGCCGTATGCTAAAAAGGCGCACCACCCCCTTTCCTACCCACAGCTTGATGCGAGGCACGCTCAAATTCCAAGGGCTGGCCCAGTTGTTCCACGCACCACCAGTTCCGTAGGCAACACCTCGTGCACCGGTTCGAACTCGGGGTTCTCTAACGCCTCGAGGAGCAGTTCCACTCCCCGCTGCCCGGAGGCGAACAACAATTGACGAACCGTGGTCACTCCCAAGATATCGGCCACTTCGATGTCGTCGTAGCCGATTACCGACAGGTCCTCGGGCACGCACAGCCCCATCTCGCGGGCCGCCTCGAGCACCCCTACCGCCTGCGTATCGCTGGAGGCGAATACCGCCGTCGGGCGCTCTGGCCGCGCCAACATCTCTCTGGCCAGGCGCCGGGCTTCGCACCGGTCATGCTCCCCCTCGCCATGATATTCCTGTCGGGCTGCGATCCCGGCTTGCCCCAGCGCCTCCAAATACCCCGTGTAACGATCACGGCTGGCCCTGAAATTGAAGGGGTTTTCCATCACGTCACCGATAAACCCAATCCGGGTATGTCCCAATTGGATCAGATACTCGGTCGCCATCCGCCCCCCAGCGACGTCGTCCACCGTCACACGGGGAAACATCGTCAGTTCCGGCTGACTGGTATCAATCAACACAATCGGCACCTCCGCCTGGGCCAGCTTGGGCACTTCATCGTCCGTCGGAGAGATCGAAATGATCAGCACCCCATCCGCCTGGTCCCGCCGGGGAATGGTATCAAAGCAGATAGCCCGCTGCTCGGGCGACTCGATGTTGTGAATAATCAAATCGTACTGCGTCTGAGATAACAGACTCAGCGCCCCATTCAGTCGTTCTGAAACTGAGGGTCGGGTGAAAAATGGAACGATCACGACCACAGCCAGAGCTTTGCCCGTGGAGAGTCGTCGAGCAGCAATGTTGGGCACATAATCAAGTTCTCGGACGACATCCATAATCCGCCGACGCGTCTCCTCACTGACCAGAGGACTTTTATTAATGGCCCGTGACACCGTGCCCGGAGATACACCGGCCTTGTGCGCCACATCCCGGATTGTAGCTGTCTTTTTGGAGATCATTTTGATGTAAAATTGGGAATTAAATCGGTTGCATTAAAACGATTCAATCGTACCACAGTACTAGCCATTTGTCAAGCCATAGTGACTTGGTTCCATTGGAGTTGAAATTCGACGTACGCCTGGTACAATAGTCGCGCTGGACGCTGTTCCAGGTATGCCAGACCAGGAGTTGCGCACCGGCGCAATCCCTTTATACCGTTCACTACCGGACACTTGCCCTTGCTCTTGCCGGATAACAATCCGGCGGTTTCCAGGCCGCGTCAATCGCTCGATGAGGCAGATGGGCGGCGGATTATGATCCGCCTGCAGCCAAAATAGAACAGAATATCCTCGGCAAGCGTTCAGGTGCGACGCACTTTTGCCACAAAATCAGGCTGATTCGATGCGTAACCGGTATTGGCAAGCCGTCCAAATCGCGCGAACAAGTCCGTCGCACCTGATGTCTGAACGGTTACTATCCTCGTAGCCAAAAGTGTCCAGTAGTGAAACCGGTGGACAGGTATCGGCATTACAAAACTAGGATCACGCCCAAGACGATCTCCACAGCCGCACTGATGAGGTTGGACGATACGACCGACCGATCCACGATCATCGAAACCGTGCGCACCACCGCGACGACGAGCATCTGATAAGCGGCCGGCGCTTTGAGCACCAGCGGCGCCATCCCCAGCGCGACGAAAAAGCCCCCTAACACAGCCCGGATCTCTGTAACGCCGCGCGGCCCGCTGGGACTCGAGCCGGTGAAACCGGTGACCGAGCGCGGCCAAAACAAGGAGATGATCCCGGTAATGATGGTCACAACCGCAGCGACGACTTGAAGCATCAAGATCATGGTTCCCCCTTCTAGTTCCTCCAGCCACTGACCCAGTTCGACGGACGATTTCGGGCGGGCTGGCAGGGCATCTTACCAACGCAAGAATCCGGCGTTCTCGCGCCACCGGACCAGAGCGGTTAGATTGTCTGGGGTGAGCACTGTCAAGCAGACCCGCTCACCCCGCAGCAGATTGTCCAGGTTCATACACGTCTCCAATGTGGATCCAGATCTCCCCATCCTCCACTTTGATGGGGTAGACGGACAGCGCCTGCTCCCGGCGCACGGCCCCCAGCATCCGACCAAAGGCCGGCGGCCAGGGACTCCACGCCTTGACGTCGCCCGTCTCCAGGTCGAACGCGCTGCGGTGGCGCGGGCAGACAATGGCGTTATCCCCCGTCAGCTCGCCCCGGGCCAGCGACGCGCCCAGATGTGGACAGCGGTTGGCGATGGCATAAATGTGTCCGTTGTGGTGGACGAGCAAAACATCACGCCCACCGGCCTTGACCAGCTGCCGGGATCCCGCTGGCAGATCAGTTTGAGACAACACCTTGATCCAGGTCATTATGCATGCCTCCCTTCGTGCGGTGGTCATATTGTACCACGAAACGGGGCCGGTCTCCCGACCATCCCCCAACTCCAAGACCGACGCCATAAGGCAGAAAGCCCACCCCGAGTCGTTACAAACGCAAGCAGAAACGGGCCAGCACAGCAAAAAAATCAGCATAGGGAGGCAGTGGAACCCCATACTCCAGGCTCTCTTGCGCCTCCATCAAGAGAATACGGACTGGCCTCTCGGTCTGGGGAAGCAAGTCCCGGCATGCTGTGATGGCATCCTCCACCCTGCCACGTCCGGCGTGGAGCCAGACCCGCGCCGCCCCCAGCCAGGGCCAGAGGGGATCGGAGGGGGAGAGTGCATCCCAGGCTTGTTCGAGCGATCCAGGCCCTGCCGATTCGATCACAGGGGCCAGCAAGGCCAGCTTGGCCCTCAGGCGGCATCCTGCCTCGCTCCCCTCCTCCAACGGGCCATCCCGCAAGGCAGCCTGATAGGCAGCCCGGGCCGCCTCGCCATCCCCCCGCAGCGCGTGAACGTCGCCGCTGTGCTCGTGGGCCAGCCGCCGCTCGACGGCGACCCTCTCCCCGTCAACCACGACCAGCGTCTGAGCATAGAACGCCAGGGCGGCCTCGTTCGCCTGGCGCGCGCTGGCCTTGTCGCCGGCCAGCCGGGTAAAATGAGCCGCCTTGTAGGAATCTCTGCCGCGGCTGTAATGATAGGCGATCTGCTCCAACCGCTCGTACCAGGTCGAATCATCGGCTTGGGCCAGGTAATCTCCTACCTGCTCGTGCCAGGTCCGCCGTTGAGCGTGGGAGAGAGCGGCGTAAACTGCCTCGTGGAGAGAGTGGCTGCTGAAAACGTGGGCTTGCGCCGGAGGGGGAGGGGCGATCAGCCCCCGGCGAGAGGCCTGATCCAGCGGTTCGCTCAACCGGTCGGCGGGGAGGTTTTCGTGACAAAGTCTAGCCAGGAGCCAAGTGGGAAACGCAGCGCCGACGACCGATCCGCGTCGTATGGCCTCTTGCGTATCCCGATCCAGCCGATTCACCTGGGCGAGCAGGGATTCTTGGAGGGATAGGGGCAGGTCAGGCGGCGGCCCACTCCAGCGGCCCTCGCCGCTAGCAGGATCAACCGCCACGGCGTCGGCATCCTGGAGAGCCCGGCAGCACGAGAGAATAAAGAGCGGATTGCCGCCGACCTGAGTGAACAGCCAATCCGCCAGGCTTGGCTCCAACCGGGTGGCTCGCAGGGCCAGGGCGGCCAGCTCTCGGCTCCCGGCGGCGGATAGCGGCGGCAGGGACATCCGCGCACCGCTCCATCGGTCAAAGTCGGGACGGGCGGTGGTCAGCAAAAAGAGAGGCCACGCCGAGGCAACAGTGCTCACCACCTCCAATATCGCCTGTGACTCGTCGTCCATCCATTGAAGGTCCTCGAGGATCACCAGCGTGGGCCGCCGGAGAGCCTGACATTCCAGGGCCTGGTGGAGAGCTTGGGGGATGGATGTCCGCTCACGCAACACTTCCCACACCGAGGGAGGCTCCTCGGATGGTAAAACGGCCTCGGATTGATCCGCCCGCCGGGCCAGCGCAGCCCAGTCCCGCCCCGCAGCCGTCCCGGTTGACAGCCGTTCCACCTGCTGCTGCGCCACGGCGAAAATGCTGCGCTTGGGGCTGACCGTATCCGGGCCTATGCGAGAAGTCAGGTCCACGGCGGGCAGCCCCAGCAGATCGGCAAAGGCGGCAAGGGAGGAGGTCAGATCGAATTCGGCCAGCCGCTCCGCTAATCGCCGCCGCCGGTCCTCCAGGGCAACCTCTTCGGGCAACTCGAACCACTGGCCGATCAGGTCGGCCCACGGGACGTAGGGAGTGGTACGGGCAAAGGGACGGCAACGGCCGCTCAGGACGGCCATGCCCCGTTCGAGGGCGACAGCGGCTAAACTGGCGACCAAGCGGCTCTTACCGCTGCCTGCTTCGCCAACGAGGAGCACAGCGCCTCCCCGGTCGGCGATGACGGCTTCCAATCGCTCTGTCAACGAAGCCAGCTCCCGAGTCCGGCCCGTGAGGGGGTAATCGGTGAGATGTCCCGCGCATAGGACGCCCGGGCCTCCCTGACGCACTCCCCGGAGAGCGAAGCGGGGGACCGGTTCAGAGATCCCTTTGAGGGGGATGGGCGGCAGGGGATCGGCCAGGAAATCGGCCTGCACCGCCTCCCAGGCAGCCGGGTCCAGCACGATCTGACCAGGATCGGCCTTGCTCATCAGCCGGGCGGCCAGATTGACGGCTGGCCCGGCGACAAGATACTCCCGCCGATGGCGATAGCCGATTTCGCCGGTAAAGATGCGGTCGTAGGTCAGGCCGGTCCGCTGAATCAGAGGCGGGGACAGGTCGAATTCGCGGTTGACCCGGTCCAGTGCGCGGGCCAGCTCCAGAGCAGCGGAGGCCGCCAGGCGGGGTACCCCTTCGTGGTGGGTCGGAGCGCCAAAGGGATTGACGAAGACGAACCCCCGGGCATAGGGGTCCATCTGGTTGACAATGCCTTGCCGATCAGTCACAATCTCCTGGGCCTGGACGAAATAGCGCTGCAGAGCGGCGGTAGCCAGTTCTGGGCCGGCCGGGCCGAGGGCCAGTTCCTCCAGTCCCAGGACGTTGACAAACTGGACCGCCACGGGCGGGTGCTGACGGAAATCCTGCCCCTGTGCAATCTGGGTAAAGATGGCGGGTGGGAGGAAGAGAGCCAGCGATTCCACCTGGGTCAGAGCGTACTGGAGGTGCTCCAGCAAATCAGGGACACGGCGGCTCAAGATGGTGGCGAGACGGGGACGTCGGACGGGCGGGACCGGCTCATAGTCATCCAGATCCCCTCCCCGCAGGCGGGCGACGACGCTGCCCTGCAGGACGAACTCTTCCGGACGGAGAAAGGGACGGACGCCGGGACCTGCGATGACCTGCCCGGCCTCTCCCTCGCCCTCGGCGCGCATCGCACCCTGGACCGGCCCCCCAGAGATGAGAAGTTCCATTCGCTTCCGGGAGCCGACGACGGCGGCAAAGGATCGTCCCCGGTCGACGCCGGCACTCATGGTGAGGGAAAAATCGCCATAGGGAGTCTGGATGTGGGCAAATTCAGAGATCGCTTCCACCAGCCGGAGAGCGGTGCGGGTGGCCCAACGGGCGTCCTGGCCGGCGGGCTGGTCGGGATGGGCCGGGAAACAGGCCAACGCCGCATCCCCGGCAAAGATGAGCAGATCGCCGCCCGATTCCAGGAGGGGATCGAGAAGCGCGCCAAAGAGAGCACACATCAGGCGGTTCATCTCCTCCAGGCCACGAGTACCGTGCCTGGAAAGCTCACCGGTTAGGGTGGTAAAGCCGGTGACATCGGCAAAGATGAAGGAGCCTTCCAGAATCTCGCCGTGGGGTTCGCCGGGCAAAAGATCGAGCAGGTAGCGGGGCAAAAAGTTGGTCAGCGTGTGATGGAGGGAACTGAGGGCATGGATGGCCTGTTCGAGATCGCCGGCAAACTCTCGCTCCGCTTCGGGGGAGAGGGAGGCCGGATAGGGGGAGGCGCGCAGCCTGCTGAACAGACCAGCCGGCAGCAACAGAGCCAGCCGGGGTAACAGGGCAGCCCAGGCAGCGGGAGCTTTAGGCATCCCGACTGGGTCCTTCGTCCCTGTCGTGGGGCGCAGGTCGGGTTCTCCGTCCCAGTGCCGACCAGATGCCCGCTGGGATCTCACGACCGCGCTTGCGGGCGAAGCGAGTGCGATAGACCCAACCTTCCTCCCGCTCTTCTCGCTCCAGGTACCCTTTGTGGACCAGCCCATCCAAAAGTTGTTGCGCGTTGGTGGGAGATACTTGTACGAGTTCAGCCGCCGCCGCTGCGGTCACTTCCCCCTCCCGGATGATGTAGCTCATCAACCGGCGCAGTGGGGGGGAAAGAGCGAGCAGGTCGGCCGGACTGAAACCCTCCTGCTTCTCTCGCGTCTCGATCTCGCTTTGGATGCGATCAAAGATACCCATCCCCCCGCCTCCTAGTAGAATTCCGGCATTTCGATCGGTTCCGGCTGGGGCCGGCACTCTTCGCACCAGAGGACATTGGTGACTACAATCGCCTTGGGGGTCTCGTCCTTGCCCAGGTACATCGAAAGCATAGTGGGCATCGTCGTGGTGTGGTGGTCCTTGCAAACGGCCCGTCCGCAGAATGTACAAATGCCGATCGCGGGTTCACCGCATTTATGGCAAATCATGGTCGGTTCCTACGCCGCTTCGACCAGAGCGACGATATGTTGGATTTCCTGGGAGACAGGATGGTCGGGGTAGCACAGGGAAAAGATGTCGGAAGATTGCAGGGCGGCGACGTCTTCCGAAAGTGGGATGACGGCAGCCACTGGTGCTTTGTACGTCTCCTCGATCTGGTGGCGCAGCGCCTCCGGCTCGTAGGAAGAGATCGCCTTGTTGATCACCAAGTACAGGTGGGGAACCTCCAGTTTGCGCGCCACGTCCACTGTCACAGCCGTCCCCTGGAAATCCTGTTGGTCGGTGCGCAGGATGATGATCAAGAGGTCAGAGATAGCAATCGAGAGGAGCGTCTCCTCGTTCAGGCCAGGGTGAGTATCTATGAACAAATAGTCCAGCCCCAGCTTTTCGATCAGTGCCCGGAAGCCGTCGTTGAGCAGGCCCACGTCGTATCCCTCCCGCAAGACGCGCGCGATCTCGCCAGCGCGGATGCTGGAGGGGATCAGGTAGATGCCGCCGCTCATCAACACGACCTCGCCCTTTCCCACCCGAGCGCTCACGTCGTAAGCGGCCTCCTCGATGGCGCAGCGTCCCCACAGGTAATCGTTGAGGGCCTTGTCCATCTGCTCTTCGTCCAGGCCAAAGAGGACGTGAATGCCAGGGGACTGGATGTCAGTGTCAATGACGCCGACGCGATACCCCTTCCTGGCGAATTGGGCCGAGACATTCGCGGTGACGTTCGACTTGCCGGTGCCGCCCCGAAAGGAATGGATAGATATGATTTTCGCCATGACTTTCTCCTTGATTCTGGTGTAGGACCAAAACGGCCTAGGGCGGATTGGTAATCCGCCTTACGCGCTTGCGACGCACTTGGACGCTAACCGGTGAACAATCTCAATAGGGCGGATCCGCAGGACCGACATACCCACACATTCCCATGCGGGGCGAGTTCACCACCGGCATAATCCCGCCGTAATCATCGTGGGGATGCTCTTTTGCGTGCTCATCACACAACAACCCCGACTCACCCAACCCGTACACACACTCTGGACACCACCAGGTGGCTCTCTGGCCACACTCGACACAAGTGAACTCGGGCGCATTATTCCGCGCCATCAGCTTGATCGGATGCCCGGTCAGTGGCTTTCCGCTTCGCACACCAACTGCCCGTATCAGCGTCTCTGAGGACGTCCCAAAATCATAGATGTGTGTCAACTCATCCCCCACTCTCAACACCTGTTCAATCCTTCTCCCCATGGGGATCTCGTTTCCACTCCAGCCGCCAAAAGAGAACTGGCTCAAGTGCCCACAGCACTCTAGCCAAATGGCTCGCAAGTACCTATCCAGGTCCTCCAAAGCGGCCGTCCCGTTCATCTCCACATGCAGCCAATAGTCACCATCCCAGGCATCCCGAACCTGCAAGTGGTAGATGGTCGTCTGTTCTTTTCCCCCTTTCTGATTAGCTTGTTCAACCGCATCCCGCCGCGCCTGACAACTCGGCAGATGTCTGGCCAATCCACCCCGCGTCATCTCCTTTCCACAAAAGACGCAGGTACCTCGGGTCTGTTTTCTTCTCGCCATGTTTCACCTCCCTCGAAATCACTCCTGCTGGATCAATAACTCGTCGCGCTGCTTCCCGGTCTGCCCGGATGTTTTCATACCCAGATACCCCTCGCCACAACAGTCTCCCCGATGATGATACACCGAAACAGATAAAACTTCAACCGTTCCCCCGCATCCAGAACCGCTCACACCGGCCACGGCTTGCGCCGTTCTATGATCTCGCACAATTCCTGCGTTGCGGGTGTGGCAACTCCCAACTGCCGCCCCAAACGGAGGATGGTGCCGCCGAACAGATCGCGCTCGTCCGGTCTTCCGGCCTCCTCAAAATCTCGCTGGAACGACGTCTTGGTCTCGGGTGCAAAATCCCGCCCTTTCTGATAACTCTCCGCGACAATGGTTTCGGGCAAGACAACCCCCTTCTTCTCAGCCAGCCGGATGATCTCGCGCATTACCGCCTGGACGTGCTCGCTCAACCGGGGCGACCCCATCATCTGTCCGAGGGTTTTATCGAAACTGGCCCCCACCAGACCAAAGGCGGCGATAAATACATACTTGCTCCACAAAGCCGGAGATACATCATCCAACCACTCATAGTTGATCCCACTCTGGTCGAAAAGCGCCAAGAGAGCATGCGGCATCCTATTGACCATGCGCGGATCCTTTCCCAGGAGGATTTTGCTGCCCGCGCTCTGCTGAACGACCTTGCCAGGCGCCTCGATATGGGCGCTGACATAGACGCAGGCCGGAAGAACCAGCCCCACATCCAGGTCGGCTCGGATGCGCTCGTAGATGTCAATGCCGTTCAACAACGGCAGGAGAGACGTCGTATCCGACACGCTTCGCCCGAGTCGCTGAATGACCTGGGGCAAATCGTACGATTTGACGCACACCAGGCAGACATCCAATACCGGCAGGTCCTCTATCCGGTCGGTGGCCAAGGTCGGGTGACACCTCCACGTCCCCTCTGCGGCCGTCTCCACCAGGAGTCCCCCCTGCCGGATACGATCGAGATGCTGACCTCGCGCCACAAAGTACACATTCGCCCCGCTCGCGGCTCCATGCCGACAGAGCTTGCCGCCGAAATACCCCCCCACTCCACCAACCCCTATGATACCGACATTCATCCTCATCACGTCTCCCTTTCAGGTTTGAACAACGTGGTGAAAACCCCCACCACCGTCCGCAAGAGCTCGATCTCGCTCATCACGCGGTTGGACGACTTGGCAACCCTCAAAATGCGCTGCACCAACTCCTCGTCTGGAGCGACGACGCCGATCCTGGACAAGACGTGGCGCACGTTGCTGCTTCCACTCAGCGGGCCAATCTCGATGGTCTGTGAGCGGCCGAGCACGGAGGCGGGCACGCTGGAATAAACATGGTCAATCAGCCACTGATGGCCCGTCTCCATTGCCTTGGCGATGGCGGCCGCGTGCACTCCCGTGGCGGTGCGGAAGGCATCGGCGCCGACGATGGGCTGGTTGACCGGCAGGTCCACGCCGCAAATCTCGGCCGCCAGACGACAGTACTCGGGCAGATACATCAAGTCCCAGCCAGCATAGCCCAAGAGATGGAGATTGACCAGTACCTGCTCCATAGGCGTGTTCCCCGATCGCTCACCGATCCCCAACGCCGTGGCCTGGACGCGGTCGGCGCCGGCCTCGATGGCCGCCAAGGCACAGGCCGTCGCCAGCCCTCGGTCTCGATGCCCATGCCAGTCTATCCCGACGTCCGGGCCCGCCAGCTCCCGCATGAAACGCACCAGGCGGGCGGCCCCCGTCGGTGTGGCGTGGCCGACCGTGTCGCTGATGACCACCTGGGATGCACCGGCCGCGATGGCCGCGCCGTAAATCTGGCGCATGGTTTCTGGATCGGTGCGAGTCGTGTCCTCGGTGATAAACATCACCCGCAGACCATGGGCCACGGCAAAACGGACCGCCTCACAGACGAGCCGGAGCTGGTCGGCGAGCTCCCAGCCCTCCGCATAACGGCGAATGGGACTGCAGCCGACGAACAACCCGGCGCTGATCGGGCCGCCGACGCTCTGGGAGAGATCAACGATCGGCTCGATGTCCGCCTGCAGAACTCGGGCTCCGCAGAGGCACTCGAGGGGCAGCTCCTGGTCGAAAATCTCCCGCGCCAGGATAGCCGCCTCGCGCAGAAACCGCTCCCCGGCAAATGGCAGGCCGATGTTCACCTCGTCAATCCCGATCTCGGCCATCAGGCGTATCAGCCCCAGCTTCTCCTCCAGCGTCGGCTGCCTGACGGAGGGGGACTGCAATCCATCCCGCAGCGTCTCGTCGAACAGCCCCACTCGCCGGGGAGGGAACGACGCCGCGCCGGGATTGGCGTTCCAATCGTAGATCAAATCAGGTAACTCGGAGGGCAGCATTCCACACCTACACAAGTTGATCGTACAGCTTTTGCAATTTACGCGGCGCGGCCTTGGTCTTGCGGGCCAGCTCCTCGTTGACGTCCCGCAGGCGCTGACTGAGGACACGGATCAACTCGAGCGCCAGCGTGGGATCCCCCTCGACCAGGGCGATCAACGGCTCACGGCGGATGCTCAACAGCAGCGTAGGGCCGATGGCGATGGCGGTGGCCGAGCGAGGCGCCTGGTCAAAAATGCTCATCTCGCCGAAATACTGGCGCGGTTCGAGGGTCGCCAGCCGCGCCACCGATTCGCTCCCGCCCTCGGCCTGGTGCTCGATGCCCACCCGGCCACTGACGACGACGTAGAGGGTATCGCCCGGCTCCCCCTCGTGAAAGATGATCCCGTCGTCATCAAAAGCGACCTCCTCGGCGATCCCGGCCAACACGCGCAGTTGAGCTACCGTCATCTCGTCAAAGATAGGCACCTCTTTCAAAAAGATGACCTTTTCAATCGTGGAAAGCATCGCGGGAACCTCCTCTTCTGCACTCGAGAGCCCAAGCCGCCGGGCTGCGTACTGCGCCGCCTCGACCACCAGCCCGTCCGCTGAACCTGAAGCTGTCCTGATCACCTGTTCACAGCGGGCAGGGGCGATCAATGCTGGCATCACTCCGGAGACGCGATCTGTCCAGGCCGGGCCGGGCGAGCCGGCCTCGCCGAGCAGGTACAGGCCGACCGCTCTCAGCCAGGGGTCCTGTCCCGTCAGCAACAGCTCCACCGCCGCTGCCGGATCGGTAATGCGCGACCAGGGTTCGGCCCCCAGACCGCAGGCCTCTTGGGCCAGCGCCACTATGTCAACGTCGCTGCTGCTGGCGCCGTCGGCATCGGCAGCGCCAGCACCCAACGGCGTCACCAGGCGAGCCACCAGCGGGGAGGTGATGGCCTCCAGCGCCTCGACCGCGTTGGCGCGCGCATGGGGGACGACGGATTGCAGGTTGTGCCAGATCACTCCGACGGTCTCGGCCCCGTGCAGCGCTGCCAGGATGCGAAAGACGTGCTCCAGCAGGGCCTGGTTTCGATCTCGGAGCGTGTGCACCGCCAGCGCGGCGCCGGAGAACGGGAGTGGAGACAGGGCGTCCATCAGCATCATGTTGCAATAGGCACGCTCCATGGTACCGTGGATCTCGGCGTCGGCCCGGCCGCGGTAGCGCTCGGTCGAAAGGTGCAGCAGAGCCACGATGGCAGAATCGCGGGCGCGCCCACTTTCGGCCTCCAGCAGCGCCTCCAACTCGTCCACCACCTCGGGGCCCATCCCCTCGAGCACCTGGCGGGCGCTCTCACGGACACGGACCCTGTCATCCTGCAGCGTCGCCAGCAGCGCGGGACGGGCCTGGGAGGAGGCCAGCCGCCCCAATATCTGGACGGCCGCTAGGCGGACGGCTTCGGCCCGGTCAGCGAGGGCCTGTTCGGCCGCCTCCAGCGCGAGTTCACGCACCCAGAGCAGCGCGGTGGGCGAAACGACGGCGGCGATGGCCTGCGCGGCCGCCCGGCGGACTCCTTCGTGCGGGTCGGCCAGGTGTGGCGTCAGCGTGCGCACGAAACGAGAATCGCCCATCTCTCCCAGGGTGGAGAGCGCCAGCGCGCGCAGTGCAGGGTCGGCGGCGGCGAGCAGTTGGTTGAGGGTGCTGGCCGCCACGGTGAGATAGTACAGGTCGCCGGAGCGGAGCAGCAGCGAGATGGCCCGCACGCGCACGCCAGGGTCGGGGTCGTACAAGCGATCCAACGCCAGCGCCAGGAGGGATTCGCCTCCATCCTCCGCGCCTGCCCCACTCTGCCACTCGGTCTCTAGCACCGTCAGGGCGACGCGGCGCACCGTCCGGTCGGCGTCGGTCAGGCCGGCGGTGCAGAGCTGGCGCATCTGGGGATGGGAGAGGCCGGCGGACCCCACCAGCTCGAGGATACCGGCTCGCACCACGGGACTGCCCTCGCTGGCGAGTTCGGCCAACGCCGGCAGCGCGTCGCGGTCGCCGACCTCGTAAGCCAGTTGGGCCAGAAAGACGGTCGCGCCCTCGTCCTGGCTCTCACGCAACCGCGCTAACACGTGATCCAGCGCCGCCCGATCAGTGGCATCCCATTCCGCCCCGGCCAGTTGGTAAAGCTGGCTGTCCTCGGCTTTCAGGGTTTCTACCAATGCCTGGCTGTAGGCGCGGCGGACGTACCAAGTCACGCCGAGATAGCCCAATCCCACCACGCCCCCCAGGGCCAACAGGGGCCAGGGCAGTGCCCCGCCCGGGGGCACCAGGAACATGAGAAGACCGGCCAGCAGCGTAGCTACGGGGACCAGAATTCCGTTGACAAAGGCCCGGGCGCGCCCCTTGACCGCGCGTGGCACGCCATTGTAGAGCATATTATCCAGGGGATTGCGCACACCCGAGCGGAACCCCTTCTGGACAAAGAGGCCCAACACCGCCAGGGGGAACCGAGGAAAGACGGCCAACAAGCCATAACTTCCAACCGCCAGCGCGGGGTAGAACAGATTGGCCCATCCCACTCCCACCCGATTCACGATGCGAGTGAGCAAAAAGAGCTGGAAAGGGAGCGCGATGCCGTCAGCCAGACTCCTCAGCAGCCCAAACAACCCGGCCAGGTCATCCGCATCCTGGTAGTTCTGGGAAAAGATATGATCAACTTGAAAATTGAACAGCGCCAGCAACACAGTCATCAGTGTCGTGCCGATGGCGAGCAGTTGGAGCAGGCGCAGTTCGCGGATGGAACGCCAACCATGCCGAAAACCCTTCCATGCGCCCTCGGGTTGGCCGGCCGCCGGGACCAGGGTGGGCTCTCTCTGGATCCAGTGCGGAATGCGGGACGCCAGCCAGGCTCCCACGACCAACAGCCCAATCCAGATGTAGGGCACATTTTCGGCGTGCACGATGGGGATGACGACGAAACGGAGAACCGCCCCTCCCACGAGGCCAGCGATGCGGCCGGACGAGCCGATGAGGGGAAAGATCCGTCGGGCAGCGCGGGTATCGTAAAAGTCACTGACATAGGTCCAGGAATGAACCGCCAGGATAACGCGCACGGTGCAGCCGATCAGGTAGAAGAGATAGTAGGCGATGGTCAGATGATAGGTCAGCAGGAGACGGGTCAGGAGCAGGGAGAGTGCAGCGATTCCACAGATGGCGATCAACAGGCGCGTGTTGTCAATCCGATCCACAAAGGCGGTGTAGACGAGGGTGAAGGCCAGCGTCACCACGGCCTCGGTGAGGAAACGGAACGAGTAGGCGTCCGTCCCGATCTGGGCGAGAAAGAGGGCCTCGGCGGTCGTTTCACCCCACACAGAGCCGAGAATGAGCAGAAAGAAGAGGAGATAGAGAAGGGCCGTGCAACGGCCTTCCTCTGAGCGGACGTTGAGCAGCCGTCTCAACCACCCCTTCATCGCGGGTGCTCACTCCCTCCCGGCCCGTTTCCGTAGCTCGGCGGCCTGTCTTGCCAATTCCTGAAAGTAATCGGTTTCGGTGATGGCCTGGACCTGGCGCTCCCGCTTGGTGTGATCAATTTCGATGCGCAGTCGCTCGATCTGGTTTTGCAGCTGCCGCTCCCGCTCTCGCACCTGTTGGGCCTTTTCGATGGCGATGGCGGCCTGGGGCGCGATGGTCTCCAGCAGACGTTGATCGTTCTCGTCAAAGGCACCCACCCGGCTGTGGACCAGTTCCAGCGTGCCGACCAGCCGATCTTGAATGAGGAGCGGGACGCCGAGCAGCGAGCGGACGGGCACCTCCTCGCCAATCTGTTCTGCAACCGCCCGTTGATCCATCTGGGCCTGGATATCGGGCACGAGCAGGCCGCGCTTCTCCTGTCCGATCAGGCCGGTGAACCCCTCACCGATTCGATAGCTCGCCCCCCTGGTGTCGTCGAAACCGTTCTTGCCGCTCCAGGCGGTCACGATCAGCGCATCCTCCTGTTGATCGAACAGGGTGATCTCGGCGGCGTCGTAGACAATCACGTCGTACACCCGGTCGAGGACGGCTTGCAGTGTCTCGTCAACCTCCAGTGCAGCGGTGATGTCCTGGCCGATCTCGTAGACAGTGCGCAGCTCGCCCACCCGGCGGCGCAGGGCGAGCACCATGGCGCTAAAGACGCGCCCCAGGTGAGCGGTCTCATCCCGACCGGAGGTGATGTCCGCGATGTCGGCGGGATCGAAGGGCCGGTCGTTCTCCACGGCGACCGCCGCGCTGGCCAACCGGGTGATGGGACGTGTGATGCCGCGGGCCAGTAGAACAGAGATGACGAGCGCCGCGACGCCCACCACCCCCACGCTGATCCAGGCGAACGTCTCCAGTCGCTGCAAGGGGGCCAGGAACTGGTCCTCGGGCAGGTCCACGACCACGGTCCAGGAATGGGCCTCCAACGGGGTGTACCCGACGATGTGATAGCGCCGGTCGAGGGGGGAGTAGTAGCGATAGGAGCCGCCTCTCCGGGCCGCCATCAACTCGGAGGCCAGGTCGTCCATCCCCAGGCTTTCGGGGATGCGCGGCTGACCGTCCTCCCCAATACCAAACCGCTTCGACGATGCGATGACCTCGGCCGCCTCTGGCAGAAGCTCGCCCAGACTGTGGTACAGTAGCTCCCGGTTGGGATGGGCGATGACGACACCGTCTTGGTCCACCAGGTAGGCGATGCCCTCCGCCCCCACCGCGATATTGTCAATCGTCTTGCGGACATTGTTCTCCACATCGAGCTTCATATTGCTCATCCCGACGACCTCCCCCTCCTCCGTGAATACCGGGTAGGCGAGAAAGACGCCGTCCTGGCTGGTCACGCGCCCGACGATGATGTCCGAGATGAACGGGGCCGCTTGTTTGACGGCCACGTAATAGTCCCGGTCGGAGTAGTCGGTCCCGACCACCTCAGGGGGCACGTTCCACACCGCCATGGCGATGCCGTCCGCATTCAGGATGCCCGGATTGGGAAAGTCGGGGTGGGTCTCGGCAAAGTTCTGGAGCGTCTGGTAGATCAGGGGCTCCAGGGTGCGGCGCGCTTCCCCGGAGCTGGTCAGGTACTGCACCACCAGCGGATCGCCGGCCAGCGTGGCGGAGGTGCGCAGGTTCTCCACCAGCAGTTGGTTGACCTCGCTGGCGACGCTCTGCGACAGGACCAACAGGTTCTCCTCCGCGACTTGGGCGACCTCGCGCTGACCCTGGGTCAGGTTGTAATAAGCGGTGACGGACATCGGCACGAGGGCGAGTATCAGGAACGCGATGGTCAGTTTGGCGCCGATGGACCAGCGAAAGGCGGAGCCCTTTCCAGAACCAGACGTGTTCATAGCCTAACCTCCATGGCTGCGGTGAAGCAGTTGATATCGAATCTACTATGAGGCTCGATAGATGCGCCGACACAGCTTATTCTACCACGAAGACAGCCGGACACAAAGAGAAGGGCTGGGCGTCTGGCCGACGGAGGGCACAGGGCCATCGCGACCCCGCCTGCTATCACCCTGGGGACCCTCTGTCACCCGACCAGGTGCGCGCCATCTGGACCCGTTGGTGGAGCGGCGGGTGGTCGTAGAGAAGCCAGACCACCCACGGCGGCGGCTCCAATTCGGACAGATTTTGGTTGGCCAGACGGGTCATGGCGTCGGCAAAGGCCTCTGGACGGCCGGTGACCCACAGCGCGAAACGGTCGGCCAGTCGCTCCCGCCACCGCGAGTAGCCGTTGGTGAGAGGCATGAGAAGTAGCGAGAAGAGTCCCATCGCCAGGGCCAGCAGCGGCAGCGCCGCGACGTCGCCTGGCCCTTGCAAGTCAAAGGCCCGAACACCCCAACGGAGAAAGATGTGGGCCAGGTAGAGGCTGGCGACGGTCACCAGGGCCTGTACCACCATCCCGATCTCCACGTCGTGATGGACCTGGTGGGCCAGCTCGTGGGCCAGGATAGTCTCGATCTCGGCGGGCGTGAACTCTTCGTAGAGGGTATCCCCCAGAGCGATGCGCTTTGTCCGTCCCATGCCCATCACTACAGCGTTGGCAGCCCTGGTGCGAGAGCTTAGATTGATGGTATAGACACCCGCTACCTCGACGCCTGTCCGCCCGGCGAGCATCTCGATTCGCCGGCGCAACTCTTTATCCTCCAGCGGCGTCAGTTTGTAAAAGATGGGCAGGATGAGAACGGGAAAGATATAGCCCAGCACTACCGAGAGCGCCACCATGAGAATCGAGGCCCAGATCCACCAGCTCTGGGAATGAGTGCGGAGCAGCCAAAAGATCAACTCGACGATGGGGAATCCCAGGAGGACCTCCAGGCCCAGCATCTTGAACCAATCCATCCACCAGCCCCGGAGTGTCTGGGTGCTGAGACCGTACCGGTGGGGCAAAACGTAGCTTCTGTACCAGGAGAGGGGCAAGAAGAGGAGGGTGTAGGCCAGTCCCAGGGTCCCCACGTAGACAGCAACCTGTACCCATGGTGAGACGATTCCCAGGTTGACGATGAATTCGCGATAGGCCCGTGATGCGCCGGTGGCCAGGAAACCTATCACCAGCGCGAAAGAGATAAGCAGGTCCACCAGCAGGAGACGATGGCGGATGCGGGCATACTCGCGTGCCTGCTCCTGCCGCTGGGGATCGACGGCGACCTCTGAATGCTCTGGAGTGTCCATAGCTGATCCAATCATTTCGGCTCTACGCAGATTTGTGGGATAGGGCAGGTTTCCATACCTGCCCGGCGGGTAAGAAACCCGCCCTACAGGTGTATTTTCGCCTTCGTCACCTGCTGCTGCGAAATTTTCCCCCACGAATCCGTGTAGACCCATCATTTCTAATTTCACTGGCTTATCCATCCGGACCACCGGCGCTCCTTCTGCACTGGCGCATATTCTACCACGAAGATGCACAGATACCAATTCGCGAACGGGGATCGCCTGGCATCGTGACTACAATCAGATATAATAGGTGTAGAGGCTACAAATGGGACTTGGGAGGAAGTGATGTCATATCAATGGCTGTTGCTAGATGCCGACGGCACGGTATTAGACTATGACAGTGCCGAAGCCGCGGCGCTGGAGAAAGCTTTCACACAAGCGGGCCATCCGTACAGGCCAGCGTACCGCCAGGTCTACCGGCAGATCAATGGAGAAATGTGGCAACTGTACGAGCGGGGCGAGCTCTCTCCCGACGAGGTCAAGGTGCGCCGTTTCCAACACCTGTTCGCCGAGATTGACGTGGTGATTGATCCCCACGTATTCAGCAGGATATACCTGGCCCATCTCGCCGAAGAAGCAGAGTTCATTCCCGGTGCGCGAGCGCTTTTAGAGACACTGCACGGCCAAATAGGGATGGTGATCATTACCAATGGTCTGGGAGACGTGCAGCGGCGCCGTTTCTCTAAATCGGGTGTCGAAAAATACGTGATGGACGTGGTGATATCCGATGAAGTCGGCGCATCGAAGCCGGACTCGCGCATCTTTGATGTGGCCTTTGAGCGGATGGGGAACCCGAGACGTGAGGAGGTGTTGATCGTAGGAGACAGCCTGACGTCAGACATCGGCGGGGGCTCGGCGTACGGGATTGATACGTGCTGGTATAATCCCGTGGGCAGGGAAAGACCGGCGGATGCGGCCATCTGTTACGAGATAAAGGCGCTAAGCGAGCTGGAGGCGATCTTGACAGGAAAAGGCCGCGGATCAACAGAGTGAACTCGAACCGACGTATCCTGCTGCTCCGGTTCATTTGTCCCCTGGGAAGTGAGAGAGTATAATCAGCGCGTATGGGAAAGGACTTGCCTATGACCAACGCGAGGGCAGTGGCCCAGAACAGTCTGGCCGAGCGCTATCAGCCCGTCACAGCGGCCATCGCCGCCCAGTTGCGCGATATCGTCGGCGAACAGCACGTCATCTATGGCGATCCAGAACGCATGCTGGATTACGCGCACGACGAGGTGGCCGGAGCCGAACACGCCCATATGCCCGAAGTCGTGGTAAAGCCAGCGACAGCCGCCGAGATTTCCGAGATCATGCGATTGGCCAACCGCGAGCGCATCCCGATCACACCGCGAGGGGCCGGGTCGGGCCTCTCCTGCGGCGCGGTGCCGATCTATGGCGGCATTCTGCTCTCACTGGAGCGTATGAACCGCATCCTGGAGATCGACCGTCAGAACATGGTCATCATAGTGGAACCGGGTGTGGTGACCAACGAGATCAACGATGCCATCAGGGAATACGGGTTGTTTTACGCCGGCTACCCGATGAGCGTCGAGCTTTGCTTCATCGGCGGCAACGTAGCCGAGAACGCCGGCGGCGGCCGGGCTATCAAGTACGGCGTGACCGGGCGCTACGTGCTGGGGTTGGAAGTGGTGCTGCCCACCGGTGAGATCGTGCAGTTGGGCGGCAAGCGAGTCAAGGACGTCACCGGCTACGACCTGCTGCACCTGATGGTTGGCTCGGAGGGAACGCTGGGCATCTTTACCCGCATCACTCTCAAGCTGCTGCCGCTGCCCACAACCAGCGCCGTCCTGCTGATACCCTTCGCGGACGTATCCTCAGCCATCGGCGCGGTGCCGAGAATTATGACCCAGGGGCGGATCGTCCCGACCTCGGTCGAGTTCATGGACCGTCTATCGGTTCAAACCGCGTACGATTATCTGGACGAGCGTCCCCCTCATCCCGATATTGGCGCGATGCTGCTCATCGAAGTAGACGGCTACCATCAGGACCAGGTCGAGGCCGAGTTCAACGCCATCATTGATCTGTGCGTGGAGCTGGGGGCGTTGGACGTTTTCGTGGGCAGCACCCCCGCCACCGAAAGGCGGATGTGGCGTCCCCGCCAGAGCATAGCGGAGGCGTTCAAAACCATCTGCCCGGTGCAGAGTCTCGAAGATATCGTCGTCCCCCTGGCGCAGATCCCCGCTCTGATGCCCGAACTGGAGCGCCTCTCGCAGCAGTACAACGTGTTGATCCCCTGCTACGGCCATGCCGGGGACGGCAACTTGCACGCCACCATCGTCAAGCGGCCAGAGACGCCGCTGGAGGAATGGGAGATGCAACTACCGACGATCCTGAAGGCCCTGTATGACGTGGTTTCTGGGCTGGGGGGGACCATCAGCGGGGAACACGGCATCGGCTCCAAGCGGGCCCAGTATCTGCCGCTGGTGATGGAACCGACACTGATCACGCTCCAGCGGCGCATCAAACACGCCTTCGATCCGCTCAATATCCTCAATCCCGGCAAAATATTCCCCGCAGAATCACTTGGGGAAGGGAGGTGATGGGCGGAAAAGTTCGGACCCACTTGCACGCGTTCACGAAATAGAGAAGGAAGGAGTAGAATGGCTGTAAAGAACATCCTGATGCTCGTCGGTGATTTTGTAGAAGATTACGAGGTGATGGTCCCCTTTCAGGCATTGCAGGCGGTAGGGCATGTCGTTCACGCGGTTTGCCCCGACAAAAAGGCCGGCGACAAGGTTCGGACGGCGGTTCACGATTTCGAGGGAGACCAGACCTACAGCGAGAAGCCAGGCCATAACTTTGCGCTTAACGCCACCTTCGACGAGGTAAAGGCCGAGGAGTACGACGCCTTGGTGATCCCTGGTGGTCGGGCGCCCGAATACATCCGCCTCAACGACCGGGTGCTCGACCTGGTGCGTCACTTTGCCGAAGCAAACAAGCCCATCGCAGCCATCTGCCACGGAGCGCAAGTGCTGGCAGCGGCCGGCGTGCTGCAGGGAAGAGCGTGCTCTGCCTATCCCGCCGTCGGGCCAGACGTGCGAGGGGCTGGCGGCGAATACGTGGACATACCTGTAGACCAAGCCCACGTGGAGGGCAACCTGGTCACTGCCCCGGCCTGGCCGGCCCATCCCGACTGGCTGGCCAAGTTCCTGGACCTGCTGGGGACCAAGATCGAACCTTAAGCCACGCCGGGAAATCAAAGGACTCGACGATCAGGGCTTGGCAGTCAGGCCCTGATCGTATCTTGGTGGCTCGTTGCGGCTCTTGCCGCCGCCCTAGCGGCGTTGACTGCTATCCTGCGCTGGGGTATAATCATTCCACTATCCGCAAATTTAACCCAGCGCATACCAGAAATGAGGATGTATGCCCCGAACCTATGTGGCCCTGGATTTAGAGACCACCGGCCTCGATCCCGAACGGGATGCCATCATTGAAATCGGCGCGGTCAAGTTTCGTGACCACGCGATAGTGGACACTTTTAACACGTTCGTCAACCCTGGACGCTCCATCCCCCGCCCGATCACTGAACTGACCGGCATTCAAGACGCCGACGTCGAGAATGCCCCCCACCTGCACGACGTGTTACCCCAACTGGCCCAGTTCGTCGAGCAATGGTCCATCGTCGGGCACAGCGTCAATTTTGACCTGAGCTTTTTACGGCGTCACTCCCAGGCGTTCGAGAGCGAGAACCGGGACGGTCATCTGGATACATTCGAGCTGGCCAGCGTGCTGCTCCCCCACGCCGAACGGTACAGCCTAGAGTCGCTGGCGCGAGAATTGGGCATCGAGATGGAGCAGACCCACCGGGCGCTGGACGACGCCCTGGCGACTTGCCATCTCTTTGGCCGCCTTTTACATCAAGCCGCCCAACTCCCCCCCCGTCTGCTCCAGGAGCTTGTCCGCCACAGCGAACGGAGCCAATGGTCCGCCAGCCCGTTTTTCTGCGCTGCCCTGGAAGAGGCCGCTTCCTCCGACCGCCGAGCTAAACCGGACGATCTTGCCGGGACATTGCTGCCCCCGCCGACCCGGAGACCCCGTCCTCTCCAGCCAGTTGCCGAGAGGACCCACCTGGACGTGGACCGACTGGCAGCCCTGCTAGAAACCGACGGGGAGTTTGCAGCCCGCTTTCCCGGCTATGAATACCGCCCCCAGCAAGTCCGCATGCTGCGCCAGGTGGCGGAGACGTTCAACCAGGGCAGACATTTGCTGGTCGAGGCTCCCACCGGCGTCGGCAAATCCCTGGCCTATCTCATACCGGCCGTCCAATGGGCAGTGCAGAACAGTGAGCGGGTCGTCATCTCTACCAACACCATCAACTTGCAGGAACAACTCTACCACAAGGACCTGCCCGACTTGATGCAGATTCTACCGTCTGACTTTCGCGCCACGATCCTCAAAGGACGCTCCCACTACCTCTGTCCGGCGCGCCTGCAAGCGATGCGCCGCCAGGGCGCCAAATCCCCCGCTCAGGCTCGCGTGTTGGCCAAAATTCTCGTCTGGCTGCTGGAAACGACGACAGGAGACGGCGACGCCCTCTTCCTACCTGATCCGACCGAACGGGCTATCTGGTGGCAGCTCTCGGCCGACCACGAGGGATGCCAGCCTGAACGCTGCCACCACTTCCGGGAAGAGATCTGCTACTTTTACCGCGCCCGACACGCCGCCGAGGCGGCCCACCTCATCATCGTCAACCACGCCCTGCTGTTAGCGGACGTCGCCGTTCAAAATCGCGCCCTGCCCGAGTACAAGCACCTCATCATAGACGAAGCCCACCACCTGGAATCAGCAACCACCGCCGGTCTCAGCTTTGAGACGAACGACCAGCGCATCCACAGAATCCTGGGCGAGATCGGACAGTTGAGCCAGGATGGTCGTGTGACCGGCCTGCTGGCGGATGTGATTGGACGGTGTCAACGGGCCCAACTGCCCGATAAAGTAATGCGAGAGATAGAACTCTTGGTGGGCAAAATCGGCCTGGTGACCCGGCGGGCCCAACACCAGGTCGCCGATTTTTTCGATTGTTTACAGTCATTCGTAAACGAGCAGCAGGCCGACACCCACAGTCAGTATACCTTCCGGCTGCGCATCACGTCGGGACTGCGAGTCCAGCCAGCCTGGGAGATGGTCGAAATCGCTTGGGACGACGCCGATGCGCCCTTGCACGCTATCGTGGACGGGTTGAACCGCTTGGAGGGAGACCTGGACGCTCTGAGTGATTTCGACATCCCCGATGTTCAGGACTTGCAGGCTCAGATTCTGGGACTGGCGCGACAACTGGAAGAGAACCGAGACTGGCTCACTCGAATGATCACCCAATCTGACTCGTCCTTCATCTACTGGCTGGAATCGGAAGCCCAACGGGAGCGGCTGACTCTGCACGCGGCCCCCTTACATGTGGGGCCGCTGGTGGAGACCCACCTGTTCCACCAGAAAGAATCGGTCGTGCTGACCTCGGCCACACTGCGCACCAACGGAACGTTCGACTTTTTACGCGAACAGTTATGCGCCTGGGACGCGGACGAACTGACCGTCGGCTCTCCTTTCGATTACAAGAACTCGACCCTCGTCTACCTGATAGATGACATCCCGGAACCAGGCCAACAAGGGTACCAGCAGGCCGTGGAACAGGGCATGGCAGCCCTCTTCAAGGCGACCGAGGGCCGCGCCCTGGCTCTCTTTACATCCTACAGCCAACTGCGGGCCACACTGCGGGCCATCGAGGCTCCCCTAAACCAGACCGGGATCACCATTCAGGCCCAGGGACAGGGCATCTCACGGGGGCAGTTGCTGGACGACTTTCGAACGGGCGAGCGGCGGGTATTGCTGGGCACGCGCAGCTTTTGGGAGGGCGTGGACGTACCCGGCGAAGCATTGAGCTGTCTGGCCATAGCCAAGCTGCCGTTCAGCGTCCCCAGCGATCCCATCTTTGCCGCCCGGGCCGAGACCTTTGACCAACCGTTCATCGAGTACGCCGTGCCGGAGGCTATCCTGCGTTTTCTACAGGGGTTTGGGCGGTTAATTCGCACGCGCACCGATCGCGGAGTCGTCGTCGTATTCGACAAGCGCCTGCTCAGCAAAAGCTATGGCCCGCTGTTTATCGAATCGCTGCCTGACCCAACGATACGCCAAGGAGCACTGACGCTGCTGCCCAGCGCCACCGCCGAGTGGCTTTCTCGCTGATCCACACCGCCGGCAGCCAGACCATCGCCGCATCGTCTCCTCTGGTTGACGAGGCGCACATTCGCAGTAAACAGTAGAAAAACCGATGGGGAATCAGGTGGATTTGGAGCACAGAACCAGAGAGCAACTCTTTCAGGAACTGGACGACCTGCGCCACCGCATCGCCGAGCTGGAGGCGGCTGAAACCGAACGGAACCAGGTGGAACAGGCGCTGCGCCAGAGCGAGAAACAGTTCCGCATCATC
Organism: Chloroflexota bacterium; assembly: GCA_011048615.1. Classification (GTDB taxonomy): domain Bacteria; phylum Chloroflexota; class Anaerolineae; order B4-G1; family B4-G1; genus DSDT01. Next base: position 5,063 of record DSDT01000334.1, on the reverse strand, counting down.
GCGGACTTTACTCACGATTGGGAGTATTGGATCGATCCGGCCGGAAATTACATCTACGTCTCGCCATCCTGCGAGCGGATCACCGGGTACAGCGCGGACGATTTTCTGGCGGCCCCACACCTGCTGGAAAAAATCATCCATCCCCAGGACCGGACTGCATTTGCCCAACACACTTGCAAAGAATCAAAACAGAACGCCGAACTCTCGACCGAGTTCCGCATCATCACCTCCACCGGCGAGACGCGCTGGATTCACCACGTCTGTCAACCGGTTTACGACGATGGGAGCGAGGCCGGACGCCGGGCCAGCAACCGCGCATCACCGAGCGCATTCAGACAGAAGAGGCGCTGCGCCAACGGAACCGCCAACTGGCGCTGCTGAATCAGGCCAACCAAGTGTTGACCTCTAACCTGGACCTGGACCAGGTGCTGATGGCCGTTCTAGAAGAGGCCCGTCGGCTGCTGAACGTAGCGGCCGCCTCTGTGTGGCTCTCGGATCCAAAGACAAGTGAACTGACCTGCCTACAAGCCGTCGGTCCGCAGAGCGACCTGGTGCGGGGCTGGCGGCTGCAACCGGGAGAGGGCATCGCCGGCTGGGTCGCTCAAAGCGGCGAGGCCGTCATCGTGCCGGACACGGGGAGCGACGAGCGTCACTTCAAGGGCGTGGACCGCCAGATTGGACACGAGAATCCCTCTATCATCAGCGTGCCGCTGCGAGTCCGGCAAAACGTGTTCGGCGCGCTCCAGCTTTTGGACGATCAAGTGGACCGCTTCAGCCCAGCGGATCTGGCGCTGGTGGAACCACTGGCCGCTTCGGCTGCCATCGCCATTGAGAATGCCCAGCTCGTCCAGATGCTGCGCCAACGCACCATCGAACTGGAGGCCCGCAACGAGGAGCTGGCCGCATTTGCCCACACGGTGGCCCACGATCTGAAAAATCCCCTGGCCCGCATCGTGGGGTTCTCCGAAACCCTGGTAGAGCAGTGCCCCACTATGTCAACGGAGGAACTGGGAGCCTACCTGTACAAAATCGCCAGGACGGGCCGAAAAATGAGCCGCATCATTGATGCCCTTCTGTTGTTGGCCGGTGTACGGGATATGCAGGTCGAGATGCAGCCCCTGGATATGACGGGTATCATCGAAGAAGCCCGACAACACCTGGCCCCGGAGATAGAAACTCGCCAAGCCACCCTCCTCCTCCCCGACGAGTGGCCTCTGGCGTTAGGATATGCTCCATGGGTCGAGGAAATCTGGGTCAACTATATCAGCAACGCCGTCAAGTACGGCGGCGCTCCCCCGCACATAGAGTTGGGGTCAGAGAGGCAGCAGGATGGCATGGTTCGCTTCTGGGTGAAGGACAACGGCCCTGGCATATCCCCAGCCGCTCAACAACGTCTGTTCACTCCCTTCACCCGCCTCGATCAGGTGCGCGGCGAAGGCCACGGGTTGGGACTCTCCATCGTGCGTCGCATCGTGGAGCGGATGGGGGGAAAGGTGGGAGTGGAGAGCAGAAGAGATCAGGGCAGCCTGTTTACCTTCACCCTGCCAGCCGCCGGAGAAGGAAAAGTGTAATGGACATTCTGGGCATTGATATTGGAGGCTCTGGCATCAAAGGAGCGCCAGTGAACGTCAAAAAAGGGACGCTGACCGCACAACGATTCCGCATCGCCACCCCTCAGCCCTCCACCCCAGAAGCTGTCGGCGATGTCGTGGCGGACGTGGCCGCCCACTTTGCGTGGACCGGGCCCATCGGCTGTACCTTCCCGGCGGTGGTCAAGGACGGCGTCACCTATACCGCCGCCAACGTAGACCAGGCGTGGATTGGCTTTGACGGCAGAAAACTGCTCGAAAGGAAAACTGAATGCCCGGTCACCCTGATCAACGACGCCGATGCGGCCGGCATTGCTGAGGTGAGATTCGGCGCCGGGCGCACCCATCGCAAGCGAGGCGTGATTTTTGTCCTCACGTTCGGCACGGGCATCGGCAGCGCCATCTTTGTACAAGGAGTGCTGCTGCCCAACTCGGAACTGGGCCACATCGAAATGAACGGCATAGAGGCCGAGGAATACGCCTCCGACCGCATCCGCCAGGAACAACGATTGAGCTGGAAGGAGTGGGCCGCCAGGGTCAACGAGTATCTACACCTGCTAGCAGCTCTCTTTACACCCGACCTGTTCATCGTAGGTGGTGGAGCGAGTAAAAAGACCAAGTTTCTGCGCCACCTCGGTGCCCAGGCTGACATTGTTCCTGCTCAGATGCGCAATGAAGCCGGAATCGTCGGCGCCGCTCTGGTCGCCCAAACCGCGATCAAGGAATCAAGGAATGACGGCAGTAAACCGCTCGAGATAACATGAATCAGCTTTGGTTCGCCGGTCAGGACATCCCCGCCACGCTTTTTTGGAGCTGGCGGGGACAGCCCCTCTACATCATTTACATCTACCTACGCGGCCAACTGACCCTCACCCTGCCCATCTTTTTGGGCGCGATGCTCTTTGGCCAGATCATCACCCCCATCGTCTGGTACGACCTCGTCGGAGTGGTGAGCCTGGTCGTCAGCTTTGTGACCGCGATGGCCTACCTGTTCTACCACCGCTACTCCCCCCACATCCGCGCTTTCCTGTCCACCCTGATCGCCGGCGAACCGCCCGACCGGGAACTGGCCACAAAAGCCTGGATCGAGGCCGTCAACTACCCTGCCCGGGTGGTCGGCTGGACGATGCTAGTCGCGATTCTGGCCTACACCACTCAGGCGCTCTACTTTTTCCTGTTCACCCAGTTTGGACTGGCGTTGATCTTGCAAGGGTGGATTGTCTCCCTCTCCTCGACCGTCGCTATCGCCCTGGTATTTTTTGTCTTTTACCTGGAACGGATGATGTACCCCATCTCATCCCTGGCCCTGGCGGCCGGCGCCAGGGCCAACTTGACCGATCACCGCATCGTCCACTTTCGCCTGCGCGTCAAGCTGCTGGTGCTCATTCTCCCCATCTTGATCGTTCCACTGGTGACGTTGGGATTGTTCGGGTACAGCCAGATCGTACGGCTGGGGGCAGACCCCACCAACAGCCTGCTCCTGACCGGGGCCATCACCTCCTTTATCAGCGTGGTCGGGGTAACCCTCGCCCTGCAACTGGTCCGTAGTGTTCTGGTACCCGTGCAAGAGCTTGAGCGAGTGATCGAAGCAGTCGCCAACGGCGACCTGGAAGCCCGCGTGCAGCCCTATACCAGCGACGAATTGGCTGTCCTCGGCCAGCACTTTAACACCATGGCCAAACGATTGGCCGAGCAGGAACAGCTCAAGACCGCCTTCGGACGGTATGTGAGCGGCACGGTCCGCGACGGAATTCTCAATGGCCAGATCAGCCTGGGAGGAGAACGGCGCGAAATCACCATTGTGTTTACCGACATCCGTGATTTTACCGCCTGGTGCGAACGAACCTCTCCTGAAGACATCATTCAGACTCTGAATGCCTACTATGAAAACCTGGTCCAGATCCTGATGGATCACGGAGGCACCGTCACCCGCTACACTGGTGACGGCGTTCTGGTCCTCTTTGGCGCTCCTCTGAACGACCCCTACCATGCCCTTCACGCTGTAGAGGCCGCTCTCAAGGCCCAGGAGATATTGAACAACTTTAACGCCATTCGACACACGGTCAACGCCTTCGAACTGCGCACCGGGTTCGGCATTCACACCGGCACCGCCGTCGTTGGCAGCATCGGCTACGAAGCCCGCGCCGAGTACACGCCCATCGGCGACCCGGCCAACGTGGCCAGCCGCATCGAAGACCTGAACCGGGAACTGGGGACATCCATCCTGATCTCCCGCGCCACCTACGAGCGCATTGCCGCTCACATCACCATCGGCAAGACCGCCGAAACCCACGTCAAAGGACGGGTAAAGCCCGTCCAGGTGTACGAGGTACTGGGATTGAGCGCCAGCCAATGATCAACCCAAGAACCACCAACTCGAGACCCTGGAGGCAACTTTTCCGATTGGCGTTCGTATGGTATAAAGGGAAAGAAGAAAGTGCTTCCAGAGAGGAGGTAGAACATGGAACTGTTACTATCGGCGATATCGGCCGGCGGACTCGTCGGCGCCGGCAACCAATATCTCTGCCTGGTCGTGCTGTCACTGGCCGCCAGGTTCGGCTTGGTGGAGTTGTCCACACCGGTCGCTTTTATGACCTCGTGGTGGTTCATCGGCCTGATGGCTCTGTTCTGGCTGCTCACCATTCTACCAGCCTACGGCTCCCTCATCAGCCCCGGAGTGATGAACGTTCTCAACACCATCACCAACTTGGTGAGCGGCTTTATGGTCCCCATCTCGGCCGCCCTGCTGACGCTCGCCTCGGTCGGCGTCATCGCCGAGATGCACCCCGAACTGTACCACTTTCTGCAATCCCTCCAGATTTTCGACGCCACCGGCCAGTCTGTGGGCGCCACCGGCTGGCTGATGGCCGGTGGCGGGGCCCTGACAGCCACCGCGCTGACCGGGGCCAAATTTCTGGCCAAGCCAGCCCTCAGCACCGCCACCGGAACCACTGGCAGCACGTCCGCCCCAACCTATGCCACTATCGAAAACGCAGCCTCGATCTTGCTGATGGGATTGGCCTACGTCCTGACCCAAATCAACCCCTGGCTGCTGGTCGGGCTGTTTGCCATCGTCACCCTGCTCATCTTGGGCGTCCTGGCCTGGGCCATCTACCAATTATGGAAATTGGGCCGGGGCATCGGCCAGGCAATTCGCCTGCTCGAATCCCATCCCCAAGCCGGGCTGGCCGTCATCACCGAATTCTTTGTCTGGGGGTCGGGCTGGCTGCTCTGGCGCCACTGGAACCGGGGCATCGTGCGGCTGATCCTATGGAGTGTGTGGGCCATCATCGCCTTCTTTGCCACACCGGCCATCGGCGCCGTGGTGAGCGTGGCCCTGGCCCCCGTTCCGTTCCTCGCCTTTCTCGCCTCGGTGCTGACCCTGGGTGCCGGTGTGGCGATGGTGATGGGCGGGCTGTACGTCGGGGCCAGGTCGGCCGGAGAACTGCTGCACACCTTTGACGACGCCGGTCA
>DSDT01000399.1 GCA_011048615.1 Chloroflexota bacterium | reverse complement strand
CTCCAGGCCCCCAGCCGCCGTCCCCGGTGGCCCCGCGGCCAGGCCTGCGCGCCCCACCCTGCCAGCGCCGCCAGCGCCACCGTGACGACCGCCAGCCAGCGGGCCGGGGCCTGGAACAAGTCAAAGGTCGGGACGTGGCGAAACAGGAACGGGAAAATCGGCGTGTTCCGGCCCAGCGCCAACGTCAACGCCACCGCCGCGCTGCCGACCCAGAACCAGACCTGACCGCCCCCGGTCCGCTTCCCTTGCCCACGACACCCGCTCAGCACCGCCTCCACCGCCAGAAGGAGCGGCAGCAGCCCCACGTACCCCGCTCCCTCCCAATAGTTGGGATAGCCGGCGTAATCGCCCCGGCCCGGATGGCCGAAAAAGCCGGGCGCGACGAACGTGATCAGCCGCCAGGGCCACAGCGAATAGGTCATCGCGAAATCATACTCCACGCCGGCCGAGCGCTGCGACGAGGCCATCAGCTCGGCTGTGGGGAGCAGTTGCACCGCTGCCAGGCCCACGCCCACCGCCAGGGCCAGCCCGACGTATGCTGTTTGGCGCAGGGTATACCGTCCCTCCTGCACCGTCCGAAAGAGCAGGTAGGCAGCCAATAGCAGGCCACCGTAGAAAGCAGTCTGCGCGTGGCCGGCCAGCAGCCCCAGCCCCAGGGCCAGGCCCAGCCCGAGGGCATCGCGCAGCCGCCAGCGCCGCGCCAATGCCTCGGCCCGCCACAACCAGACGGCCAGCCAGGGAAAGGTGACCGCCACGCTGGGGAACAGGGCGATCCGGGTCACCAGGAAAGCGCTGCCCGCCAGGGTCAATCCGCCTATCAAGGCCGGGAACCGTTCCAGACCCACCGCCCGTCCCCAGCGGTACATCCCCCAACCAGTAAGCAGGAGGTGCAGCGCCGTGGTCCACACCAGGGCCACAGCGACCGGCAGCAGCAGGTAGAGCAGATTCAGGGGGTAAAAGGCCGCCGTCTGATAGTTGGCCGCCAGCGGCGCACCGCAGCCCACCAACGGGTTCCAGAGCGGCAGGTGACCCTGGCGCCACATCGAGGCCGCCATCCGCTGCCAGGGCACGAACTGGAGCAGCGGCGTGCCCCAAAAAAAGACCTCGCCGGTCAAGAGGGGCCGCCACAGCAGCATGACGGCAAACAACGCCAGACCGGCCACCACCTCCAACTCTCGACGGTCAACCCGCCTCTCGAATCCTGCGCCCCGTCCCATCCCCTCGCCCCCTCTCATCACCGCTCAGCAATTCCCATTTTAGCATCGCCGTCACACATTTGACGTTCGTAGTGGCGACTTTAGTCGCTTCTATTGCGCAAACAGCGAAAGTCGCTACTACGAACTCCATAACGGGAATTGCTGATCACCGCTCGATCTCGAGAATCGTGTATCCACCGGCGTCGTACACCGCCCGCAGGTACGAGGCGTCGCGCGGGTCGAAGGCCCCCAGCCGCCGCTCCTCCGGCCCCCAAAAGACGTAATCCACACCGTAGCGGGTCAGCAGATCACGCCGCCAGGCGTCATCGGCTTCTGGATCGAAAAATCGGGCCACCAGTCTTTCTTTCTCCTCGGCGTCCATCGTCTCGAACCCATGCCCCACGAACACCCGCGCCACTACCCGCACCGGCAAATAGTTACCGGTGTCGTAGGCGGCCAGCACCACGTCGTCGGGTTGGACGCGCTCAGACAGCCAGTCCAGCGCGGCGACCTCGCCGGCCGGGCGGAAGACGAGGCGCGGGCGGTTGAGCAGCGATGCGCCGCTGCCAGCCAGGATGATGAGGGTGGTGGGGAGCATGGCCGCCAGCAGCAGCGCTGCCAGCCAGCGCCCCCTCGACCGCCACAGCCGCACCGCGCTGCCAGCCGCCAGGGCGTAGAGCGGTGTCTGCACGCCCTGCACCAATCGGCGCTGCAAGTTGAACGGCAGGTAAGCCAGCACCGCTGCCACTGCGACCCACACCAGCGCCAGCCAACCCCAGCCCTCGTCACGCCAGGCCACCCGCACGGCAAAGGCCGCCAGCAGCAGGGGTGTGCCATAGGCCGCCAAAAAGTGGAGTGGGTGGGGAGAGAGAATCAGGTTCTGGGCAGCCCAGGCAGCGTACACCGGATCGGTGGTGAACACCCATCCACTGTACAGCACCGGCCCCACGGCGAGGAGAGCCGCCGCCGCCAACCCCACCCCCTCGCCCCAGGGCGCGCGCCGCCGCCGGAGAGCCAGCACAACCCACGCAGATCCCATCACGGCCCACACCACAGCCACGTAGAACGGGACGATCCAGCCCATGGCGAACCAGGCCAGACCAGCCAGCACGGCCCACCAGAGGGATGCAGCAGGGCGCGCGATTCGGCATTCCTCCCAGGCCCGCAGCAGGCTCAACATTCCCCCCAACAGCAGCGTCTGGGCGGCCGCCAAGTGAGGAAAGCCATACAAGACCAGCAGGGCAAATCCTTCCGGCAGGTAGACGTCCAGCGGCGGGCTCCCCAGCCAGTTCGGCTGCCCCAGCAGGATCAGCAGCCATCCCAACCCACCCCCCAAGGCGACCATCAGCCAGGCCAGGCGGCGCACCCGGACCGCCGGTGTGAAGACCGCCAGGAAACGGTACACCACCAGCATCATCCCCCATCCCAGCGCCACCCGCGCCAGGTGATAGGTCGCCTCGGTCGAGAGACCTGTCAGCGCGGACACTTTGCCCAGCAGCAAGTAGAACAGGTAGAGCAGCGTCGGCGTGTGCGGCTCTGGGGTATACGGCATGCGGAACAGCCAGTCCCCCGCCGCGCCCCGGGCCATCTTGGCCAGGTAGGAGTAACAATCGTCGCTCAGCAGGATGCAGCCGCCGAACACCCGCTCCGGCGTCTGCACGACCCAGCCCACCAGGTAGGGCAGGCTGACGACCACCAGCGTTGCCAGGGACATTAGCGCCGCCCAGCGCCACTCGCGCCGCGTGACCGTCGGATGGGCCGCCGGCGACCCTGTCACCGCACCACCTCGAAAACGGCGTACCCGCCGACGTCGTAGGCAGGGTCGAGGTACTCGCACGTCCCCGGATCGAACGGGCCTAACGCCCGCTCCCACGGCCCCCACCACACCCAGCGCACGTCGTACTTGGCGAGCAGTCGCTGCCGCCAGGCATCGTCCGTCTCCCCGGAAAAGAAACTCGCGACCAGGTCTCGCTTCTCCGCCGAGCGCATCGTCTCTGGCCTGTGACCAAGAAAGACACGCATCGCCCCTCGGGTCGGCAAATAGTTGCCGCTCTCGTAACCGCTCAACACGACCTCGCCTTGAGCACGCCGGGCCAGCCAATCCGCCGCCGCCTGTTCCGCGCCCGGGCGAAAGAGCGGCTCGTCCCGCCCCGGGAGCACCGCCAGCGCCCCCACGATCAGCAGCAGGTTGGTCAACATCATCAACCCCACGACCAGGCCCGGCGCCAATCGCCGGACCTGGGGACGGCGCAGATCAGAGAACACGCTCCGCAAACCGCAGGCGGCCAATACGGTCAAGGGGGCCTGATACCCGTCCAGGAAGCGGCGCTGGATCGAGCTGGGCAGATAGATCAGGATCGGCACTGCCGCCGCCCAGACGATCAAGAAATCGAGAGGCCGTCCCTCGCACGTTCGCCGGCGCGCTATCCCGACCACGGCCCATATCAGGATAAATCCCAGCCCCAACAGGTAGTGTACCGGAGCCGGTGAGACGGTCTGGCTCTGCTCGCGCCAAGACTGGAAAGCCGGATTGTTCCAAAAGACGAACCCATTGTAGGCCAGGTAGGGGATCGTCGGCGCCATCGCCGCCGCCAGCCGGCCCACCGTCGGCCAGAACAGCCACCGGCGGCGCAGGACCTGCCAGGCGGCGAACAGCCCCACCACGACACCAATCACCGGCAGCGTGTAGGGGTGAATCAGGCTGACCAAAAGTCCTACCAGGGCGGCCATCGCGCCCGAACGGACACGACCGACCGCGAGGAACTCGAGGGCGTCCGTCACGAACCAAAGCAGCAGTCCCTGAGCCAGGGGCAGGTGAGGAAACAAGAGGGCCGAGAAAAAGTAGGAGGCGTCCGGCACCCACAGATCGACCGGCATGGCCCCCAACGTCGAACCGCCCCCCAGGACCACCCACAGCCACCCCAAACCGGCTGTGAACGCGAACAGTGCCAGTCCCCAGCGGCGCACCGCGCAGTCGAAGGTCCAGTACGCGATAAAGCGGTAGTAACAAAAGAGGCCAAACGGCACGGTCAGGATACGGCTCAGGTGCAGCCCAGTCAGCATCGAGAGGCCCAGCAGCCGGCTCAGTTTACCCAGCAGAATGTAGTAGAGGAAAAAAAGCTCCCCCTGGTGTGGCTCCGGGGTGTAGGCCAGGTAGAACAACCAATGCCCCGCCGCGCCGACCTGCATCTTGGCCAGGTACGAGTTGCCGTCCTCCACGGCATAGATGAACCCGCCGAATACGTGGGCGGCGTCGTGCGCGTCCATCCACCAACCCACCAGGTAAGGGAGGCTGGTCACCGCCAGCAGCGTCACGCTCACCAGAGCGACCCATCCCATCTCTCGTCGTGTGATGCAGACCTGATACGGCGCAGACTGCGAATCCGTGTTCATATCACCGGCGTTGGAGGCGCGAGGCCAGCATAGCGGCGACATACACCACGGCCCCAATGATGTACAGGCTCTTGATCCCCCACAGCAGCGATCCATATTCGAGCACCCCGCCCGCGACCGATCCGCTCAGATTGGAGGCCAAAGGCACGGCCGTCTCCCCGGTCCGGCGCAGTGACTCGCTGAAAATCATGCCCGCAAAGAACAAGGGCAGGGAGAGCAAGACCATGCTCGCCACGGCGCGGATAGCCGCCGGAAAACCGATCAACAGGTCCAGGGGGAAGAAATAGGTGAGCACAAGGCTGGCAAACAGCAGGACATAGGTCAGGCGCACGTTGAGACGGGGCAGTCGCAGCACCACCAGATTGGCGCCCAGGGCCATCAGCAGGACGCCGGATATGGCCAGCGCATTGACGAGCCAGGTGGTGCCAAAGAGAAGCGCAAACTCGGTGACGCACTTGAACTCGATGAGCAAAAAGGCCGCTCCCAGGAGCCAAAAATGCCAGTTGGGACGCAGCACCTCCGGAAAGGAGCGCCGCAGGAGAATCAGGCAAACCACACCGATCAACAACAAGACCTGCCAGTAGGCCGATGGCACTGTGTGCGTGCGCAGGTAAAGGTACGGCCAATCGTCGGTGGTCAGCGGCACGTCCTCCGCCGTGGGATCCGGCTGCCAGGCCGCGAGCTGCATCTCTGCCAACTGATCGGGGCGCACCGGCCCGGCCACAAAGGTCGTGCCGATCTCGCCCTTGTGGACGAACACGCGCTCCGATCCGAACACTTGCATCAGCATGCGCCCCAAACGCTGCTCGATCCAGGGCGCCGTCTCGCTGACGTAAAACGTCACCGCCACCACCCCGTCGTCGGCCAGATGGTTTCGCACCTGCTCAAAGCTTTCCAGGGTGTAGACGAAGGAATCCAGTCGCACGCTGGAAAGGCCCGAAAGCAAGGTATGCGAATCCAACAGCCCAAACGCCACCACGTCGTACTGGTCGGAACTCGTCTCGAAAAAGGAGCGCGCGTCGTCCACGATCGCGTTGACGCGCGGGTCGGCGTAGGGTTGTTCGGGATGCAGTTGCCGCCCCAGATCCAGAATGACGGGGTCAATTTCCACGGCATCCACGTACCCTGCGCCGTTCCGCAGTGCTGCCGCGACGTCGTTGCCCATCCCCGCGCCGACAATCAACACCCGCGCTCCCTCCGGCCCGAGGCGATAGGGCAGGTTGTAGGAAAAAGCCCACTCCTCCATCTCGGGGACCTCGCCCTCCAAGCGAGCCAAGAATCCCGGCGAGAGATCAATGGCGTACTGATAAAAAACCTGCTGAACGTGCAAGTTGTACCCCACGTTGACCGGTTCGCCGTCACTGCGCCGTGTACGAACCAGGTCAGAGACCTCCAACCGTTGGTACGGCGACCAGATCGTCCCCCGTCCGAACACGGCCAGTCCGATCAATACCACCACGAAACTGATCCAGGTCGAACGCGACAGTGACTTTTGAGCCGCCCAATATCCCCCCACCCCCAGGAGACCGACGCCGAACCAGACCACCGGCGGCGTCTGCAGGTAAGAGACGAGGGCGAACGCCCACACTCCTGCCAGGCTGGCCAGGATGTTGACGAGATAGGCTGGCACCGGCGCGTGCCGAGCCATCTCCTTTCCGGTCACCTGTCCCAGAGGAATAAAGAGAAAGACGGTCAGTAGGAAAAAGATCGTCACCGTGCTCAAAAACACGACCAACGCGACCCAGTAGGAAAAACTGCCCTGATACCACAGAAACTCGTCGCTGCTGCCGGGATAGGCCAGGAAACGGGGGGAGCTGACCCGCCCAATTGCCAGGACCAGCACAACAAAGAGTACCAGCGTGGGGCCAAATATATCTTGGTAATTTCGCCCCCTTCGCACGAGGGCGAAACCGATGGATAGTCCCAAAAAGGCCGCCAACAGGGGAAGGTTTTTAAAGTACGCCATCAACCGCACCTCACCGGCGATCCAGCGGATCACGGCCGTCTCCAAAAAAAGTCCCAGGCTGCTGATCAGAAACAACGGCCACCAACGCAGAAAAACGTCAAACTTGGATCTCACTATCACACCTCCCAATCACATCTTTACTCGGTCTTTGTAATTCTCTCCCCATCCCGGCCAGTATACCACCTGGGAATTGAGGAAAAACTACCGCTCAAGGGATACACCATCGCTCCACCGCGCCCGGAACCAGAGCAGCAAACTGCCCACCGCCAGGCCAGAAAACGCCCATCCCACATACACCGGCGTCGGATCGTACTGAAACAGCGGCGTGCCACCACTCAATGTGATGCCCTGCTCGACGTCCATGACCGGCTGCGCCGCGCCGTTGAGATAGATGTAGACGCCGTCCTGGATCGCCGCCTCGGTCAAGCTGGGATGATGGAGGGGAAAAGCCGCCGCCACGTACCGCACGCCCAAAGCCCCCAGCAGCCCTGGGTCTGGCGTCACATCCTGCAAGGCCAGGCGCACATCGGCCGCCCCTTCGGGAAAGGGCGGCAAGGTCACGCTGTACCCCTGGGCCTGGGGATCGAGTCCAGCCGCGCGGGTCAGATAATCGGCATAGACCCGCAGCTGCAGGGGATCCACGCCGTCGGCCAGGGCGAGGCCATACCGCTCCGCCACGTGTTGGGGCAGGCTGTAACTGGGCGAGTAGACGCGAAACTCGCCGGGCTGCGCCGCCAGCCACTCGGCCGCTGCCTGACCATCCGCCCACACCTGGGCCGGCGAGCGGACCTCCACCAGCGTCCCATCCACCACCAGCAGGTCGATGGCGATCAGCAGGACGGCCGTGCCACTCCAAAACGGACCCGGTTTCGCCCGCCCTCGCGCCCCGAACCCCACCAGCGCCGCGACGAGGGGCGTCAGCAGACCGAACAGCGCCAGGTTCAAGGGCAGCGCTCCCGCCGACAGCCAGAACCCGACCGCCAGCAGCGGCGCGGCCGTCCCGACCGCCAGCAACAGCGGACCGGCCCAGCGGCCTGGCTGCCTCCCCCGCCACACCTCATCGACCCCCAGTCCTGCCAGCGCCGCCGCCGCAAAATGGACCAGTACCCAGGCGCGGGGCGGCACCCGCAGCAGTCCCAGGCCCGGCACGAGCCGCCACAGCAGCTGGAACAGCCCGCCGTTTTCACCCAGAGAGAACCAGGCCGCTCCGATACCCACGCTCACCAACCAGCCGACCAGCCACCGCTCCCCCGGCCGGCGCCACACCGCCCTCGCACCGATCCCGGCCAGCACCAGCGGAACCACGCCGACGTAGACCATCCACTCGTGAAAGCCGCCGTGGTCCGGGATGAACACGCCCGCCAGATACCTCCAGGGCAGCGACCAGACTGCCGCGTCACGCAGCGTCATCCCGTCCCGCGTCGTCTCTGGCAGCAGCGCCGCCAGCGGCAGCCATTGACAGGCCGTCAGCCCCGCGAGGAGGGCGAGGACCCCGGCGATCCGCGCCACGTACCGCCCGGCCGCCCGCGGGCGGCGCAGGAGAGAAACCAGCGACCACGTCATCACCAAGATCAATGTGTACGCCGCCATCCGCACGTCCGCGCAGAACTGGCACGCCAGGGCCACGGCCGCCCCCACCATCCACCATCCGGCCCGCCGATTCGTCCCGGCGTCGCCGAGCTTGATCCAACCCAGGATCACCAGCGGCAGCCAGCCCCAGGCCTGCATCCAGCCGACGTGCCCCGCCCCCAGGTGGGCCAGCAGCTTGGGGGCCGCCTCGTACACCACTCCCGCCGCCAGCGCCCCCCACGCCCCCGCGCGGAGGCCCTGCCGCAGCAGCGCGAACATCGCCGCCCCGGCCAGCCACAGATGCGCCAGCGCCGAGAGGTTGAACCCCACCTCCAGAGGCAGCCAGGGCAGAAATAGGAACAGCCAATTGGGAGGATAGTACAACCCGGCCACTGGATTGGCCGCCAGGGGTGTCCCGCTCATCAGCGTGGACCGCCACAGGGGAAAGCGGCCCTCATCCCACAGCGATCGGCGCGTCAGGTGGGCGTTCGGCCAGTGAGTGACCGCCAGGTCCGGGTGCTCGGCCCGCGGCGACCAGAGCCACCATCCCGGATGCGCCACCACCGGCCACAACAGGACCAGGGATAGAACAGCCAACAGCGCGCAGCACAGGAGATCCTCCCACGTTCTATCGTTCACCGACCTGGTAAATCCTCACGTCGCCAGCCTCAAACACCACCGGCCAATCTCCGGTCTCGACTCCACCGCCCTTCAGCACCCGTTCCCTCGGCCCGACCAGCACGTACCCCACTCGGTTCTCTTGCAAGAACGATTCCCGCTCGGCCGTACTCATCGCGCCGGCAAAGTAGGCCTCCACCTGCACCTCCCGCCGCTCCGCGTCCACCGTCTCGAAGGGATGGCCATAGACCACGCGCTGACCGGCCCACGCCGGCACGAACATTCCGTTCTGCGGCGCACATAGCACCACCTGGTCGTGACTGACCTGCTCCCGCAGCCACTCGAACGCCTGCGGCTCCCCAGTGCGGAGGTAGAAACGCGGTTCCCCTTGCAGCGCCGCCAGCACGAGCATCCCCATCAAGAAACCGTGGGTCAGGGCCGAGAATCCCAGCACCACCCCGCCTGCCGGCCCTCGCCGGCGCGCCCGCAGACGGGGCCGCACTGCCTCCCACCATCCCATCGCCGCCAGGATCGCTGCCGGCGTCTGCACCCCCAAGGCTAACCGCCGTTGGAGCGCCAGCGGGGCGTACATTCCCACTCCGACCGCCAGCACCCACGCAACCAACAGCAGGTCTCCATCCGAGCGCCGGCGGAGGGCGAGCGCCAGCCCCGGTATCGCCAACGCCGCCAGAACCCCCAGGCTCAGCAGCCAATCCCACACCGGCGGCGAGGGGGTCTGGTTCTGGGCGTTCCACGCCGCCAGCACCGGGTCCGCCTCGATGGCGAGCATGCCGTACAGCGGATAGGCCACCGCCGCCAGGCCGACCAGCGCCGTCACCCCGGCTGTCCGCCTGTCCAGCCGACGGTCCCGCAGCCAGCGCAGCGCCAGCCAGACCGCCAACGTCGCATAGACCGGGATCACGCCAAAGGGCTGGACTATGCCCAGACCCAGCGACGCGGCCACGGCGACGAACCCCTCCCGCCAGCCCGGCGGCCGTCCAGGGCGCGCCAACGCGATGAAAACGACCAACATCAGGCCGATGGCCAACGGAAAGTGGGGATTGTATAGGATCGAGTAGAACGTGAACGCCTCCGGGACCCACAGGTCGGCCGTCAGGTAGCCCGTCAGCGGTGCGACCAGCCACCCCAACCCGGAGGAAAGAGCCAGCAGGAAGAACGTGAAACGTCGCTGCCGGCGGTCGTCCATCAGCAGGGTGACGAGCCGATAGAGCAAGACGAGCAGCGCCGCCCCCGCGAGAACTCGGCCGGCGTGGTAGATGGCGACGAGGGGCAGTCCGGTCCACCGCGCCAGGTGACCCAGCACCAAATAAAACAGAAAGACAGGGGCTCCCGCGTGTGGTTCAGGCGTAAAGACCAGGTGAAAGCGCCACGAGCCTTCCAGCCCCTGGCGCATCTTGGCGATGTACGAGTGGCCGTCCAGGGGATTGACCAGCAGCCCGGTGAACTGGGCGTCCTCCGGCGCGGCAGCCCAGGCGAGCACATACGGCAGGCTGCTCACGATGACCAGCGCCAGCGTCACCAGCGCGACCCAGCGCCACTCTTTACGCTCCACGCCTCCTCGAGATTCAGGCTCTGCAGGCATAGGCCTGATTGTAGCACAAATTGTCGTCAAGACCAATTCATTAGAACCTGATAAGAATGTCCCAAGTTGCCCTCCCACGTATTGACTTTTGCACTTGCAGCTGGTAAAGTTAATAAACATCAATTAAATTAGGAGGTGTCAAGATGGCGAACAAGACATTCCAGGTTCCAAACATCAGTTGCAATCACTGCGTGATGACCATCAAGCGGGAAGTAGGTGAACTAGCGGGCGTCACCAGTGTGGATGCCGATGCGAACACCAAGACGGTCACTGTCGAGTGGGATGCGCCGGCCGATTGGGATGGTATCAAGGCCCTGCTGGCCGAGATCAACTATCCACCGGCGGAGTGAGATATGAACACGCCCGAACCGACCCACCTCAATCTGCCCATCACCGGGATGACGTGCGCCAACTGCGCCTTTACTGTTGAGCGCAGTCTCAAAAAGGCGGACGGCGTCTCCGATGCGGCGGTGAACTTTGCCACCGAGCAGGCAGCGATATCCTTCGATCCGGCCGCGATGAGGCCAGCCGACCTGGTGAAGCGGGTGCAAGAAGCTGGCTATGGCGTCGTGACGGCCACGGTCGAGCTGCCCATTACAGGGATGACCTGCGCCAACTGTGCTGCTGCCATCGAGCGGACGCTGAAAGTCCCCGGCGTCGTCGAGGCCAGCGTCAATCTGGCGACCGAGCGGGCCACCGTCGAGTACATCCCCGGCGTGGCCTCCGTCGCCGACATGATCCGGGCGATCGAGGAGGCCGGTTACGGAGTGGTGCAGACCGCCGCCGACGCCGAGCGTCCCCTCGAAGACGTCGAGGCCCAGGCCCGGCAGGCCGAGATCGCCGACCAGACTCGCAAATTCTGGGTCGGCGTCATCTTCACCCTGCCGCTCTTTCTGTTCAGTATGGCCCGCGACTTTGGACTCCTGGGCCACTGGGCGCACGCCGCCTGGGTCAACTGGCTCTTCCTGGCGCTGGCGACGCCGGTTCAGTTCTACACCGGTGGGGATTTCTACGTCGGTTCCTACCACACGCTGCGCAACCGCACCGCCAATATGGATGTGCTGGTGGCGATGGGGTCGTCCGCCGCATACGTCTACAGCATCGCTGTGCTGCTCCTGCCCGGCTCCGGGCATCACGTCTATTTCGAGACCTCGGCCGTCATCATCACGCTGATCAAACTGGGCAAACTGTTGGAAGCTCGCGCAAAAGGTCAGACCGGCGAGGCGATCCGCACACTGATGGGGCTGCGCCCCAAGACCGCCCGCGTCGTGCGAGACGGCGCGGAGGTGGACGTGCCGGTCGAAGCGGTGCGCGTCGGCGACGTCGTCGTCGTGCGGCCCGGCGAGCGTATACCGGTGGACGGCATCGTCGTCGAGGGCCGCTCGGCGGTGGACGAGAGTATGCTGACGGGCGAGCCGCTCCCGGTGGACAAAAAACGCGGCGACGAGGTCATCGGCGCGACCATCAACAAGCAGGGACTGCTCAAATTCGAGGCCACCCGCGTCGGCACCGAGACGGCGCTGGCCCAGATCATCCGCCTGGTGCGGGAAGCCCAGGGAAGCAAGGCCCCCATCCAGCGAGTGGCCGACCAGGTCACCGGCGTCTTCGTCCCGATCGTTATCACCATCGCTCTGCTCACCTTCGCCATCTGGTGGATCGCCGGCGACTTTACTTCGGCGATGATCCGCCTGGTGGCGGTGCTGGTCATCGCCTGCCCATGCGCCCTGGGGCTGGCGACGCCGACCGCCATCATAGTCGGTACCGGCAAGGGAGCAGCGTTAGGCATCCTGTTCAAGAACAGCGCGGCCCTGGAGACAGCCCACCGGCTGGACGTCGTCGTTCTGGACAAGACCGGCACTCTCACCAAGGGGGAACCGACCGTCACCGACATCGCAGCTTCCAACCCGGAGCGCGTGACTCGCGACGAGCTCCTGCGCCTGACCGCCTCGGCCGAGCGCGGTTCCGAGCATCCGCTGGGACAGGCTATCGTCGCTTACGCCGAGGAAGGGGACCTCTCCACGGCGGACCCGGAGGAATTCGAGGCGCTTCCGGGCCGGGGCATCCGTGCCCAGGTGGACGGGCGATCGGTGGTGGTGGGGAAGCCTGCATGGGTCGAGGCCGATGGCATCCCGCTGGATGAGTTGACGACCGAGATCGAACGGCTGCAGAGGGAGGCCAAAACCGCCATCGTGGTCGCGGTGGACGGCGCGGCCTTCGGCGTCATCGGCATCGCCGATACGCTGAAAGATAGTTCCGTCGAGGCCGTGGCTCAGATGTACCGTCTGGGACTGAAGACGGTGATGCTGACCGGCGACAACCAACGCACCGCCGAGACCATCGCCGGGCAAGTGGGAATTGATCGGGTCATCGCCGAGGTGCTGCCCGCCGACAAAGCCGCGCAGATCAAGCACCTGCAAGAAGAAGGATACCTGGTCGGCATGGTGGGGGACGGCATCAACGACGCTCCCGCGCTGGCCCAGGCCGACGTCGGCATTGCGCTCGGCACGGGCGCCGACGTAGCGATGGAGACGGCCGACGTGACGCTGATGCGAGGCGATCTACGCTCTGTACCTCAGGCGTTGACCCTCAGCCGGGCGACGATGCGCACCATCAAACAGAACCTGTTTTGGGCCTTTTTCTACAACGTGATCCTGATCCCGATCGCGGCGGGCGCGCTGGCGCCGCTGCCCTGGCCTTGGATCCCCGACATCCTGCGGCAGCTTCACCCGGTGCTGGCGGCCTTCGCGATGGCTTTCAGCTCCGTCACCGTCGTCAGCAACAGTTTGCGGCTGCGGGGGGTGAGGTTGTAGTGGCAAGCAAAAAACCGGGCCTGTGAGATCAAAGCGAGTTGAAAGAGTCTCTTCAATATCTGGGAGGCGGAGGGCCAATCGAGAACTTGGCCTCCGCCTCAACTTTTAGCCCCAGACCGTTCAAACTCCCAGGAACCGCTGCTTTTGCTCCCTGGTCAACAGGTTGAGGACGTTGGGAATCTCCATCTGCTTTTCGGGAGGCACGCCATCCAGGAACGTTCGCAAGGACTGCGCGGCCGCCGCCTTGTCCGGTTGAACCTCCAACTGAGCCAACAATTCGTCCACCTTGCCGGTGGTCATAGAACTGACGATCTGATCTGCCGACACGCCTAACTGTTTCAGCACATCGACCACCTGACGCAATGAAGCGACCGAGACCCCTCGTTTTTCCAATTCGGGCGTGATATAGTCGTTAAAGAACCTGGCATCCAGGATGGACTGGCGGCCGGCCTCGACGTTCCGCATCTCTTTCCACAGCCCGCGCCCCTTGACCAGTCCCTCGATCACGTTGTGAGTCAGCTCGGTGCCGCCCCAGCCGACGATGATGGCGGTCATCGTCCAGTCAATCAGCGTGCCCACGGTAAACGCGTCGAAAATCCCCCCGATCCCCGCGTCGAACAAGACCATGTTGGGAGATGAAAAGAGCACGTCAAAACCCAGCAGGCGAAAGAGCCGCACGTTGGTCAGGCCGATGACGGCGAACGCGATCGCCGTCCCCAGCCACTGAGAGCGCAGCCGTTTTTGCATCATATAACCCGAGGCCGACGTATCTGACACGCCGGCCGGATTCGGCCAGATCTGGGCCTTTTCCCACCGCTCCCAGATCACCTCCAACGCCCGCTCGATAAACATCGCAATCGCGATCAGCGGGGCCAGGGTGAGCCACAAGGCATCAGCCGCGATCTCCTCCTGCACCACCGGCGCTACCCCGTCGCTGGCCCACGCCGTCGTCGTGGTCAGCATCACCAGCGCCAACACGCCCACGATAATCCAAGCTATTCTCTTTGTCATCATTTCCGCCCCTTTCTACAATTTTGTGGTTACTGCTCAATCACAAGGTGCAACGCACTTGTACTCCTTGACACCCAAAATTCTTGACAAATGAGACAAGATTTTACCGCAGAGTTTTCTCATGTTTTTCTCAGCGGGCTCAGCGCGCTCTGCGGTGAGTTTCAACCTCGTCGGTTTGAGGCCTAGCTTCGTTAGGCAGTTACATTTTGTGTCAATTACTCGCTCCGCGCATCAAGGATCACCACGAAAGGTCACACGCTCTCAAGTCGAACAACACCACCTCCTCGTTTTCGTAAACTCGCTGCACGCACGCCTGCTGCTCTACAGAGCGCCGAAACGCCTGCCGATGACGCAGCGGTTCCCCCTCGGAATGATATACCCACTCTCCATCCCTGCCGTCCCAAGAGCCAGAGCCGGGAGGCGTGGACACGTACAGGTAGGCAATCGGCTGACGATAATGACGTAGGATGCGGAGCAACTCGTCGTAGGTGGGCACAGAGACCAACGCGTTGTACATCCAGGCATAATCCACGAACTGACCTGTCCACTCGGCTCCCTGGGGAATGTTGGAACAGACCTGAGCCATGGCCGGCACCCACTCCGAGTCCTCGCCCACGATGGTGACCCAGGAATCGGCAGCCAGGTGATCGGACATCCACTCCCAGGCCTCCAGCCGCGCCTTCGTCACCTGGGGCTGCATCTCGCGGTAATCGGCGGGCGTCGTCGCCCCCAGAGTCGCATAGAACAGGAGAGCGCAGAGCAGCACTGCTGCCACTGCACGCCAGGAGTGGACCACGCGCGCCCGCATCCAGGGGAGAATGACCTCCCCGATGGACCAGCCGGCCCCCAGCGCCAGGGGCAGGCTGTAGATGTGATCGCTCCAATGGAGAGGCGTGATGAGGAACCACAGCGCCAGAAGGCCGTTCCCGGCAACCCACGCACAGATCACACCTACCACGCCCAGGACGGCCCACAGGTGAGCGAACGGTTCCCGGGTGGGGCCGAATTTCAAGAGGGAAAAGAGCCAGATGGTGGCGTGCGGCCGGGAGAAGAACCCATTCCGCAACATAGCGACGAATCCCGGCCCGTGGCTGCGGTACAAGAAGAGAAACCAGGGCAGCATGACGATCGCCGCGAGGCCGCCGATGCTACCTCCGACGAGCAACCCGCGACCGCCCCATTCGACGCCATAGTAGATCGTGAACAGGGCCACGATCAAGCCCAATCCCAGCGCGGCGGGGGGATGGACCAGCGCCGTCAGCCCCAGCAAGAGACCGGCCGCGGCCGTCCAGCGCCATCCACGCTGTTCGGTCAGCGCGCCGTGAGCAAAGAAAGCCCCCGCCAACAACAGCACGAACGCCAGATTGCGCACGCTATCGGAGGCGGCGGTATGCCAGACAGTGCTGGGCAAGGTGGCAAAGCTCAACACGGCGAATTCCCACGCCACCTCGCGCAGAAAACGGCGCGCCAGGGCCGCAAAGACGAACAACGAGAGGGAGGAAAAGAGAAAACTGGCCCAGCGCATCACCGTCAAGAGGGAGAGCGACGTATACCGCACGATCGCCCCGTAGGAGAGAAATCCCAGCGGGGGATAGACGAAGGGGATTCCGCCACTATAGTACGGGATTTCGACGGGCAGCGCGCCGTGGTCAGCGACGTACTGGATGACGTAATAAAAGAGGCCGCCCTCTCCCAAGGGGTAGGCGGACTGGGCCACGAATCGCCACCGGACCAGGAGGCCCACCAACAGGAACAGCCCGATCCGCCAAAAAGACTGGATGCGCCTCCAGTCGGCGCCCTGCCATCTCATCGCCGCTGCCGCTCTCCCAAGTAATGGGCCTCGACTAGGTCCGCCAGGCCCGCTGCGTCCGCCAAGTCGAACTGGGGCACGTCCAGGTCGAAACATTGGTCAGACACGACGGCGATCAACATCTCGTCCCCCACACACACCAATTCGGGATCCCGCGCCCGCCGATTGACCTCGATCTTGGGGACGGCGGCCCCCTTGTACCCCTCGACCAGGATCAGGTCCACATCCCGGATCTCGCCGACTACCTCGGCCAGGGTTGGCGCCTGCTCGCAGCGGCGGATGTGGATCACCCGGTCCTGCGCCGCCAGGATCACCTGCTCGGCCCCCGTCTGGGCAAAGCGCCATGAATCCTTGCCTGGCACGTCAAACTCGACGTCGGAGCGGTGATAGTGTTTGACGACGGCGATGCGATGCCGACGCCGCCTCAACTCGGCGATCAGGTGTTCCAAAACCGTCGTCTTGCCGCTGTTGGAGCGCCCCACGCAAGAGACCACGGGAATCGGCGTTCTCTCTCGATCAGAGTTCATAGTGACGCCAGTATATTGCAACTTGGCCTCAAAGTCAACGCGGGGATTTCTCCCCCATAAAGAGGCTCAACAAGCGCGCCAGGAGCGCATGCATGGAACGCCAACATGCTGTTGGCATCCAGGCCGTCAAGATGACGGCGTTCCATACCTCGCCCCGGTTTATCGAAAAGATACCGCCAATCCACCTCTGGCCCATTTTGCTCTCCTGGATAGTTATAGTACAATCGGGAGAATCGGCGGCCCAAGACCCTGTCTGAATCTTGATCCTACCCAAGGAGGTGAACCTATGTCCACAGAATCGCACAGTGACCGTACCTACAACCAGATCGTCAACGCCTGGTGCATGTACGACTGGGCGAACAGCGCTTTCGCCACGACTATCCTGGCAGCGGTGCTGCCCGTCTATTACAGCCAGGTGGCGGGAGCGACGCTGCCCAGCGAGGCCCGCGCTACCGCCTACTGGAGCACGGGTGTCAGCCTCTCCCTCTTCATCGCCGCCATCCTCTCACCGATCCTCGGCACCGTCTCCGACGTGATGCGCGGCAAAAAGCGTTTCCTGGCTCTCTTTGTCGGGCTGGGCGTCATTGGGACGGGGCTGTTGGTGCTGGTGGACACCGGCGACTGGCTGCTGGCCTCCATCCTGTTTCTGTTCGGACGGCTGGGCTTTACCGCCGCCAACGTCTTTTACGACGCGCTGCTGCCCCACGTGGCAAAGGCAGAGGATCAGGACCGAGTCTCGACGCGCGGCTATGCGATGGGTTATCTGGGTGGGGGGCTGTTGTTGGCCATCAATGTGGTCATGATCCAGGTCCTGCCCGGCACGTGGGGACCGCGCCTCTCTTTCCTGAGCGTTGCCGTGTGGTGGGCCGTCTTTTCGATCCCGATATTCACTCGCGTGCCCGAACCGCCCGCCGCCACCGCCTCGCTGATTCCTGGCGAAAACGTCGTCACCGTCAGCTTCCGGCGGCTGCTGGAAACCCTGGCGGACATTCGACAGTACAGCGAACTGTTCAAGTACCTGCTCGCCTTTCTCATCTATAATGACGGCATCGGCACCATCATCAGCGTCTCGGCCATTTACGGGGCGGAACTGGGCTTTGGCTCCGTCGAGCTGATCCTGGCGCTGCTGTTGGTCCAGTTCGTCGGCATCCCTTTCAGCCTGATCTTTGGCCGCTTGCCCAGCCAGGATGAAAAGCGCCGCCCCCTCTTCCTGGCCCTGATCGTGTTCAATCTGGTCGCCATGCCCCTGGTCGGCATCGCCGGGGCGCGGGCACTGCCAGGCGAGATCACCGGCGCGCCCCTACCGCCCTACACCACCACCCTCGACGCCGTCGGCGAGGGGACGTACCCGGTCACGAGCGACGCTCTGACCTGTGAGGGGGCGTGGCGCACCGAGACGATCCCGGCGGAAAATCTCGGCGCCGACGCTGACGTGACATACATCACCACCACGGAGCCGGGAGCCCGCTGTGACTTGGTCTTCAATGGGCAAAAAGTAGAGCTGACCTACAGCACCGGACCCAATCACGGCATCTGGGCCATCGAAGTGGACGGACGCCCCTTGCTGGATGAGGATACCGGCAGGCCGCTGACGATAGATGGGTACAACCGGACGGTCCGCTACGGCGTGCGCCGCTCTGTTCAGGCCGAGCAGCCAGGCCGCCACACCCTCACCCTGATCAACACCGGCGACCAGGACCCAGGCAGCCAGGGGACGGTCACGGCCCTGGCCCAGGTCAAAATCCTGCCCCCCATCCGAAAGAGCAACTTGGGAGCCATCATCGGTATCATCGTCGGGGTAGAAGTAGTCGGGGTGTTGTTCGCGCTGCTGCTGGGGAAACCGCTCTTCTCCGGCCTGGTAGAAACCCTCGACACCCGGCGCAGCATCATCCTGTCCCTGATTGTGTATGCCGTGATCGCTGTGTGGGGCTACTTTCTCAACTCGGTGATCGAGTTCTGGCTGTTGGCCTGGATGGTGTCCATCGTCCAGGGAGGTAGTCAGGCTCTCAGCCGCAGCCTGTACGCCAGCATGTCACCGGCGGCCAAGAGCGGCGAGTTCTTTGGACTGTACGGCGTGATGGAAAAGTTTTCGGCCATCGTCGGTCCGTTGCTGTTCGCGGCGGCCGCCGCCGCATTCGACAGCAGCCGGCCGGCTGTGCTCAGCCTGATCGTGCTTTTCCTGATCGGCATCTTTTTGCTGACGCGGGTGAACGTCGAGGAGGGCCGCCGCGTGGCCCGCGAGGAGGATGCGGCCTTGCTGGGGACGGGCTGACCATCAGGTCAACAAAACCAGCCCGAAAATTATGGCCAGGTGCGCCACCTGATCCGCCAGCACGGCCCAAAATACCGAGCGCAGACCGAACCGCCTCGTCCAATCCACGAGGTAATGTCCCACCACGCCGGCTGCCATCCAAATGAGCGCCTTGACGGGGTCTCCTGCCACGATTCCGGCCATGATCATGGGCAGCCCCCCAGCTATCAGCGAGTGGAACACCAGGTGTCGGCCGCGCTCCACTTTGCGCCGCGCCGTCTCCTCCGTTTGAAAGGTAAAATCAATGGTGAAATGGAGAATGATCGCCACTACCACCGCGGGGGGTTGCTGCTTGACGATCAGCAAAATCCCCAAAACGATCAGCCCAACCGCTCCCACCAGCTTTCCCCACTCCCACCACAAGATGCGCAGCGGAGAATATCCGCCCGGCGGGCGCCCTTCCGCGGGGCGCCGGTCCTGAACCGTCCTGGCCCAATCGAGAATAGCTGCCACCCACGATGCCCTGGTCACAGATGTCCCTTTCCGATCGTATCCTGATTCGACGATGCAAGTTCACTCGCCCACAAACTCCATCTATCAGAGAACTGATGATGGTTTTGATAAATGTATAACAACTTGGGCCGCAAGTGGGTTACAAATCGGTTACAGAGGCATGACAAACAGTTGCTCAAACCTGACAGAATTGTAATAGAGTGCAAACTCGACAATTCGCGCTCTAGATTCGAGGACCGATCAACTGCCTGAGAAAGAAAGGCGAGACATGCTCTCACGAAATCACGCCAGAGCAATGAGGCCGAACCAACACGAAACTCCACAGGAAACCCACCACAGTCGCGCCAGGGCGTGGATTGCAGCCCGGCTGATCACGCTGGCCCGGGTCTACTTTACCTGGTTGTTCGGCTGGGCCATTCTGCACGCGCTGTTCGGCGACCGGTGGTGGTGGCTGTTCCTACTGAACACCTTTGCCGTGTATCTTTTTTTCCCTCTCCCGCTTGTTTTTCTGATCGCTCTCAGCGTGCGGCGGCGCGAGACCTGGGCCGGCCTGGGTATCGCGCTGGCATTGGGAGCATGCCTCTATGGCGAGCTATTCCTACCCCGTTTTCTCTGGCAGTCCGGGAACCCTCTCGACTCGCCCACCCTCACCGTGATGTCGTACAACGTCCTGGGATTCAACGAGCATCCCGAGGCAGTCGTCGCAGCGATCCGCACGGCCGACGTGGACCTGGTCGTGCTGCAGGAACTGAATCCCTGGGTCGCCGCAGCGATTCAACAGGACCTGGCGGATGAATATCCCTACCAGGTGCTGGACCCCCAGGAGGGCGTGACCGGCGCGGGGGCGATCAGCCGCTACCCGCTGCATCCCGCCGACGAGACGCTGCCCGGTCAGTGGGTGGGCAACCCCCAGATTCTCACCCTCGAGTTCGTGGACACATCTGTCACGGTCCTGAGCTTTCACACCTATGCCACCAACTTTGTGCTCTCCGCGCCGGAGGCCATCGAATGGACGGTGCGGGAACGAGAGCGACAGACACAGACGGCGGTGGACTATATCACGGCCCATTCAGGACCGCTCATCGTCCCGGTGGATTTCAACGCGGGGGATCAGAGCACCGCGTGGGCGCTCATCACACAGGTGCTGACAGATTCGTGGCGGGAGGCCGGGTGGGGACTAGGGCATACCTTTCCCGGCGCCGACTCGCCTGGCAGTTCTCGATACAGCCTGGGACCCATCCCCGTCCCCATGTGGATGTTGCGGATTGACTATATCTTCCACTCCCACCACTGGCGGGCCACGTCCGCCCAGATCGGGCCATGGGATGGCGTATCGGATCACCGCCCCGTCATCGCCGAACTCGTTCTAACAGCGGTGGACCCTTGAGAGGAGATCCAGGACTCGGAGCCTGGGTTCAGCCGCGAGGTTTTCAGGCCGATTTAGGGACTCGGGCAAGCTCCTACACCTCTTGCGGTCCTCACTCTGGGGACACAAAACGAGGTAAACGCACCACAAACTTGCTGCCCGGGCAGGTCTCCTCATCGTACCCGGGACTTTCGGCCCAAATTTCTCCCCCGTGGGCCACCACAATTCCGTGAGCAATGGCCAATCCCAGCCCGGCCCCGCCTCCCTTGAATTTGGTCGTCCCCGAAGAGTGCAGCGCCACCTCTCCGGTGCGGTAGAACTTTTCAAAGATGAGATGAATATCCTGGGGCGCAATGCCGATCCCGGTATCCTCAACTACGACCTCAATGCACTCAACCAGGTCTTCCGCCTCCGATGTCCGGCCGATCACGCTGATCTGCCCCCCATCCGGGGTATACTTGATGGCATTGTTCACCAGGTGATAGAACACCTTGTAGATCAGATCAGGATCGCCGGAACAGGGAGGAAGTTGGTCCAAACCTACCAACTCCAGGGTCAAGCGCCGTCTCTCCAGCGCCTCCCCAAACTCGGACTGGATGGCCTCAAAAATCGTGCTGACGTTCAAGGGATTGCGGATGACCTGCAATCCGCCCGTCATCAATCGGGAGACGTCCAGGATGGAATTGAACACCCGGTGAAGCCGCTTGGTACTGGTCACGACCCCTTCAGCCAACATCTGCAACTGGGGATCGGCCTGCACCTTGCCGTTCTGCTGCATCATCTGGGCATATCCCAGCAGCGCCGCAACTGGAGTGCGCAGTTCGTGGGCTGACACTTGGATGAAATCCGTCTTGGTCCGATCCAAGCGTTCCAAGCGCCGCAGCGCTTTTCTCAACTCTTCGTTCGCCTGGCTCAAGTCTTCAATCGCCTGTTGATCCGAGTCCTTCAGACGACCGGTCAGCCGAACCAGAATACGAACGCTCAGAGAGGGACTGCGCCCCAGAACCCCCAAGAAGGGATCGCGCTCGATCTCCAGGACGGTGAGAGGTTCGACGGCCCGCACGGTAGCCGTGCGCCCCCCCTCCTGGAGCAGTGCCATTTCTCCAAAAGGCTCCCCCGGTCCAGAGGTGTGTAGAAAGCGCTCTGTCCCATCGTCATACTCCTTGACGACCTCGACACTTCCATCCACGATAAAGTAGACCGCGTCCCCCTCATCCCCCTCTCGGATGATCACCTCGCCAGACTCGTAATAGCGCTGCACAGCCGCCTGGGCCAACCCCTCCAGGTCCTCTTCTTCCAAGCCAAAGAGAATTGGACGCAGAAATTCTTTGGCGTCAACCTGTTTACCCTGAAATTCTAAAGCCGAGACAGAATGGTTCATAATACATTCCGTTACATAGATCCTGGTGCTTGGCTAGACAACGTCAAATTACTCCGCCCGCTCCCATCGGAAGGGGTGCGTCATTATCCGCTGGCCTGGATTTGGCAATCCAGGCCGAGCAAAAAGGTCAGAAGCCGAAGGTAGCATTGTCAAGTTAGGCAAGTATAATCAATTCCTGAAAAGTCAATGACACTCTCAATGTACAACACATCACGTGTTTTGTGGGTTACAGAACCGTTACAATAGAATTTCAGGCCTTCTCTCACCCTGACCAACGTCCCGTCACTGCCGCCTCCACGCACTGCTCGACGGCGCCGTACCGTGTGACAAGCCCGGCGTGCGACAGCGCGTAAAAGCCACCCTTGGCCGAGCAGGTCGCCAATGTGCGAAAGCTCAACTCTTGCATCGGTGCGACGACGACGCACATATCGGCCACCACCCGCCCTCCACTGGCCTCGACCGCTGCCACCAGGCCCTCCACCTCAGCCTGTTCCCGCATCTCGCGCGCCGTCGTGATCCACAGCGCCGCCCGCACCGATCGCCCGTTCAACAGCCGCACTACCTCCGCGATCTCTTCCAACCCGGCGTGCGGGCAGCCAAACCAGACCAGATCTATGTCCCGAACGTCCGCGTTGAGGGCCTCGTAAGCAGGCCGTAGATCATCCACCGTCATCACCTCGTGGTCAGTCGCCAGGATTTCCGGTCCATCGGCCTCGGGCGTGACCCCGGCGACGTGGTACAGCGCTACTGCGCCGCTGGCCGCCATCGCCGCCCCCAGCGATTTGAGGGCCGCGCTGGAATCCACCCCCTCCAATCCCAGGAAATATGGCACCCGATTGCGGGCCGCCTTTCCCACCAGGTACCCCAGAGCGCCGAAATCAGCGCGGGTGCTCACGGGACAGCGCACCTCCACCCGCAGCGTGGCGCGCCGGTTCTCGTCCCGGTGCAGGCCATAAGCCGCGGTGCGCCCGGTGATGGCCGCCGCCAGCGCGCTGGGGCCGCCCTCGCGATTGGTACGCGCGCCCAGTACCGAATTGGCGTAACTCACGGCCGAAGATTCCGCCCAAGCCACATGCTCCCCAACATGAGGGATGTTGCCCACCAGATAAGGGGTACAGGTACAGGTCGGGCGCACACCCAGGCGCTGGAACGCGTCAATCACCGCCCGTTGACGACGGACGAACTGGTCCGAAAAACCCAACGCCGACCCCAGTCGTAGGTCCATCCCGGCCGGGTTCAGCGTCGTGGGGACCCGCACTTGGGCGCCCTGAGCGGCCCACTCGGAGAGAAATTCCAACCCGGCCTGGCCCAGGTTGCGGTAACTGACCCCTGCCACCTGGACGGAACTCACTGGTACCAACCGCCCAGCGCCATAAATGCGGCCCAGCGCGACGACGATCTCCATCCCCTTCCGCACGCCAGGACCGAACTCGCCGGTCAGCATGGCCTGTTCCTCGGCCGTCAGGACCAACGTCTCGGTTGAGCCAGTCCACTGCGACGGCCCGTCAATCCCCCTCACTGTCCCGTTCCCCATCCAGGCCCAATCCCAGCGCATAGACCTCTGAGCGGGGCCAGCCGGAGAGAGCTGCAACGCGGCGAGCCGCGTCCGACCGCTTCACTCCCTGGGCTAGCAGCTCTCCCAGAGTCCGCTCCACCCGCTCCACATCCCAATAGGCCTCCTCCTCCGGTGCCCCGCCGATGACGAGGGTGAACTCGCCCCGGGGCTTGACCTCGTCAAAGTAGGCCCGCGCCCCGGAGACGGTCCCCCGCCACACCTCCTCGTACAACTTGGTCAGCTCACGGCAGACAGCCACGGGCCGGTCGCCCAGCACCGTCTCGACGTCGGCCAGGCTCTTGCGCAGCCGGTGGGGAACCTCAAACAGGATCAGGGTATAGGGGTGACGAGCCACTTGAGACAGCAGCTTGCGACGCTCCTGTTGGCGGCGGGGTAAAAACCCCAGGTAGAGAAAGCTGTCACTGGGCAAACCGGAAAGAACCAACGCCGTCACCGGCGCCGAGGGGCCGGGGATGGCAGTCACGTGAAATCCCCGTTCGATGGCGGCGCGGATCAATTCGTAGCCCGGGTCAGAAAGCCCGGGCATCCCCGCCTCAGAGATCAGGGCCACATCCCCGGCATCCAGCGCGTCCAGCACCAGGTCCAGCTTTGTCAGCTTGTTGCCTTCAAAGTAACTGGTAATCGAGGCTTCAATCTGATAGTGTTGGGTGAGGATGCGAGCGCGGCGGGTATCCTCAGCGGCAATGAGCGCTGCTTCCTCGAGCACCCGCAACGCGCGGAGAGAGAGATCCTCCAGGTTGCCAATTGGGGTTCCAACCAGGTAAAGTGTGCCCATGGGGACACTGAAACCACAGGTACGATGCCGGTCCGCCCGAGTTACGGCAAAGCGCGGTGAGAACTGCCGCTCAGCAGACCTTCACGTCCCTCAAAGACATCCATGATCTCGAGACCGCCATGCCTGATCTCGTAACGGCGAATTTCTTTCGCGTGATCAGAACCGCGCATCTTGAGCACAGCGATGGCCCGCTGCATAGCGCTTTCGACCTCGACATAGCGCAGCATGATGATGGCATCCACGATAAATGAAATCCCCCCTTTGAAAGCCCGCTGATACATCGCCCGGCCTTCCTCCCCCAACAACACGGCCGTGATCCCCTCCCGCCGCAATCCATTGACCACCGACGTATAGATGTGACGCAGCTCGTACGCGTCGTGGGTGAGGCGATCAAAGTGAGAAATGCTGTCCAGCACCAGGCGCTGGACGTTCGCCTCCAGGAGCAATTTGTTGAGGTGGCTGTCGGGAGACTGGAGACTGGCGTGAAAGACCTTGGGCGACGTGAACATCAAATGGAGTTTGCCACTCGCCTCCAATCCTCTCAGATCCCAGCCTAGCGTATCTGCATCCCGATACAAAGAGTTGGGAAACTCTTCACACGAGATCAACAGACCGATCTCGTTCTGTTTGGTCGCACCGTGGATGAGAAATTGGAGAGCTAGCGAGGTCTTGCCGGCGCCTGGAGCACCGCGCACCAACGCCATCGAACCAGGCAAAAACCCACCGCCCAGCATCTCGTCCAGCCCTTTAATCCCTGTGGCCACTCGTTTCTCTGTCACATCTACCCCCGAGTGCTCTAGTGATTCTGGGTGAACACCACATAGCCCAAGGCTCCACCACAGAACCCGGGCAGATCAATGACAACTTCGTCGGAAATGGGCGGGTGATCACTGCGATACGGATCGTGAAGCTGTACACGTACTTGAATGGGCTTGACGCGCCCGTCAAAGAACTGCTCCCAGGCCGCTTGGTTGCCATAGATAGTGTTGAATCGTGCGTCCTGCCCGGAAGAAACGACCTGATCAATGCCCCCCCCCCATACGTGCACCGGATACCCGACGAGCGGATTGCCGTCCAGGTCCTGCACATGACCTGCAACCCCGGTCCAACTACACCCATACGGGGGTGTTCCCAGGTTTACCTCGTGAGTAAAGGGCCACAGGGAGCGGGTCGCCCGAGGGGTTTCAGTAGCTGTTGAGGGCGGTGTAGGCGTGGGCGGAAAAGTAGGTGTGGCCGACGGTGTCAACGTAGGCGTGCGCGTGTTGGTAGGGCCGGGAGTAGGGGTGATGGTAGGCGTCCTGGTCGGGGTCCAGGTGGGGATCCTCGATGTGGGAGTGATCGTCGGCGTAGGCAGAACGGCCAAGGTTGGAGGCACAGATGGTGCAAACGGATTAAAAATGTCGAGACCCACCACGCCGTAAAAGCACAGGGTGAGCACTGTAGCCACGAGCATGACGACGGTCACCACGTTGTAGACTCGCGTTCTTCCGTCAACTCCCGCCCTTAGGACTTGACTTTTCCCCATAACCCACGCTCCTTATTCAAGATTCTGTCTCGACAAAGCGCTGGATATCCGCCTCTAACCACAACTGTTCGACCCACTCTGCCAACGCCCGTTCCTTCAAAATGTTGCGGTTCTCCTCGCTCAGGGGACGAGCCGGATCCCGCTCGACGACTTGCACGATGTGATACCCCAACACACTGGTCACTACACCGCTGAATTGACCAGGCTGCAAATCGAAAGCCGCCCGCTCCACTTCAGGAGCCACCAGGACACCACGGGGGAAGAATCCCAAGTCACCGCCGTTATCACGGGTGCTGACGTCGAGAGAGTGAGCCCGGGCTAGAGCGGCAAAGTCGGCGCTGGCTTGCAGTTGAGCCAGAATATGATTCGCCTTTTCCATCGTATCCACCAGGATATGACGGGCGCGAACGTGCTCCGCCGTTTCTGGCACCGCATCGGTGATGCGCCGCGCCATCTCCCCCCCGATCAACTCGACCCGCAGTTCTTCCCGCGCCTCCTCCCTGGTCTGCCCCCACTCCTCCAGCATCGCTTCGAACGCCTCATCTCCCCCCACCTCGGCAATCATATCGTGCAAATAGGCGTCCACCCCTTCATCGGTGACGATCACTCCCGCGGCCCCGGCTGCCTGCTCGGTCAAAACCTGCTCAATCATCACGTTGAGAATCCAGTCACGGCGCTGGGCCAATTTCTCCTGTCCCTCTGCACTGCCGGGGTCTATCCCCTGGGCAGCCAACGCCGCCTCGTACTGCCCTAACCGCCGCTCATAGTCGGCCAAATAAATGGGTTGCCCATTGACCCGCACCGCCAGAGGTGGTTCCGGGGTTGATGAAGGAGATGGTAAAACAGGCGCAGCGGTCGGCTCGGCCAAGGGTGGAGAGACGGTGGACCCCATCGAATGGGACACAGTGGCGGGCGGAGCAGTCACCAACGGCGAGCCACACCCAGTCGAACAGACCAACAACGCCAGCACCCCCAACCATCCCACCAGTTTCAAATGCATAACAATCTCCATTTAGCGATCCAAGATGACACGCCTCACGACAAACAGTGAATGGCATTATACCCACAGCAGAGATTTTATGCAACTGGGCGGCTTGCCAAAGCGTCCACCGTCTGATACAATTGAACAGTCACGCAAGGACACTCTATGGCACAACTTTACCTGATCCGCCACGCCCGCTCACAAATGATGGGAGATGCCGCATGGCGATGGGACCTATCCCAACGCGGACGTCGGGAGGCTAGCACGCTGGCACGACAGGACTTTTGGCGACATGTAGACCGGATTCTGTCCAGTCCCGAGCTCAAAGCTCAACAGACCGCCGAACCAGCCGCCCGCCGCTGGGACATCCCCCTGGAAACGGTGGACTGTTTGCACGAACTGCGCCGTCCGCGATTGGTCAAAGATTATCCGGCCACCATCGCGCGCGTTTTTGCCGAACCGGAATGCACCATCGCAGGGCTGGAGACCGCCTCCCACGCCGCCGACCGCGTCCAGCACTGCATTCAAGACCTGGCAACCGCCCATCCCCACCAGACCCTGGCCGTGGTCTCCCACGGCCTGCTCCTGGTCCTCTTCCTGGCCCGCCTGCAAAACCGGTGGCCGACCACAAAGGAATGGCAAGCAGTGCCCTTTGCGGGAGTAGCGGTATTGGATACGAACACATGGCAGATCGTCGAAAACTGGTCCAGGTTCTCACGGCCCTCAAAGATTGGCTGAGTTGGGCTGTCCAGCGATGGGACCTGGCCCTGGTGCTGGTCGCGCTGCTCCTGAGCCTGTCCGCCGAAGCTCCTCCGCCCGGCAAACTCGACACCCAAGTTCGATATCTGTTGGCGGGAGAACAGTTCGACTTTCTGGGCTGGGAGGTGCAGGCCGTGTTGAACAAATTCGCCCACGCCCTGGTCGCTCCCCAGCGCTACATGGACGAGCCAGCCCGCCGTGATTTTCTGCTCGATTACCTCGACCTGGTCTCCGCCATCCAGCACACCGAGAGGGAGATTCACCGCACATACACGGACCCCGACGTGGAGGATCCTCGAGCCGCCACGTCCGATCTGCTGGCTCGACTGATGGAGCTGCGCGCTGAAGAGGACGCCCGGCAGCTGCTGGCCGAAGCAATCCTGGAGGAACAGGTCGCCTGCGTGCTGGTGGACGAGGGATTCGGCCTGCTGGGGCAGATCCTGCCCCCCATCAGCGTCCACTTTACCCCCCTACCCACCCTGCTCATCGTCTCTCCCCGAGACCGCATCGAACGGATATTCAGCCTGGGACTGCGCCACGGGCTGAACGCCGCCCAGCGGGAGGAGATCGAAGCACAGGTGGATGCCACGCAAGATGTCTCTTCGCTGGTGACCAACATCGGCGGCCTGTCCGCTTACCCCGCCATGCTGCTCGAATCCAGCTCCCTCAACTGGTTGACCAACGTGACCGCGCACGAGTGGACCCATCACTACCTCAGTCCCCGACCACTGGGTTGGGACTATGCCGCCTCCCCTGAGACCCGCACCATCAACGAGACCGTCGCCTCCATCGTGGGCCAGGACGCCGGTCGGCTCACGGTGGCCCGCTACTATCCCGAATTCCTGCCCTCTGAACCGGACTCTGAACCGGAAGAAAAGACCCTGGCAGAAAAAGCCCCATCCCCCCCTCCCGCCTTTGACTATCGCCAGGAAATGCGCGAGACCCGTATCCAGGTGGACGAACTGTTGGCCGGGGGACACATCGAGGAGGCCGAGGAGTATATGGAGGAACGACGGCAGATATTCGTCGCCCAGGGCTACCATATCCGCAAGCTGAACCAGGCCTACTTTGCCTTCCACGGCGCTTACGCCGACGAGCCGGGCGCCACCGGTGCGGACCCCATCGGGCCGGCCGTCCAACGGCTGCACCGTCTCAGCCCCGACCTGCATACCTTTGTGACGCGCATCGCCTCCGTCACCACCCAGGCCGAACTGGAAGCGCTGCTGGCGCGGTTGGAATGAGCGATTGGAGAAACGAGAAATCATTCGGAAGGATGGTTCTTGATTTCGCGTGGTCGCGGTGAGAGATTGGCCACGAATTAACACGAAACATCTCAAGATTAGGGAAAATTCGTGTGATTCGTGGCGAAAAATTGACCGCTTGCTAAGCCGATCACGCGAACTACCAAAGCCGGAAGAATATTGAAAGGGAGGTACCATGTCTGCTGTACAAGCTCTCCTCGGTTCCATCATGCGGGCCGGGCTGACCTGGCTCAGCCGCCGCCGCCTGCCCCAGACCGACGGCTCGCTTTCCATCCCTGGGCTGCACGCCCCGGTCGAGATCATCCGCGACCGCTGGGGCGTCCCCCACATCTATGCCCACCACCTACCCGACCTATTTTTCGCCCAAGGATTCGTCCACGCCCAGGATCGGCTCTGGCAGATGGAGGTCAACCGCCGTACCGCTGCTGGCCGCCTGAGCGAACTTTTCGGCCCCGTCGCCCTGGACACCGACCGTTTCACCCGCACCTTTGGCTTCCACCGCCTGGCCCAGGCCGACCTGGACGAGGCCGACGAAACGGTCCGCAGCGTGCTAGAGGCCTACGCTGCCGGCGTCAATGCCTTCCTCGAGCGGACCGGGGACCGGCTGCCGGTCGAGTTCACCCTGCTGCGCCATCGGCCCGACCCGTGGAGCCCGTTGGACAGCATGGCGTGGGTCCGGGTGATGATCTGGAACCTCTCCCACGCATGGACCAGCGAACTCGCCCGTGCCCGGCTGATCGAACAACTCGGCCCGGAGCGGGCCGCCGACCTCGAAATCCGCTATCCGGAACGCAACCCCATCACCCTGCCCCAATCTATCGAGTTCAACCGCCTCACCCCGGATGGTATGCTGCAAGCCGCTCAGGGACCATTCCTCGGCCAGGGCTTTGGCTCCAACGGCTGGGCCGTGTCTGGTCGCCAGATGGGGACCCGCGCCCCGACCCTGTGCAACGACATGCACTTGCAGCTCCAAATGCCCTCCATCTGGTACGCCGTCCACCTGACTGCCGGACCGGAGGACGACCTGTTTCACGTCACCGGCGTCTCCCTGCCTGGCGTCCCCCTGGTGATGGTCGGCCACAACGCCCGCATCGCCTGGGGCATGACCCTGGCCTTTACCGATTGCGAGGACCTGTTCGTAGAACAATTCCACCCCGATGACCCGCCGCGCTACAAATTCCAGGACGAGTGGCTGGAGGTGCAGGTCATCGAGGAGAGCATCCCCGTCAAAGGGCGGGCCGAGCCACACATCGAGCGGGTCCTCGTCACCCGCCACGGGCCCGTCATCTCCGATGTGATCGCCTGGCCAGCCCAACGGCTGGCGGTCCAGTCCACCGCCCTACGGCCCTGCCCGGCCGTCCAGGGCTGGCTGCAGCTGAACCAGGCCCAGAATTGGGACGAGTTCGTCGCAGCCATGCAGTTGATCGAGGCCCCCCAGCTCAACGTCCCCTACGCCGACGTGGACGGCAACATCGGCTACTGGGTCACAGGACGAGTGCCGCTGCGGGCCAAGGGACAGGGTCTTGTGCCAGTTCCCGGCTGGACCGGCGAGTATGAGTGGACCGGCGAGGTGCCCTTCGAGCACATGCCCCACGCCCTCAACCCGGAGCAGGGCTACGTCGTCACCTGCAACCATCGTATCATCCCCGACGACTACCCCTACTACCTGGGCTCTATCTGGATGAACGGCTACCGCGCCCGCCGCATCGTGGATGTCTTTGAACAAACCCTTCAAGAGCAAGGCGCCCTATCTCACGCCGACATGCGCGGGCTGCACGTCGATTTCCACTGCATCCCCGGCCGCGAGTTCGCCGCTCACCTCCAGGGGCTCTCCTCCTCCGATCTCGACGTACAAGCTGCCCTGAACCACCTGCGCGCCTGGAACGGCGACCTTTCGGCCGAGAGCGTCGCCGGCACGCTGTACGAAGTGACCCGCCATCGGCTGCTGCACAACCTGTACGCCCCAACCCTGGGACCGGACCTCCTCTACCAACTGCTGGGCGAGGGCCCCCACCCCCTCCTCTGCCCCACCACCGAGTTCTACGGCCATTCCACCGTGACCACCCTGCGCATGCTGGACGATCCGGACGACCCCTGGGTGCAGGAAGCCGGCGGCAAGGAAGCCCTCCTGATGCGCAGCCTGGAGGAGGCCATCGTCTGGCTGCGCGAGACCCTGGGTATGCAAATGGACCAATGGCAGTGGGGCCGCCTCCACGGAGCCGTCTTCCCCCACACCCTGGGCATCCAACCGCCCTTGGACCGGGTCTTTAACCGGGGGCCGTACCCCATCGGCGGTGACACCGACACCCCCTGCCAGACAGCCTATCGCCCACGAGAGCCGTACCACGTGACGGCCTGGGCCCCCTCCTACCGCCAAATCGTGGACATGGGAGACCTGTCCCGCTCGGTGCTCTCCTTCCCGCCGGGCCAATCCGGCCACCTGGGCAGCCCCCACTACGATGACCTGATCGAACCGTGGTTGAACGGCGAATACCAGCCCATGCTCTGGACCCGGGAGCAAGTGGAGCAGGAAGCGGAAACCCGGCTGCGATTGGAGCCGTAAAGCGATATGAGCCACCTGAGGCGCGAAATTCACGAACAGCCCGCCGTCCTGGCCCGCCTGCTGGACGAGCAGGCCGCGACTGCCGCCCGAATCGCCGCCGCCGTCCGCGCTCGGGACGTGCGCTACGCCGTCCTGGCCGCGCGCGGCACCTCCGATAACGCCGCCCGCTACGCCCAATACCTGTTCGGCGCGCTGGCCGGCCTGCCTGTGGCCCTGGCAACCCCCTCGCTCTTCTCCATCTACCACACGCCTCCCCAACTGCGCGACGCGCTGGTGCTGGGCATCTCTCAATCCGGCCAATCCCCCGACATCGTAGCCGTGGTCGAGGAAGGCCAACGCCAGGGCGCGCTGACCATCGCCGTGACCAATGCGCCCAACTCCCCGCTGGCCCGCTCCGCCGCTCACGTCCTGCTCCTGAACGCCGACCAGGAGCGGGCTGTGGCCGCCACCAAGACCTACACTGCCCAACTGGCAGCTCTGGCCCTGCTGACCGCCCAGTTGAGCCAGGATGACGACATGCTGACCGCCCTGCGGTCCACACCGCAGGCGGTCGCCGAGACACTGCGGCTGGAAGAGACGATCGCGCTGGCCGCCCAGCGATACACCTACGCCACCGAGTGCATCGTCCTGGGCCGGGGCTACAACTATGCCACCGCCTTTGAAATCGCGCTCAAACTGAAGGAACTGACCTACATCGTCGCCGACCCCTACTCCTCGGCCGACTTTCGCCACGGCCCGGTCGCCATCGTCGAACGCGGCTTTCCCGCCATCGTCGTTGCGCCGCACGGCGTCGTCTACCCCGACGTGCTGGCCCTGGCCCGCGACCTGATCGCCCGTGAGGCCGAGTTGATCGTCATCTCGGAGCAGAGCGAGCTGCTGGGACTGGCCCGCACCCCACTGCGACTGCCGACCGTCCTGCCAGAGTGGCTCTCGCCGTTTACGTGCGTCGTGCCCGGACAACTGTTAGCACTCCACCTCACCCTGTCCAAGGGATACGATCCCGACCACCCCCGGGGACTGACCAAAGTGACCGAGACGCGCTGAACGGCAACGAACCATCGGATGGAGGAAAGACATGCTCAAATTGTGGACTCTGCCCGTGGGCGAGTACGGGACCAACTGCTACCTGCTGACCTGTCCAGACACTGGCAAGGCGCTGCTGGTGGATCCCGGCGGAGACGCAGAGAACGTATTGAGACTGTGCCAGGGCTGGCAAGTCACCCGCATCCTGCTGACCCACGGCCACTTTGATCACACCCTGGCGCTGGACCCCGTGCGGGCGACGCTCCAGGTCCCTGTGGCAATCCACCCGGCCGATGGGACCGAGTACGGGATACAAGCCGACCTGGAGCTGCAAGACGGCATGCGGCTGGGAGTCGGGCGGCGTTACGTGCGGGTGGTCCACCTGCCCGGACACACGCCCGGCAGCGTGGCGGTGTGCTTCGATCAGCGCGCCATCGTGGGAGATGCCATCTTTCCTGGCGGGCCCGGCCACACCCAGACGCCAAACGCGCTGCAGACCCTGCTGCTCAGTCTACAGCGCGTGGTATTCGCTTGGCCCGACGCCACGCTGCTCTATCCCGGTCACGGCGAGCACACCACCGTAGGACAGGAACGGCCCGCCTTCCAGGCTTTCCTGGCCCGCCCCCGGACCGCCGATCTGTGCGGCGACGTGACGTGGGTCTAGGGGACCAGCCCCGCCACCGTCTCGGCGTCCAGCTTGCCTATGACCGCCACCAGCAATTGCAGCGTCCGGTCGTAATCGTCCCGGTGCATGATCGCGGCGTGGCTGTGAATATGACGGGTCGGCACGCTCAGCACCACCGTGGGCACCCCGATGCGGTGCAGGTGAACCTGCGAGCCGTCCGTTGCGCCGCCGAGCATGGTGGCAAATTGGAGCGGAATCTCTAGTTCCTGCGCCGTCTCAATCACCAGGTCCCGCAGCTTGAGATTGGGGATCATGCGGGCGTCCAGCAGCGAGAGACTGGGCCCGCCGCCCAACTTGACGTCCGATTCCTCCGGCTCGATGCCGGGCACGTCGCCGCAGATGTCCACCTCCAGGATGATCGCCACGTCTGGATCCACCACCTCGACGCTGGTCTTGGCCCCCCGCGTCCCGACCTCCTCCATCACTGTGGCGACCCCGTACAGCACGTTGGGGCCGGGCGTCTTGGAAAAATGAGCCAGCGCGTCAATCATCAACGCCACCCCCACCCGGTCGTCGAGCGCCTTGCACATGTAGGATTTACCGTTGGCCAACACCTGGAACGCGCTGGCCGGCACAATCGGATCCCCCAAGCGCACGCCGGCCTCCTCCACCTCCTCCTTCGAGGTGGCGCCGATGTCGACGTACATGTCCTTCTTCTCCACCACCTTTTTCCGTTCGTCGGCCGAAAGGTGGTGCGGTGGCTTGGCCCCGATGATCCCCATCACGTCCCCCTGGTGGGTCTTGACGATGACCTGCTGGCCCAGCAGCACCTGGTCCCACCAGCCGCCCAGGGGATGGAACTTGAGGAATCCCTCCTTGGTGACGTAATGCACCATGAACCCAATCTCGTCCATGTGCCCTGCCAGCATCACCCGGGGGCCCGTCTCCCCTTGACGGCAGATCAAGCTGCCGATCCGGTCCTGCTCGATGAAACCCAGGGACTCGACGTGATGGCGCACGATAGCCCGCACCTCGACCTCGTACCCAGAGACGCCGTGCGCCTCGGTCAACTCTTTTAACAACGCTTGTGTGTGATCCACTTGAACTTTTATCCTTCCTGGTGTACCCTTATCAAAAGGGGAGAGCAGCTCCGCCCGTCATACGCGCGCCTTTCCCACCCTGCAAAGCGTAAGAAAAATCGAGTGCTGAAATGATACAGGATTTTGAACGTTTTGTCCAGCGCGGATATTCAGGGCTCCGGTGGACGACCGCCCGATCCATCAGTCGCCCGGTGAGCGAGCAGTTGTGCCGCCTGGAGACCGCCCACGTGCTGGCCGTCTTCCGACAGGCCTGCAACCTGGTCACCGCCGCCGGCGACGTGATCGCTGTGGTGCTCCCTCCGGTCGGCGACGGCCCCCTCAACATCGTGATCGAGGGGAAAGCGGGCCTGTTCACCCCTCTCGACGTCGGCACCGTCGTGAGAATGGAGGGAACGCATCTCCGCATCGGTGACCTGGGCGTCGAGCTGGGCTGTGCGACGCCATGGGAACCCCACCCCGACTGGAACGAACTGCGGTCTCGACGGGCAGACATCGCTGCCCGACTGCCGCTCCTACACGATCTGTGCCAGCGCTGCGCGCCGGAGGATAGTCTCCTGACCCTGTTATACGAGCCCTCCGGCGACCATCCCCCCTCTCTGCTCGCCGCCCGCATCTCCTCGACCGCGCGGACGGCCATACACCTGCTGACGATGGAAAAAGGGAAAGATGATGCCCGCTTGCGCGCATCCGTCGAGCAGTTGGCGGGGCTGGGGAACGGACTGACCCCGGCCGGCGATGATCTGCTGGTGGGAGGAATGATCGGACTGTGGCTCTTCCACCCCACCCCTGAACGTCTCGGCCGCACCATCGTCGAGGTAGCCGTCCCCCGCACCACGACCCTCTCGGCCGCGTTTCTGCGGGCCGCGGCCCGAGGGGAATGCAGCGCGGACTGGCACAGGCTGTTGACGGCCCTGAGCCACGCCCCAGATCGCATCGCGGCCGCCGTGCAGCACCTTCTGGCTCACGGCGCGACCTCCGGGGCCGACGGGTTGGCGGGGTTCTTGCTCAGTGGGTCGCTCTGCGCCGCCGCAGCCGGGAGGACGAGCGGGACGATTCCGGTGGCAGCAGCGCCACCTCCAACACCTCGTCCATCTGCTCGACCAGGACCGTGCGAATCCCCCGCTTCACCTTCCGGGGAATCTCGACCAGGTCCTTCTTGTTGCGCTCGGGAATAATGATGGTCTTGAGGCCAGAGCGATGGGCCGTCAGCATCTTTTCCCGCAGACCGCCGATGGGTAGCACCCGCCCTCGCAGCGTGATCTCCCCCGTCATTCCCACGTCGTGGTGTACAGCGCGACCGGTGAGAGCAGAGATAAGCGCCGTCGCAATCGTAATCCCGGCCGAGGGGCCATCCTTCGGAATAGCGCCCTCTGGCAGGTGGATGTGGATGTCCGTCTTGTCGAACAGATCCTCGTCCATGCCCAGATCCTCACTGCGAGCGCGGGCGTAACTCAGAGCCGCCTGGGCCGACTCTTGCAGCACATCCCCCAACTGGCCTGTCAACGTCAGATTCCCCTTGCCCGGCATCAGGACCACCTCGACGAGCATCAAATCCCCCCCGGCCTCGGTCCACGCTACCCCGGTAGCGATTCCCACATCGTCCTGTTTCTCCGCCAGTCCATGGGTAAACTGTGGTGGGCCCAGATGAGTGCTCAGAGAGCGGGCCGTGACACGCTGGGGCGGCGACTTTCCCTCTGCCAGGTGGCGAGCGATCTTGCGACAAACCATGGCGATCTTGCGATCCAGATTGCGCACCCCGGCCTCGTAGGTGTACTCGCGGATGATCGTCCGCAGCGTCCCCTCGGTAAAATTGATGACGTACTCGTCCAGCCCGTGCTCCTCCAACTGGCGGGGGATCAAAAACCGCCGTGCGATCTCGAGCTTTTCCTCGTCCACGTAACCGGGAAACTCGATCACCTCCATCCGATCCTGCAAGGCCGGGGGAATGGGGTCCAGGATATTGGCTGTGGTGATAAAGAGAACCTTGGAAAGATCGTAGGGCACTTCGAGATAATGGTCGGAGAAGGCGTAATTCTGCTCGGGGTCCAGCACTTCCAGCAGAGCCGCCGATGGATCGCCTCGAAAATCAAGCCCCAGCTTGTCCACTTCATCGAGCATAAACAGCGGGTTGACCGTGCCGGCCCGGCGCATCGTCTGGATGATGCGGCCCGGCAGCGAGCCGATGTAGGTGCGGCGATGACCGCGAATCTCGGCCTCGTCCCGCACTCCACCCAAGCTCACCCGGACGAACTTGCGCCCCAGAGCGTCGGCAATGGATTGTCCCAGCGAGGTTTTGCCCGTCCCGGGCGGCCCCACGAAGCAGAGAATCGGACTGCGCATCTTGTTGGCCGCCAGACGGCGCACTGCGATATATTCCAGAATCCGCTCCTTTGCCTTGGGCAGTCCATAGTGACAGGATTCGAGCACCTCCTCCACGTGGGCAACGTCCAGGTTGTCCTCGGTGGTCTCAGTCCACGGTAGCTCGATCAGCCAATCCAGGTAGGTACGGATCATGCCGGTCTCAGGCGACATAGGCGGCATCGAGCCCAACCGGTCCAACTCCTTCTCCACCCGCGCCTCGACCTCCTCTGGCAGGTCCATCTCGGCGATCCGCTCACGCAGCTCGTTGA
Organism: Chloroflexota bacterium; assembly: GCA_011048615.1. GTDB lineage: Bacteria > Chloroflexota > Anaerolineae > B4-G1 > B4-G1 > DSDT01. The sequence goes on along the minus strand of DSDT01000399.1, from coordinate 11,790 downwards.
CCTCTTGTGTGTAAATGTCCGACTCGCCCAACTCGGTCTGGATGACCTTCATCTGCTCCCGCAAAAAGTATTCCCGCTGGGCCTTGTCCAGTTCTTGCTGCACCTGGGAGTGAATGTGATCCTCCAGCTCCAACACATCCAGCTCCTGGGCCAACAACACGCTCACCCGCTGCAACCGCTCGGCCACATCCAGCGTCTCCAGGACCTCTTGCCGCTTGGAAATCTCCAAATCCAACGCCTGCGCCATCAAGTCGGCCAGCCAACCCGGATCCTGGATGTTGATGGCAAATACATAGGCCTCTTCGGATAGATTGCGGTTGAGCTGCACCACCTTCTCAAAGAGCGCCAGCACCGCCCGCATCAGGGCCTCGGTCAGAGCAGTCTTGTCCGACGTTTCATAGATGGGCAAAGCGCGCACGCGAATGTAGGGCTCCAGGTGGATGTACTCGAGGACCTGCACCCGTTGGATACCCTGGCTGAGCACGCTGATGGTCCCGTCCGGCATACGCAGCATACGCCCGATCTCGGCCTCGGTGCCGATGGTAAAGAGATCCTCGGGCCCTGGCTCGACCATCTCGACATCCCGCTGGGCGACCGTGATGAGGGGCTCCCCCAGCTCCTGAGCCGCTTCGATCGCCTCGATCGAAAAATCCCGCCCTACGAACAAGGGGGTGACCATGCGCGGAAACATCACCATGTCGCGCAAGGGGAGGAGGGGCGCCTCGATAACCCCACCAGGAGCGGTCTGCAATCCCCCCTCGCCGATGAAATCCATGTCATTTATGGAAAAAGGGATTCCCTGGGACCATCCCATCTGCGACCACCAATCGTGAAACATTCTGTCTCTCATACCTTCTTTACCTTACCCCTATATCTCGCGCAGCATCGTTATCTGGTACCGGCGCTCCAGTGCGAAAAGCCCACTCCTCACGCACATCGGCCACCAAAAAGATGGATCCCGTCGCTAACAACCCACTGCCCGGATCCATCATCGCCAGTCCCCGACGAAGCGATTTTCTCACGTTCACGCATACCTCTGCTCCCCCTCCCCCAGAGGCGACGACGTCGGCCAATTCAATCGGCGTTGCCGCCCGGGGATGATCGGAGCGAGTGACGATGACGTACTCACTGATCGGCAACAGGGCCTCCAAAATCCCAGCGATGTCTTTGTCGGCCGATGCGCCAAAGAGCAGCACCCATTGACGACCTGGGAACCATTCCGCCAGCGCCTCCCGCAGCACTTGGGCCGAGTAGGAATTGTGTGCACAGTCCACGACCACCAGCGGGTTCCGGCTGAGAATCTCCAGACGTCCCGGCCACCGCACCGTGCGCAGTCCCTCCCGCACCGCCCCGGCCGAAATCTGGAACCCCCGCCGATGCAAAACGTCCAACGCCGCAATAGCATTAGCCGCGTTCTCCAACTGGTGGCGACCCAACAGCGGGATCCAGTACGCGCCATCCAGGTCCGATCCCCCATCGGCGATGCGCTGCACGGTAAACACCTGCCCCTCCAGATCGGCCAACCCCGGCCTGTAATCCCAGTCCCGACCAACCTCCAACAGAGGAGCCTGCCGCCTCTTACTGATGTCCTCGACCACCCTGATCGCCTCAGCCCGCTGAGGCGCGCTCACCACCGGCACTCCCGGTTTGATGATGCCGGCCTTTTCCCGTGCAATTTCCGCCAGCGTATCCCCCAACAGATACGTATGATCGAGGCTGAGGGAGGTGATGACGGATACCTCCGGCTGCAACACGTTGGTGGCGTCCAGCCGCCCTCCCAATCCCACCTCGACTACCGCTATGTCCACCTCAGCCCGGGCGAAACAGAGCAACCCGATGACCGTGATAGCCTCGAACGTGGTCACGCCGGGCACCTGCTCCATCAGGGGCCGCAGCTCGTCCACCAGGGCCACTACCTCGTCCTGCGAAATTTTTCGCCCGGCCACCTGAATTCGCTCCCGGAAGGTATGAAGATGGGGCGACGTGTAGAACCCAGTCCGGTAACCTGCCGCTCGTAGACAGGACTCGCACAACGCCGCGCTGGACCCTTTTCCCTTCGTCCCGGCAATGTGGATCGCCGGAAAACGGGTGTGCGGATCGCCTAACCGCGCGAGCAGCCGCTCGACCCGCGACAGGTCAAGCGTCTCGGGCGTATACCGCTCGATGCGCGTCTTTTCATAGTCCGTGAGGCTATGGAGATAGGCAATAGTTTCTAAATAGTCCATGGTTCGCAAGTGGGTGCGGATTGTACTCTTTTTCCGAGGAATTGCAAGTCCGCCCGGGATTGGTCAGACTGGTAAATTAGACCATTGATGGTATACTGTCACCGAGTTCTCCTATTCTAACCAGGGAGGTTTATTTTGCAAATCCGGCACATCATCGCTGCGACCCTGCTCGGCCTGCTGGCTCTCACCCTGACCGCCTGTGGAGAAAAACCCCTCCTGACCGATGTCTCTTTTTCAACAGATCAGATCACGCCCAACGCCGACCACGACAACGATGTCCTGGTGATTACGTACCAACTGAATCGCAGCGCTGCCATTTCGATTTACTTTGAGGACGGAACCGGTCAGCGCTACTATTTCCGCGATCACATCCACCACGCCCCCTCCGTCGAGGAGCCATACCAGCTCCACTTTGCTGGCGTGGTCGCGGGATACACCCTGCCTGGCGAGACGTTTGAGGGATTTATGGTGGAGAGACGGGTGCTCCAGAACGGTCACTACACCTGGACAGTGGAGGCGACCGACGCCCAGGGCGTCACCGAGCGGGCCACCGGCTCGCTCACCATCGCCGACGCCGACACGACCTTGCCAGAACTGCGTGGATTCAGCATCCATCCCCCCGTCTTTAGTCCCAACCGCGACAGCATCCGCGACCGCGTGACCATCAACGTGGACCTCAAAAAAGACGTCGAGGAGCTGAACGTCTACCTGATGGACGATGCCGGCACGCGGTATCACGTGAGGGAAAAAGAGATGGCGACGCCGATCAACGAGGCCGGCTGGCACCAGTTCGACTATGACGCCGGCGTGGACTTGGGCGCAGACCCGCCCCCCGACGGCACGTACACCGTGATCATGGAGGCCCGGGACAGCGTGGGACAGTGGACCAGAGCGACCGGCACGCTGACTATCGAGGACGGCGGTGTGCCCCGGGCCTACATCCTCAACGGCGAGGTGGAATGGTCCAGCGGATCCATCCCCCTGAACGATACCCTCTATTTTACCCTGACCGTCGAAAACGATAGTACAGTGCCCATCCGCACCAGCGGTCCCCCGCCCGGCACCGTGTACCAGAGCGACCAGAACTATGCCTCGCTAGGTGAATACGAGCAGTCGGGGGCCTTCCGGGTGGCCATTCACTGCGAGACAAGCCCCATAGACCACCCCTGGCGTTGGGCGATTGGCGGCCCGGATGACCTGGTCACGATAGAGAGAGAGGGGAGCGAATACGTCTACCTGCCAGCCGGCGCGCGAGCGGTGATCACTGGCGGCATCCGCTTCGTGGACTATGTCGCGGCCCGCAATCCCCAGTACTGCTACGCCTCCCTGATCCACGAAGACGTCGAGATCTCGCTAGTCAATTATCACGTGGATCCAGTTCACCTGCGCATTCAGGTGCCATAGCTCGCTTTACATGTCCAGGCCATCATTGCTCATCCTACGCCCAAGGCGGGCTTACCCCGTTTTCGGCCTAGAGCCTAACTTGCCCTCCTTTTCAATCTATTTGAGATAACTGCTCATCCTACGCTGCTACAAGCCCATCATTCCCACTGTCATTCCCGCGCCCGCAGGAATCCACGCGAGCCCTTGTTCCCCTCGCACTCTCGCAGGGCCATGAACACCCGCTCCGCCGTCAGCGGCAAGTCGTTGAAACGCAGACCCAGCGCATCGTAGACCGCGTTAGCGATGGCCGGGGCCGTGGCGATCATAGGATGCTCCCCCACCCCCCGCGCGCCCCACGGGCCGTCATCCTGTGGCACCTCGACGTACCCGCCAACGATCTGGCGCGGCGCATCCACCGCCGTCACGATGCGATAGTCCACGAAGGAGGGATTCAACGGTCGCCCCTCCTCGAACAGGAGCGCCTCGAACAAGGCTGAGCTGGCCCCCTGCACCACGCCGCCCTCCAGTTGAGCCTGCACCTGGTTCGGGTTGATCGCCTTGCCCACGTCATAGACCGCCGCCAGGCGCAAAATCTCGATCTGCCCCGTCTCCGTGTCCACCTCCACCTCGACTGCCTGGGCGCCGGTGGTATAATGGACCACCGCCCGCTCGCCCTGACCGGTTTCTGGGTCCAAACCCGTCACATAGGTAGGCATAAAGCTGCCCCGTCCTATGATCGGCCCGCCGATCCAGCCCTGATCGTCCGGCCGGGGCAGGCCGTAGACCACCATAGACGCGAGAGGAAGCGACCGCTCGCTCCGATACGAGATCACCTCACCGCCCCGGATGTCCAGTTCATCGGGCGATTCGTCCCAATGCCGGGCTACGATCTCTAGAATCTGCTGCCGGGCGTCCTCGGCCGCCGCCTTGATGGCATTACCCATAGACCAGGTGATGCGGCTGGCAACCGTCTGCCACTCGTAGGGGCTGTACTTGGTGTCCACCGGGTGGGAGATGCGCACCCACTCGTAGGGCACACCCAATGCCTGGGCCGCCATCTGCGCGGCGACGGTAAAGACTCCCTGCCCCAACTCCTGTCCCCCCACGCCCACGCTGACGGTCCCGTCCTCGTTGAAGCGCACCCACGCCTCAGAGCCGGGGTTGGGCGGCATAGCCGGGGCCTTCCAGCAGATGGCGATCCCCTTCCCACGCCTCTTGTGCGGGGCCGTGGGTGGTTCTTGCTTCCCCCACTCAACCGCCCGCGCCGCCCGCTCGATACACTCGGACAGCCCCACCGGATGCATCACCATGCCGGTGACAATCTTGTCGCCGCCCTGCACACAGTTCCTGAGCCTAAACTGGACCGGGTCCCAATCCAGCGCCTCTGCCAGCCGGTCCACCGACTGCTCGATGGACCAGTGAATTTCCGGCATCCCGAAACCGCGCATCGGCCCGCCGACCGGGTGGTTGGTGTACAGGCAGTAAGAGTCGGTCTTGACGTTGGGGATGGTGTACGGTCCGGTGGAGGAGTAACCCGCCGCCCGGGTGATGTTGACGCCGTACTCGGTATACGCCCCGGCATCCCAGTAATACTCGACCGCCAGCGCGAGGATCTGTCCCGCCTTGGTACCACCGATTTTGACCTTGGCCACCAACCCCTGCCGCACAAAAGCACAGCAAAACTCTTCCTCGCGGGTCAGGCGGACCTTGACCGGACGGCCGATCACCCGCCGGGCCATCGCCACGGCTAATGCCTCCATCGAGACCCCAGCCTTGGAGCCAAAGCCGCCGCCGATGTAATTCCCGATCACCCGCATATCCCCCTGCGAGACCCCCAGCGTCTGGGCGATCAGATCCCGCTGCGCGAACGGGGATTGGGTCGAGCTCCACAGCGTCACCTCCCCCGACGCATCCCAGCGAGCGACCGCCACGTGCGGCTCGATGGGCACGTGCTGGATGTGGGGCACGCGGTAGGTCTCCTCGATGATACAGTCACACTCCGCCCAGGCCGCATCCACGTCTCCCTTGCGCACTCGAAAGACGTTGGAGACGTTGCTGCCGGGCCGGGGAAAGATGAACGGCACCACCTCGTAGGACCCCAGATCGGGGTGCAGAAGTGGGGCGTCGGGTTGAAAGGCGGTCAGGGGATCAAAGACGCCCTCCAGCACCTCGTACTCGACCTCGACCAGCCGGGCCGCATCCTCGGCAATCTCCTCGCTGACGGCGATCACCCCCGCCACCGGGTCGCCCACGTACCGCACCCGGTCGGTACAAAAGATGTGCCGGTCCTTCAAATAGAGGCCGATGAAGCCAGGAGTATCCTCTCCGGTGACGACCGCCTTGACCCCTGGAACCGCCAGCGCCCGGCCCCCATCCACCCGCCGGATCAGGGCGTGGGGATGGGGACTGCGCACCACCCGCCCGTGGAGCAGTCCCGGCCCAAACTGGAGATCGTCGGTGAACTGCGCCGCTCCGGTCACCTTGTCGAAAGCGTCCAGCCGGGGCACGCTCTTGCCCACGGGATCGACAGTTTGCGTATCCTTCGCCATGTCACACCCTCCCTCGCGCCGCTTTCTGCACTGCCCGCACGATGCGAGTGTAGCCGGTGCAGCGGCACAGATTGCCCACCAACGCCTGGCGAATCTCTTCCTCGGTGGGGTGGGGGTTCCGGTCCAGCAGAGAGTGAGCCGAGATGAGCATGCCGGGCGTGCAGAACCCACACTGCACCCCGCCCTCCTCCACGAACGCCTGCTGAACCACATCCAGTTGACCGTCGTGCGCCAGCCCCTCGACGGTAGTCACCTCCCGGCCATCAACTTCGACGGCCAACACCATGCAGGCGTTGACCGGTTCGCCGTCCAACAGCACCGTGCACGCACCGCACTCGCCCGCCTCGCAGCCGTTCTTGGTGCCCGTCAGTGCCAGCTTCTCCCGCAGCATCTGGAGCAGCGTCATGTTGGAAGGAACGTCCACGTACTCTGCGCTCCCGTTGACCGTCACAGAAATTGTATGTCTACTCATCGCTCACCTCATATCTCACACAACCGTTCCCACACCTGGCGCAGGCCGCGCAGCGTCAAGTTCCGCACCATGGCCGCGCGGTAGGCAGCGCTGGCCCGCACATCATCAATGGGACGGGCCGCCTCCATGGCCTGCTCCGCCGCCCGGACAAAGGTGGCCTCTCCCGGTGGACCCTCCGCCAGCACCTCCTCCGCCTCCCACGCCCGTATCACCGTCGGCGACACCGACGCCAGCCCGATGCGGAAGCGATAGCCGGAAGGAGCCGTGTCGTCGGGAAAACCGAGCACGGCCACCCCGACGACCGCCAGGTCGCCGGCCCGGTTGCGGCCCAGCTTGAGATACCGCCCCACGCTCCCGGCCGGTGGAGGCGGAAACCGCACCCCCACCATCAACTCCCCGGCCTGGAGCGCCGTCCGGCCCGGGCCGAGGAAAAACTCGCCCGCCGGCACCTCCCGCACAGGAGATGGCGCGTGGTTGCCATAGAGGATCATCCGCCCTTCCAGCACCAGTACGGCCGGCCCGGTGTCGGCGGCCGGGGAGCCATTGCACAGGTTGCCCCCCAACGTGGCCCGGTTGCGCAGTTGATACGAGGCGACGGATCTGGCCGCCTCGGCCAGCCCAGGATAGCGCGCCCGCACGTCGGGGTGTGCGGCCAACTGATTCATCGTGACAGCCGCCCCTGCTGTGAGATCACCCTGTGCGGCGCAGACCACGTCGTCCATGCCGGGCAAGTGCTTGACGTCCACCACCAGCCGTGGCCGGATCACGCCATCCCGCATGCGCACCAAGAGATCGGTGCCGCCCATCAACAACCGCGCCGCCTCCCCATGTTCCTCCAGCAAGCGGACCACCTGGGCAGGGGTATCAGCCCTCACGTAATCGAAACTTGGGAATCCCGGTCTCGCCAGCACGTTTTCACCTCCTGACTGTTGATGCCAGCAAGATGCTGGCGTTCCTAGGCCCCAGCCTGCCGGCTATGGACCCGCAGGTCGGCCACCTCTCGCACGTTCACCCCTGCAAACCGCTCCATCCGAAACGGGTGCAGGTCCAGCGTCTGCGTCCGCCCCTGGGCGACGTACTCGGCCGCCAGTTGTCCCGCGAGAGGAGCGTGGATGATGCCCGTGCCGCCCCATCCACAGTTCAACACCACCCCCTCCACCTCGTGGACCGGGCCCAGGATCGGCAGGTCGTCCAGCGTCATGGGGCGGACGCCCGTCCAGCCGGTCATAAAGGGCGCGTGCTCCAATACGGGCACCCGATGGACCGCCGTGTCTATCATCTCGTATGCCACCTCCATGCGGAAGGGGATGTCCAACTGATCGGTGGGCGTGACTCCCATCCCCATCAACAGACCCGGCCCCTCGGGGCGGACGTACCACTCCACGGTCACGTCCTCCACGAACGGCCAGTCGGACGGAATGTCTGGAAACGGCCCGGTGACCAGGATGCTGCGGGCGGCGTTGATGATCGGGATCTCGAGGCCGAGCCAGCGGCCGATCTCGATGGCCCAAGGACCGCCAGCGTTGACCACCGTCCCCGTCGCCACGAATCCCGCGTCGGTCTCGACGCCGACCACTCGCCCGCCCACCACGCGGATGCCGGTGGCGCGCACCCCCTGGCGCAACCTGACCCCCATCTCCCGCGCCCGCCCGACGTACCCCCACATCACCATGTGCGGGTCCAACGGCCCGTCACCCGGCCCCCAGGTGCCCAGCACCAGGTCATCAACCCGGATAGCGGGATACCGGTATGCGATCTCCTCCGGCGTCAGGATCTCGGTCTCGATGTCGAGAGACTGGAGCATCTCGGCCGTCTGGCGCAGGTGGTCGGCGGTCTCCTCGGTCGCCAATGACAGCCAGCCGATCGGGGTGAAATCAATGGGCGTGCCCAGCTCCTCCTCGAACTGCATATACCGATCGTAGCAATAGCGCGTCATGCGCGCTACCAGCTCGGCGCCACAAAACTGCAAGCTCAGCATGGAGGCGGATTTGCTGGACGTACCGGCGCCCACCTGCTCCATCTCGACGATGACAACGTCTGTTATCCCCATGCGGGCCAGGTGGTAGGCCGTGCTGCAGCCGATGACGCCCGCGCCAATGATCACCACATCTGCTCCAGTTTCCAATTCCAGACTCCTCACTCCTCCCCCATCAACCACGACCACAGCCGGCGCAGGCCCCGCGCTGGCCTTTCCCCGGTGACGCCCCCGGTCTGACCGTTGACGACGACGGTGTACTCCCTCTCCTCATCCGCCTCGCGATATCGCCCGATCCACAGCGGCAGCAGCACCAGCTTGAAGTATTCAACGATCAGGCCGGCCGAGCTGACGCTCACATCCTTGACCTGCCCAAAGGCGCCGTAGGTCACCTGTTTCCGCATCTCTTCCAAAACCTGCCGGCGGGCGACGAGGGAGGCATTGGCTGCCGGGATCTGGTAGGTCTCGGCGGGCCAATCGGCCAGATAGCGCGAATCGTAGACCACCAGTCCGTCCAGATCGAACCCGTTCACCGGCCTTGGCCGCCGCCTTGCCCCGTATCAAAAGATCGCGCGCGCTTTTCGACATGCCCTCTCCTGACCCAGCTAACGCCGACGATGCTGCCGAATACTGTATACCACTAGGCTCACAATGTCAAATTGACGAATCGCCAACGCCAGGCGTGCCGCTTCCCCTCGGCTTGACCCGTCACCCCTTCACTACTATAATGTAGCTTGAACTTGACCCGCCCCAACGATGGACCCGCAGAGACCCAAAAGGTTCTACAACGAGGAGACGGTATGGAGACCAAAGAGAGCCAGTCCAGCCCAGCCGATCAAGCAAACGAGGAACTGCTCCGCCGCCGCGCCGAGACGCAACAAGGAGGCGGATCACGCGCTGTCCAGCAGCAGCACACCAAGGGGAAACTGACCGCCCGGGAGCGCATCGCCCGGCTGCTCGACCCCGGCACGTTCCAAGAAGTCGCCCCCTACATCACCCACCGCCACACCGCCTTCGAACTGGACGAAAAGAGATTCCCCGGCGACAGCGTGGTGGTGGGGTTCGGCCAGGTGGACGGGCGCAAGGTCGCCGTCGCAGCCCAGGATTTTACCGTCATCGGCGGCTCTTTCTCCGAGGTGCAGGCGCAAAAGGTGTGCCAGATACTGGACCTGGCCATCGGGTCCGGCGTGCCCTTTGTCGCGCTGAACGATTCGGTCGGCGCGCGCATCCAGGAGGGAGTGTGGAGTTTGGCCGGATACAGTGAGTTGTTCTGGCGCAATACCCAGGCCAGCGGCGTCATCCCCCAGATCAGCGTGATGTTGGGTCCGTGCGCCGGCGGCTCCGTCTACTCCCCCGGTCTGACCGATTTCATCATCATGACCGAGGGCATCAGCCACATGTTCATCACCGGCCCACAAGTGATCCAGACAGTGACCGGAGAAGAGGTGGATTTCGACACGCTGGGGGGGGCACAGGCCCACGCCAGCATCAGCGGGGTGGCTCACTTTGTGGCCGCCGACGAGGACGAGGCCCTGGCCCTCACCCGGCGGCTGCTCGACTACCTGCCGTCGAACAACGTCGCCCCTGCCCCCCGCATCCCACCGACCGACGACCCACACCGGGCCGACCCGGCGCTGGACAGCCTGGTCCCCGTCGATGGCAGCCAGTCCTACAACGTTCGGGAGGCCCTCGTAACCATCTTTGACCGGGACAGCTTTTTCGAGGTGCAGGCCCGCTTTGCCCCCAACGCGGTGGTCGGTTTCGCCCGTCTCCACGGTGAGGTGGTGGGCATCGTCGCCAACCAGCCGGCTCACATGGCCGGCGTGCTCGACATCAACGCCTCGGACAAGATCGCGCGCTTTGTCCGCTTCTGCGACGCGTTCAGCATCCCCCTCGTCACCTTTGTGGATTGTCCCGGCTTTATGCCCGGCAGCGTGCAGGAACACGGCGGCATCATCCGGCACGGGGCCAAGATCGTCTACGCCTACTCGGAGGCGACGGTGCCCAAGATCACCATCGTCGTCCGCAAAGCGTACGGCGGGGCCTACATCGTGATGAGCAGCAAGTACACCCGCACCGATCTGGTCTACGCCTGGCCCACGGCCGAGATCGCAGTGATGGGGGCCGAAGGCGCGGTCAACATCCTCTACCGGAAAAAGCTGGCCCAGGTGGAGGATCCGGAAATGGTGCGGGAGCAGTTCGTGGCCGAGTTTCGCGACCAGTTCGGCAGCCCTTATGCCGCCGCCGCCAGCGGTCACGTGGACGACGTCATCCTGCCCAGCGAGACGCGGGTCAGGCTGATCGCTGCGCTGGATTTCCTGCGCGACAAGCAGGCCACGCCGCTGCCCAAAAAGCACGGCAACATTCCGTTGTGAGCGATGCAACCCTGGAAGACCCTATCCCGCCGCACCAAACTGGATCACAGCCCCTACCTCATCGTCGAGGAACACACCATCGAACTGCCCGATGGGCACGTGATCCCGAACTGGACATGGGTGATCACGCCGGATTACATCAACGTGCTGGCCGTTACCGAGAACCAGCGGTTTCTCTGCTTCCGCCAGACCAAGTATGGCGTAGAAGGCACCTCGTTGGCTCCTGTGGGAGGATACCTGGAACCGGGGGAGGACCCCTTGGAAACGGCCCAACGGGAACTGCTCGAAGAGACGGGCTACCAGGCGGCGGAATGGATCCTCCTGGGAGACTATGTGGTGGATGGCAACCGAGGGGCCGGTGCAGCGCACATCTTCCTGGCCCGGGGGGCGCAGCACGTGGCAGAACCGGACGCTGACGACCTGGAGGAGCAAGAGCTGCTCCTGCTTTCCCGCGCCGACATCGAAGCCGCCCTGGCAGCAGGAGCGTTTAAATCGCTGCCGTGGGCCAGCACCGTCGCGTTGGCCCTGTTACATCTCGACCGAGAGGATAGGAGAGCGGATGAATAGTTCAATCCTTCAGGCCTTGACCATCTCGAGCATCGGCCTGGTGATGCTTTTTGCAGCGCTGGCGATGCTCTACGGCCTGATGTACCTGATGACCGCCCTGATCAAGGACCGCGAGCCGCCGCCAGTCGCCGACCGGCCGGCCAGGAAAGAGGCAGACAGTCAACGGCAAGTCGCAGCCATCGCCATCGCCCTGGCGCGAGCCGAGCTGGAACTCGAGACGCGCGGCCCTGCGCCGCCGGCGGCG